>CAXTSH010000082.1:11339-14939 GCA_964246925.1 uncultured Acetobacteraceae bacterium
CCCCCCCCCCCCCCCCCCCCCCCCCCCCCCCCCCCCCCCCCCCCCCCCCCCCCCAACGCCGGGTGGCGGGCCTGGAGGGAGGCAAGCGCGTCGCGGAGCGCCTCTGCCTCGACGGTGTTGCCGACGCGGGCCGCCAGCATGACGGTGTACGGCCGCCCGCCCGCAAGCATCAGGCGTTCGTAGGCGAACAAGGGTCGTTGCATGGCGGGAGTATGGGGTGCGTGGCCGTCCGTTCGAGTCTGGAGGGCGGATCCTAGACCGGACGGTCGTCGAACCTGCGGCGGGCCGCCTCGATGTCGGCTCTGTGGGTGCGTGCCCAGTGGCCGAGCACCGCGACCGGCTGGCTGAGGGAGCGGCCGAGATCGGTCAGGGCGTAGTCGACGCGCGGCGGATTGGTGGGCGTCACGGTCCTGGCGACCAGGCCGTCGCGTTCGAGGCCGCGCAGCGTGAGCGTCAGCATGCGCTGCGAGATGCCGCCGACCAGACGCTTGATCTCGTTGAAGCGGCGCGGACCGGGCCCGAGCAGGACGACGACGAGGACGCTCCATTTGTCGCCGATCCGCGCCAGGATGGCGTTGACGGTGCGGCAGTCGTCGGAGGCGTGCCTCGGGACGAGCCCGGTTACAGCGGTGTGCCTTGGTTCGAGCAATGTGCCTCCTTGTGGCGATCGGCCGCGGTCACTCATCTAGCCCTGGTTACCAACCAGAACCATGAGGCTGAATCCATGAAGTTGCTGCATCTCGATTCGAGCATCCTTGGCGAGAACTCGGTCAGCCGAAGGATTTCGGCGGCGGTGGTCGAGCGTCTGCGCGCGCTGCACGCGGGCGTGGAGGTGGTGCGGCGGGATTTGGCGGCTTCGCCGGTCTCGCATCTGACTGGAGCCTATCTGGCTGGGCAGAGTGCGGAGGTGAAGCACGATCAGGCGATGCAGGAGGATCTGGCGCTCGGCGGCGCGGCGCTCGACGAGTTCCTGGCGGCCGACATCGTGGTGGTGGGCTCGCCGATGTACAACTTCACCGTTCCCAGCCAGCTCAAGAGCTGGGTCGACCGGGTGCTGGTTGCCGGCAAGACGTTTCGATACACCGAGGCCGGTGCGGTGGGACTGGCCGGCGGCAAGCGGGTGGTGCTGGCGTTGTCGCGCGGCGGGATGTATGCGCCGGGGACGCCCTACGCCTCGAACGAGCACCAGGAAAGCTATCTGCGTTCGGTGTTCGGGTTCATGGGCATCACGAGCATCGAAACGGTGCTGGCGGAGGGCGTGGCGTTCGGTCCGGAGCAGCGGCAGAAGGCGCTCGGCGAGGCGGTGCGGCAGGCGGGAGAACTGGCGGCGTAGGCTCTTATCGGCGTGGGGTCGGTTGGGTTGGTCGTCCGTCGTGCGGGCCTAGCGGGCGATGCGGAGCGTCCGTCCAGCGGTCCGACAGCGTCGATTCGTATGCCTCGTTCAGCGGGTAGCGGATTGCCGAGCCGGGGAGGCTGGGCTCGCCCACGACAAGCAATCGCACCTCCTCGTCGCTGTTGTTGAGGAACGTGTGGGCGATCCCGGTCCCGGAGGGAAAGGCGACGCTGTCGCCGGGCCGGAGCCGGTGCAGATGGCCGTCGACCCAGACGTCCGGCGTGCCTTCGAGGACGAAGACGAACTCATCTTCCGTGCTCTCGGCGTGCGGGTAGGAGGTTCGGCGTCCCGGCGGCAGGCGCTCGTGGTGGATGCCGAGCTTGGTCAGGCCGAGCGCGCGACCGAGCGGCGCTCCGATGGAGAGCAGTTCGGCATCGCCTGGATAGGAGGAGTTGTCGGGGCTTTCCAGCTCGGCCCAGTGGCGAATGAATTTGGGGCGATCCATCGAATGATCATACATCGTCGGGTGGGTCTTGCGGGACCAATCATTGGTGGCTGGGCACCGAAGGGGTGTGGCCCTGCTCCGGTCTCGAACGAAGCAAGTCAGGCGAGCGCCAGAGAGGTTTGCCGCATCCGGTAGCGGCGGCCGCCGATCCAGCGCATGGTCGCAAAACCGATCAGGAACAGGGCGAGTTTGCTGGCGATACCGTAGACGGACATGACGGAGGCCCAGACCGCGACGGAGCAGGTCAGGGCCAGCGCGAGGTTGAGCGCTGCGGAGAAGAACATCAGTCCGGCCCAGACGAAGCCAAAGATGATGGCGATGTCAGGCACCAGCTCCCTGGCGAGCGGCGGCAGGTAGCGGTCCATCCATCCCGGCTTGCACATGGCCGCCCCGATCAGCAGGTAGATCACGCTCAGCTTGACCATCATGAAGCGGACATCGTGAGTGATGAGGGTTGCCGTGCCCGACGCCACGACGATGACCAGGCTGACCCACTGCATCGTGTCGATCGGCTTGCGGCGTGCGATCTCCCAGCCGATCTGGGCCAGGCCGAGGGCGATGCCGAGGCCGACGGCGAGCGAAAGGTTCCTGGTCGTCAGATAGAGGACCAGGAAGAACGCCGTGGACAACATGTCGAGGAACAGCAGTTTTCCCGAGTAGAAGAAGTTCTTCATGGGGCGACTGGCTCCCGGTCGTTTCTGGTGGCGCGGTCGAACAGTTCGGCCAGCTCGCTTGCGTAGGCGCGGCAATCGAGAGACGGGTCGGCGGCCATCGCCGGCGTCATGGCGTCGAGCGCCTCGATGATGGTGGCAACCATGACGGGGACGGCGAAGCGGCGGAACTCTCCGTTCGCCTGCCCCGCCTGCAGAATGGAGGTGAGGCCGGCCTGTCGGGGCTGCTGCACGGCGGGGTCGAACAGGGGCGCGCCGGTCTCGGAGCGTCCGGAGCGGGCGATGTTCATCGTCGCCAGTGTCCGGTTGGGTCTGTCGGTGACGAAGGCGAGGTTGGCTTCGATGAAGCTGCGCAGGGCCTGCCTGGCGCTGGAGCGGTCCACGAGCGGTGTCACGAAGGCTTCGCCGGCCGCGTAGACGTGGGCCACGACGTCGCGGATCAGCTCGTCCTTGCTGGCGAAGTGGTAGAGGATGACGCCGGTGCTGATGCTGGCGCGCTTGGCGATCTGCGCCAGCGATGCCTTGGCGAAGCCGAGTTCGGCGATGGCGTCGACGGCGCATTGCACGATCTGCGCCCGGCGCGCGGTCTCGATGAAGCTGCGGGGGATCTGATCGAGTGCCGTGTTTTCTGAACGCATGTTCAGATTATGAAGCGGGTGGTCAGGACCTGCAAGCTTTTATGGGACGGTCGGAGGACTGCATCGGTTTGGTCTGCGTCCCACGTTTCGGCGTCCGGCAGACCTGCGGGGTGGAACGCGATTGCCGCGGGAGAGCGCTTCTGCTCTGAGCTGGCGGCGGGCCAGCTAAGCTGCCTGGATGGGTTCGATGGCGGAAACGTCGACCGTCCGCTGCGCATGCCATAGATCGAGAGCTTGTTGCATGCGCAACCAGACTCCGGGGCCGTTGCCGCACAGCCTGCCGATCCTGACGGCCATCTCCGGGGTCATGGCGGACTTCTCGGCGAGCAAGGCGTGAACGGTCTGGCGCGAGACGCCTAGACGCTGGGCAAAGACGGTGGCGGTCAGGCCGGTTGCGGGCAGGACGTCGTAGCGGAGGATGGCGCCGGGATGGGTTGGGGCGCGGTTCGGGTC
>CAXTSH010000083.1:0-14806 GCA_964246925.1 uncultured Acetobacteraceae bacterium
GTGCTGCTGCTGGCGCCGACCGGGGGCGGGAAGACGCTGGCGGGGTTTCTGCCGGCGCTGATCGAGCTGGCGGCGGGGCGTTCGGTGGGGCTGCATACGTTGTATGTCAGTCCGCTCAAGGCGCTGGCGACGGATATCGCGCGCAACCTGGTGGCGCCGGCGAGCGAGATGTCGCGTTCGGTGCGGATCGAGACCCGGACTGGCGACACACCGAGCGACCGGCGGCGGCGGCAGCGGGAGAACCCGCCGGAGATCCTGCTGACGACGCCGGAGAGCCTGGCGCTGATGCTGAGTCAGGAGGACGCGCCAGGGCTGTTCGCCGGTGTGCGCCACGTGGTGATCGACGAGGTGCACGCGCTGGCGGGGACCAAGCGGGGCGACCAGTTGGCGCTGGCGCTGGCCCGGCTTGCGGCGCTCGCGCCGGCGGCGACAAGGGTCGGGTTGTCGGCGACGGTGGCGCATCGGGAGGCGCTGCTCGCCTATGTCGGGCTGGGCGGGGCTTGCCGGCTGGTCGAAGCGCCGCCGGGTGCGCCGCCGCGGGTCGAGATGATGCTGGCGGAGACGCATGTGCCGTGGGCCGGGCGGATGGGGTTGTCGGCGGCGTCCGCCGTGCTGCGCCGGATCGAGGCGGCCGGAATGACGATCGTGTTCGTCAACACGCGCGCGCAGGGCGAGCTGCTGTTCAACGAGATCTGGCGCATCAACGAGGACACGCTGCCGATCGGGCTGCATCACGGCAGCCTCGACATCGCGCAGCGGCGCCGGATCGAGGCGGCGATGGCGCGTCCGGTGAGCGAGGGCGGGCTGAGGGCGGTGATCGCCACCTCGTCGCTCGATCTCGGCATCGACTGGGGCGGCGTGGACCAGGTGATCCAGGTGGGAGCGCCGAAAGGCGTGTCGCGGCTGCTGCAGCGAGTGGGACGGTCGAACCATCGGATGGACGAGGCGAGCCGGGCGATCCTGGTGCCGGCGAACCGGTTCGAGGTGCTGGAATGCGAGGCGGCGATCGAGGGGGTGGCGGCATCGGATCTCGACGGCGACGCGCCGGGGCCGGGCGGGCTCGACGTGCTGGCGCAGCATCTGCTGCTGATGGCGTGCGCCGCCGCGTTCGAGCCGGACGCGATGTTCGCCGAGGTGCGGCGGGCGCAGCCTTATGCCGGGTTGTCGCGGCGTGATTTCGACGACGTGCTCGGGTTCGTCGAGCATGGGGGTTACGCGCTTGCCGCCTATGATCGCTACCACAAGCTGTTCCGGGATGCGTTGGGTCGGGTGCAGGTGCGCTCGAGCCGGATCGCGGCGCTGGCACGGATGAACTCGGGAACGATCGTCGAAGCGCCGGTGGTCAAGGTGCGGCTGGGCGGGGCGCGCGGGTTCGTGCTGGGCGAGATCGAGGAAGGCTTCGCGAACATGCTCTCGCCGGGCGACAATTTCCTGTTCGCGGGACGGCGGCTGCGATTCGTGGCGATGCGCGAGGACGCCCTGGAGGCGGCCGAAGGCGGGACCGGCGAGCCGGTGGTGCCGACCTATGTCGGGTCGCGGCTGCCGCTGAGCACCTCGCTGGCGGCGCGTGTGCGGCGGATGCTGCACGATCCGGAGGCCTGGGGCGCCTACCCGGAACCGGTGCGGGAATGGCTCGCACTGCAGCAGTCGCTGTCGCTGCTGCCGGAGCCTGAAGGGCTGCTGGTGGAGATTTTTCCGCGGCACGGGATTCATTTCGTGATCGCGTATGCGTTCGAGGGGCGCAACGCGCACCAGACGCTGGGCATGCTGCTGACGCGCCGCATGGCGCGGTCGGGATGCGTGCCGCTGGGGTTCGTGGCGACCGACTATGTGCTGGCGGCCTGGTGCGCCAATCCGCCTGGCGACATGGATGCGCTGTTTGCGCCGGACATGCTGGGAGACGATCTCGAAGACTGGATGGCGGAAAGCTCCATGTTGCGGCGGACGTTCCGCAATATTGCCGTGGTTGCAGGGCTGATCGAGAGAAATCATCCGGGGCGGGCGAAAAATCGACGGCAGGTGACGGTCAACACCGACCTGATCTACGACGTGCTGCGCCGGCATCAGCCGGACCATGTGCTGCTGCGGGCGACGCGCGCGGAGGCGGCGTCGGGGCTGACCGATGTCGGGCGGCTGGCGGACATGCTGACGCGTGTGGAGGGGCGGATACGGACGGTACGGCTCGATCGGTGTTCGCCGCTCGGGGTTCCGGTGATGCTCGATCTCGGGCGCGAGCACGTGCGGACCGAGGCCGACGAGGAGGCGCTGCTGGCGGAAACCGAGACGCTGCTCGACGAGGCGCTGCATGGCGTGGAGCCGACGAGCGACGCGCTGGTGCTGGCGCCGGGGCATGCCAAGGAGCTGCGGACGTTGACGCGACAGCGCCGGGCAGGACCGCCGCCGCTGTTTCCGCCGCAGACCAGGGCGGCGGCCGCGGCGAGGCGCCGGTGAGGGCGACGGTATGGCGGATCGGCGGCGAGACGATGCTGCTCGATCCGGCAGGGTTGCTGGTATGGCCAAGCGAGCGGCTGGTGGCGGTGGCGGACCTGCATCTGGAGAAGGGCAGCGCGGGGGCGCGCGCCGGCTCGCTGCTGCCGCCTTGGGATACCGGGGTCACGCTGGAGCGGTTGCTGCGGGTCTGCGACGACTACGAGGCGGCGACTTTGGTGGCTGTTGGGGACAGCTTCCATGATGGGGACGGGTCGGCCCGGTTGTCGGGGGCGGATCGGAGGCGGCTGGCGGCGCTCGCGGCAGGGCGGCGTGTGGTTTGGGTCGCGGGGAACCATGATCCGGAGCCGATGGCGGGCGTGCCGGGGGAGGCGGCCTGCCTGTTCCGGGCGGGTCCGCTGCTGTTCCGGCACCAGGCCTACGCCGGAGCGCGCCCGGCCGCGGAGATCGAGGTCTGTGGGCACCATCACCCGAAGGCGCGAGTGGCGACGCGGGGCGGCGGGGTGTGCCGGCCTTGCTTCGTCGCCTGCGCGTCAGGGACGCGGCTGATGCTGCCGGCGTTCGGCGCCTATGCAGGCGGGCTCGACGTGACGGACCCGGCGATCGCGGCGCTGTTTCCGCGCGGCGGCCGGTGCTTCCTGACCGGGTCGGAGCGGTTGTTCGGTTTCGATCTCGGACGCGTGCCTGGGTAACGGCGCGACGGCCATTCCGGAGATGTCGATTTTCGAAAAGCTCGCTCGTCGTTCTGATGCCAAGCCAACCGGCCGGGCCAAAGAAGGAGACAAACGATGCGCGTGATGGTGTTCGTCAAAGCGACCGAAGACAGCGAGAAGGGCTCTTCTTCCGCGGCCTGGAGGGCCGAGATGATGGAGGCGATGGGCAGGTTCAACGACGAGCTTCGCCAAGCCGGCATCCTGCTCCTGGCCGACGGCCTCAAGCCCACCTCGCAGGCCAAGCGTGTCGCGTTCGACGGTCCCGGCCGTACGGTCATCGACGGGCCTTTTGCCGAGACCCGCGAGCTGGTCGCCGGCTTCTGGCTGTGGGACGTCAAGGATTTCGACGAGGCGGTTGCCTGGGTGAAGCGCTGCCCCAATCCGATGCCGGGACCGAGCGAGATCGAAATCCGGCCGCTGTACGGGACGGCCGATGTCGAGGAGTTTCTGCGGCCGCCAGCGATGGAAAAGAATTCGCGGGACGATGTCGATTTTCGAAAACCCAATTCGTCGTTCTGATGCCAGGCCACTGAGGCAGGCCCGAACGAGGAGACAGACGATGCGTGTGATGGTGTTCTTCAAAGCCACCGAAGACAGCGAAAAGGGGGTGCTCCCCCCGACCGAGGCGTTCGCGGTGATGGACCGGTTCACCGAGGAGCTGGTGAGCGCCGGCGTGTTCGTGGCCGGCGCCGGCCTCAAGCCCAGTGCCCAGTCCAAGCGCATCGCCGTCGATGGTCGCAGTCGCACGGTCATCGACGGGCCGTTCGCCGAGACACGCGAGCTGGTCGCCGGCTTTTCGATCTGGGAGGTCAAGGACATGGACGAGGCCATCGCCTGGGCGAAGCGCTTCCCCGATATCCCTGGGCCGCCAGGCGAGATCGAGATCCGGCCATTCTTCGAGGTGGCGGACCTGGCCCATGTTCTGCCGCCTGAGCCCGAGGACGCCGCACCCCGTGACGAGACGCGCCAGAAGCTTGGCGTCGCCTGACATCATGGTCGAAACTTCGCGGTGACGGCAGGCGAGACGCACCAGGCGATTGAAGCGACCTTTCGCATTGAACGGGCCAGGCTCATCGCGGGCCTGGCCCGTGTGGTGCGCAATGTCGATCTGGCCGAGGAGCTGGCGCAGGACGCGCTGATCGTCGCTCTGTCGGAATGGCCGCGGACCGGCGTTCCAGCCCATCCAGGCGCCTGGCTGATGACGGTCGCCAAACGGCGCGCCGTTGACGCACTCCGGCGCGACAGGATGCGCGAGCGCAAGCACGGGGAGATCGCGCGCGAGCTGGACGAGACGTCGGACGGCGCGGTCGAGGCGATCGAAGCGGCCATGGACGATGATCTCGGCGACGAGCTGCTGGGCCTCATCTTCACGGCCTGCCACCCCATGCTGTCGCCGGAGGCTCGCACGGCGCTCACCCTGCGGGTGGTCGGCGGCCTGACGACGGACGAGATCGCTCGTGCCTTCCTGTCGAGCGAGGCTGCGATCGCCCAGCGCATCGTCCGCGCGAAGAAGGCGATCGCGAAGGCCGGGCTTGGCTTCGAGGTGCCACGCGGCGCCGAGCGCGAGGCGCGGCTCGCCTCGGTGCTGGAGGTCGTCTACCTGGTCTTCAACGAGGGCTATGCGGCGACGGCGGGCGACGATCTTGTCCGGCCGGGCCTGTGCCTGGAGGCGCAACGGCTGGGCCGCATGCTGGCGGGGCTGATGCCCGACGATGCGGAGGTGTTCGGGCTGCTGGCCCTGATGGAAATCCAGGCCTCGCGCCTGCCGGCGCGTATCGGGCCGGACGGCGCCTTGCTCACGCTGATCGAGCAGAACCGCGCACGCTGGGACCAGTTATTGATCTGCCGTGGCCTTGACGCGCTGGCCCGCGCCGAAGCTCTCGGGGGCGCCGGTCCCTACGCGCTGCAGGCCGCACTTGCCGCCTGTCATGCGCGGGCGCGCAGCCCGGGCGATACCGAGTGGCCCCGCATCGCCGCACTCTACGACCGGCTGCGGGCGGTGATGCCCTCGCCGGTGGTGGACCTCAATCGGGCGGTCGCGCACAGCATGGCGTTCGGACCCGAAGCGGGTCTGCGGCTGGTCGACGAGATCGCCGCCACCGCCATGCTGCGGAACTATGCACCGCTGCCGGCGGCACGCGGCGACTTTCTGTTTCGGTGCGGCCGACTGGCCGAGGCCCGCTCGGAATTCGAGGCTGCGGCCAAGCTCACCCGCAACACGCGGGAAGCGGCCTTCCTGCTCGCCCGCGCGGGCGCCTGCAATTGACGGCGTCCGCTGGCTTCAATTTCGGGTTCGTTCGCGCTTGCGCAGAAGTAGCCTGTCCAGGGTCATGTCGAAGACATGCTAACGCATGATGCCCTGGCCTTGTTCAGCACGCGATTGCGGCCTCCTCGATGACGCGGGCGACTGCATCCGGTCGGGAAAGCAGGGACATGTGGCTGGCGTTCAGCCTGGTCGTTGCGGCGTTCATCCTGGCGGCGAACATCGCCTGAAGCTCCGGGCTGACGACGCGGTCCTCGGTCGTAAGCACGTAGCGGCACGGCTTCGTCCTCCACGCGACCGTCGTGACGGTCTGGCCGAAGGCGGCACTGGGCAGCCGGCCCTGGGTGGCAGCGAGAACCCGGGCTTCTTCGGGGGGAAGGTCCGGCGCAAGGTTCTCGAGCATGCCGACCTCTGTCTGGTAGACGAAACCCGCCGGATCGGTCGCGATCGTCGACAGGCCCGGCGGTGCTGGATGGGCGGCGATCAGGGCGCCGCCGGTCTCGCCGAGATCGGGCGCGAACGCGGAAACATAGACGAGCGACGCCACTTTGGCGTCGGCGCCGGCCTCGGTGATGGCCACGCCGCCCCAGCTATGGCCGACGAGGACGACGGGGCCGTCCAGGCCGGCCAGGATGCGCGCCGTCGCCGCGGCGTCGTCCTCGATGGAGGTCAGGGGGTTCTGCACCGCGACGGCCGAAAAGCCGTCCGCCTGCAGAAGGGCAATTACCCTGCTCCAACTGGAACCGTCGGCCCAGGCGCCGTGAACGAGAACGATCGAGCGCTTCGGCGTCGCCACCTCGTCAGAGCCGGCAGAAGGCGAGCAGGTCGGCGCTGATCCGCTCTGCCTCGGTCGTCGGCATCCCGTGCGGGAAGCCGGGGTAGGATTTGAAGATCGAGCCCTCGACGAGCGCATGCGAGAGCGGACCGGAAGCGGCGTAGGGAACGATCTGGTCGTCCTCGCCGTGCATGACGAGGGTCGGAACAGCTATCGCTCTCAGGTCCTCGGTGAAGTCTGTTTCGGAGAAGGCTCTGATGCATTCGTAATGGGCCAGGGCGCTCCCCATCATGCCCTGGCGCCACCAGTTCCGTCGCACGCCCTCCGAAGGCTTCGCGTCCGGCCTGTTGTAGCCGTAGAACGGGAGTGTGATGTCGATGTAGAACTGCGCGCGGTTGAATGCCGTCCCGCTGCGGATGTCGTCGAATACCTCTATCGGCGTGCCGTTCGGGTTGCTGTCTTTCTTGAGCATCACCGGGGTGACCGCGCTGATCAGGACGGCCTTGGCAACCCGGCCGGCGCCGTGGCGAGCGACGTAGCGCGCGACCTCGCCACCGCCAGTGGAGTGGCCGACGTGGATTGCGTCGCGCAAGTTGAGCGACGTCGTCAGCTCCGCGACGTCCGTCGCGTAGGTGTCCATGTCGTTGCCGGTTGCTGTCTGCGCGGAGCGGCCATGGCCCCGTCGATCATGGGCGATGACGCGATAACCGTGCTGGTAGAAGAACATCATCTGCGCGTCCCAGTCGTCCGCGCTGAGAGGCCAGCCATGATGAAAGACGATAGGCTGTCCGACCCCCCAATCCTTGTAGAAGATTTCGGTGCCGTCCCGGGTCGTGAGTGTGGGCATGGAAGCCTGCTCCTGGTGGGCTTTCATGCACGCTATTTGTTCCGGCAGCCGGGCGAAATATGCAAATCTGATACAGAAGCATATCACTGGGCGTTATGATGGACTTCTGCGCGCTGTCCGTCCTGGTCGAGGCCCGAGCGGCGGGCAGCCTGGCCGGGGCGGCGCGGCGGTTACGCATCACGCCGATGACGGCTACCCGGAGCCTCGCCGAGCTGGAGGCGGAACTTGGCGTTCGCCTTGTGCATCGGACGACACGATCGTTGGCGCTGACCGACGAAGGCTTGGCATTCTTTCCTCACGCGCAAAAACTCCTCGACGATCGGGACCTGGCGCTCGCGAGCGTCAGGCCCTCCAAGCAAGCGTCGGGTCTGCTGCGGCTGACGGCGTCGGTGGCCTTCGGACGGAAAATCGTCGCCCCGGTGGCCGTCGAGTTCATGCGTCACAACCCCGAAGTCGACGTCGATCTGCTGATGACCGACGACGTCGTCGACATCGTTCCCGCGGGCATCGATCTTGCGGTGCGTATCGCCAAGCTTTCGGACAGCGGCCTGGTGGCGCGTGAGCTGGCAGCCAACCCGCGCCGTCTGCTCGCTTCAGCCGACTATATCAAGCGGCACGGACTTCCGGAGTCGTTGGCGGACCTCGGCCGGCATAGCTGCCTGGCGGTCACGGGTACGACGCACTGGGCGTTCAGGACCAAGGACCGGCTCGTCAACCGGAAGATCGGCGGCCGGTTTTCGGCAAACTCGATAGAGGGCCTGCTGCAGACATGTCTGGGTGGTCTGGGCATTGCGAACCTCTCGGCGTGGTTCGTGGAGGCGGAGCTGGCCGGCGGGGCGTTGCGCGAGGTGCGGCTCGCCGACGCCGAACCGGAGCCGCTATCGGTTTGGGCAGTCTATCCTACGCGGATCATGGTGCCCTCGAAGGTGCGCCTCTTCATTGACGCGATGGCCGCAAGGCTGAAGACACCCTGATGGCGACCAGTCAGCACTGAGAGCTGATCCCACCCCATCTAGGTCAGCGGCGCCATGGCGATGTGGTCGTGAGCAGCCGATGAGCTCGTGGGATCGGTCGGGGCACGAGCGCGTTGTGCCGGGAAAAGGAAAGCTCGATGGCCCGAACGGCAGATGGACGAACCACGATCATGTGGTTTCGCAATGATCTTCGGCTCGCCGACAATGCGGCGCTGGTGGCGGCGGCCGCGGATGGCGCGCGCGTGCTGCCGGTGTTTGTCTTCGATCCCGGTCTGGGCGGGGCCTGGGCGATGGGCGGCGCGCACCGGTGGTGGCTGCACGGGAGCCTCGCGTCGCTCGGGGCGGCGCTGGGCGAGGCGGGCGCGCCGCTGGTGCTGCGCCGCGGCGATGCGGCTTCAATCGTGCCGGCGCTGGCGCGCGAGGTCGGGGCGGAGGCGGTGCATTGCGGCTGGGCTCATGAGCCGGCGATGCGGCGGCTGGACGAGCAGGTGGCATCGGCCCTGCCGGACGGGTGCAGGCTGGAGCACCACCAGACCGCGACGCTGTTCGGCTATGAGGGCGTGAGGACCAAGACCGGCGGCATCTTCGGGGTCTACACGCCGTTCGCGCGGGCCTGCCGGGCGTTGCCGGCACCGCGGCAGCCGGCGGCGGCGCCACACCGGGTGACCGGGATGACGGGTGTTGCCGGCGAACGGCTTGAAGCATGGAAGTTGCTGCCGACAAAGCCCGATTGGGCGGGGGGACTGCGCGAGACCTGGACGCCGGGAGAGGAGGGCGCGGCGCGGCGGCTGAAGCGGTTTTTGGCCGAGCATCTCGACGAATACGGCGCGCAGCGCGACCGGCCGGACGATCCGGACGGCACCTCGATGCTGTCGCCGCACCTGCACTGGGGCGAGCTGTCGCCGCACCAGGTCTGGTGGGCGGCCAAGGC
Source organism: uncultured Acetobacteraceae bacterium (assembly GCA_964246925.1). Classification (GTDB taxonomy): domain Bacteria; phylum Pseudomonadota; class Alphaproteobacteria; order Acetobacterales; family Acetobacteraceae; genus CAXTPV01. The sequence goes on from CAXTSH010000083.1 coordinate 8,952, forward strand.
GGCTACGGGTCGAGGACGCGAGAAATTCGAGAACGAGCTGCTCTGGCACGATTTCGCGGCCTACCTGCTTTGGCACCGCCCGAACATCCCGGACCGGCCGATGCACGAGGCCTACGCGTCGTTGCCGTGGCGGCGGGACGCCAACGCGTTGCGGGCCTGGCAGCAGGGGCGCACGGGGGTGCCGATCGTGGATGCCGGCATGCGGCAGCTCTGGCAGATCGGCTGGATGCACAACCGGGTGCGGATGATCACCGCATCGTTCCTGGTCAAGCACCTGCTGATCGCCTGGCAGGATGGCGAGGCGTGGTTCTGGGACACGCTGGTCGACGGCGATCTGGCGACCAATGCCGCGAGCTGGCAGTGGGTCGCCGGGACCGGGACCGACAACCAGCCCTTCTTCCGGGTATTCAACCCGCTGACGCAGGCGAGGAAGTTCGATCCCGGCGGCGCCTATGTGCGGCGGTGGGTGCCGGAGCTGGCGCGTCTGCCGGACGCGCATGTGCATGCGCCCTGGGAGGCGCCGGACGACGTGCTGGAGGCGGCCGGCGTCGCGATCGGGCGAGACTATCCTCGACCAGTGATCGGGCTCGACGAGGGGCGCGACCGGGCGCTGGCGGCGTTTCGCGACCACGTTCGGGGGAAGAGGGCGGCTTGACGCAGAGGGCGCTGCCGGCCGGTGCGCCGATCCGGGTGGTGGGCGACGTGCACGGCGACAGCGCCGCCTTTGCGCACGCGATCGCGACCGACCGGTTCGTGGTGCAGTTGGGCGACCTGATCGACCACGGACCGGACAGCGCGGGGGCGCTTCGGATGGCGCACCGGCTGATCGACGAAAGGCGGGGGCTGTTCCTGCTCGGCAACCACGACCGCAAGCTCGGTCGGGCGCTGTCGGGGCAGCGGATGCGGCCCGACCCGGCGCTGGAAGCGACGCTGGCGCAGCTCGACGGAACGCTGTCGGCGCGCGCGCTCGCCGAGATCGCGCTGGCACCGGCGTGGCTGCGGCGCGGATCGATCTTCTTCGTCCATGGCGGCTTTCATACCGGGATGCTGGCGGTGCCGCCGCCGCCGGCTCTCGGGCGGGTCGACCACCTGCTGTCGCGCGCGCTGTTCGGCGAGACCACGGGACAGATGCAGAGCGACGGCTACCCGGTCCGGCTGACGCGCTGGGTCGACCGGATACCGCCGGGCATGACGGTCTATTGCGGCCATGATTGCCGCAGCGAGGATGGGCGGCCGGCGGTGTTTCGCGGCCGACGCGGCGGCATCGCGGTGTTCATCGACACCGGCGCCGGCAAGGGCGGCCATCTGTCATGGATCGATTTGCCGGAGTAGGCTTGCGCCATGGCGAACGACGAGGTCATGGCCGAGCTGCGCCGATTGCGTGGCAGCATCGACAACATCGATGCCGCACTGGTCCACATGCTGGCCGAGCGGTTCCGCTGCACGCAGATGGTCGGACGGCTCAAGGCGCTGCACGGGATGCCGCCGGCCGATCCGGCCCGCGAGGCCCAGCAGGTGGCGAGATTGCGCGAGCTCGCGGTGGCGGCACGACTGGATCCGGATTTTGCCGAGAAGTTTCTGGCCTTCGTGGTCCGCGAGGTGATCCGCCACCATGAGGCGGCGGCGCGTGGGATGACGTGATCAACAGGCTCGAGCGACCCCAAGTTGCTCTGGCTTCCATATCTATAGAGCACGGCAGGTGCTCTAGGTGAGGATCGGTCCGATGGCGCAACTGCTGCTGCTTCGACACGCCAAGTCGTCGTGGGACGACCCGACGCTGCGCGATCACGAGCGACCGCTCAACCCGCGCGGCGAGCGCGCGGCGCGTGCGATGTCGAACGCGTTCGCGATGCTTCGGCTCGCCCCCGATCTTGCGCTGGTGAGTTCAAGCCGGCGCACGCGCCAGACCTTCGACGCGCTGCGGCTGATGACGGAGGCAATCGAGGTGGACGTCACCGACCGGCTGTACCTCGCGGACGGGGCGACGATCCTCGACCGGCTGCGCGAGGTGCCGGAGGCGACGCGCAGCGTGCTGGTGGTGGGACACAACCCGGGCCTTTACGACGCGGCGATCGATCTGGTCGGGCGTGATCCGGCGGCGCGGCCGGAGCCGCCGGTGACGCGGCTGCTGGACGGGTATCCGACCGCGTCGCTTGCCGAGTTCACGGTCGAGGTGCCGTGGTCGGCGCTCGGCGCGGGTGCGGGCAAGCTGCTGCGGTTCCAGCGTCCGGAGGATTTCGAAGCGCCGGTGTCCGGACGCGATTGAACGGACGCTTGGGCACCATCGAGCTCACTGTCGCGCCTGAGCAGGCGGGGCGGGTGTTCCGTCATCGCGAGGTGTCGCGACTGCGGCAGGGACGCGGACGGAGCGGTCCGGTGGCGGTGAGGTGGCACGAGTTCGAGGGTGCGGACCTCCTGCTGGCCGAAGCGGATGGCGTGTGGCGGCTGGAGCGTCCGTTGCGCGCGTTCGGGCTGCCGGCCGGGTGCGAGATGGTGGCCGAAGCGGCCTCCCCTGCCCTGCTCGATGCCGAGCGGCCGGTACCGCGGGTGGCGCTGAGCGGACGACGGCGCACGATTGAGCTGGCAGAGGGTGATGGGGTCGAAGGTGGGACGGACAGGCTGCGGCTGACGCTGCTGGACGGCACCTTGCGCGACGTGTCGCGGGAGTGGGCGTGCTGCCGGCTGCTGATCGAGGGCGACGCGGAGCGTGGGGCGCGGCTGGCGCTGGCGCTGGGCGAGACGCTGGGCGTGTCGATGCCGGTGGCGTCGATGGCCGAGATGGCGCTGGCGGCTTCGCGCGGCGAGGATCCTCGGGCGGCGCCCGCGGCGGTCGACGCGGAGGCGACCGTCGATGAGGCGATCCGGACGGTGATCGGGCATCTCGCGTGCGCGATCCTGACCCTGGCGCCGGCGGCGTCGCGTGGCGAGACGCCCGAAGCAGTGCATCAGATGCGGGTGGCGCTGCGACGGCTGCGCTCGGCGATGCTGGTGTTCAAGGCGCCGCTGGCTGGCAGCCTGGACGGATTACGCGGCAAGCTGACGGCGCTCGCCGCGGCGCTGGGGGCGGCGCGGGACTGGGACGTGTTCCTGGGCGTCACCGGGGCGGCGCTCGGTCAGGCGATGTCGGGAGACGCGCGGATCGCGTCGCTGCTGGAGGATGCGGCACGGTCGCGCGAGGCCGCCTACGACGCCTTGCGCCGGCACCTGGCGTCGGCGGCGACGAGGCGGCTGCTGCTGCATCTGGCGTTGCTGCCGTTCCTCGCACCCTGGCGAACACAGGGGGGGCGAACAGAGGGGGGGCGAACGGAGCGGGAGGAGGACGCGGCGGTGCTGGCGATGCCGGTGCGGGAGTTCGCGCCGCGCATCCTGGACCGGCGATTCAAGCGGATGCTCTGCGCCGACGACCTGTCGTCGCTGCCGGCGGGCGCGCTGCACGAGACGCGCAAGTCGGGCAAGAAGCTGCGTTACGCGCTCGAGTTCTTCTCGCCCGTGCTGCCGCGCCGGGACGTGCGGAAGTTCACGCGCCGGTTGAGCCGGGCGCAGGACGAGCTGGGTGCGATCAACGACACCGCGACCGGGGCGGCACTGCTCGCCGGGCTGACGCGCGGCGGTCGTCACGAGTTCGCGGCGGGCGCGGTGCTGGGCTGGCTAGCCGCCCGGGCGGAGGCGGCGCGCGCGCCGCGCGCCGGGCCGGGGGAGGGGGTGCGCCGGCCGGGGCGGGTGTGGCGGCATCGCCGGGTGGCCGGGGGGGGGAGATCTGTGGGGGCCGGGACTAAGTGCGGAGAAAGCCGGGGAGCGGGTCATGGACAGCGAAGCGCGTTCGGTCACCGTCACCCTCGACGGCAGCAATACATCGGTGTCGTTGCCGGTCCGCTCCGGCACGATCGGGCCGCCGGTGGTCGACATACGCAAGCTGTATCCCTCGACAGGGTTGTTCACGTTCGATCCGGGCTATGGCGGGACCGCGGCGACCGAGAGTGCCATCACCTACATCGACGGCGACGAGGGCGTGCTGCTGCATTGCGGCTACCCGATCGAGCAGCTTGCCGAGCGCGCGCACTTCCCCGACGTCGCCTACCTGTTGCTGCATGGCGAGATGCCGGACGAGCACGCGCGGGAGGAGTTTTCGGCGGAGCTCAAGCGCAACGCGATGGTGCCCGAGGAGCTGCGGCACATCATGCACGGGTTCCGCACCGACGCGCACCCGATGGCGATGATCTGCGCGGGGCTGGCGGCGCTGGCCGGGTTCTATCATGGCGGCCTCGACCTGCATGACGAGGCGCAGCTTCGGCTGGCGGCCGTGCGGCTGATCGCCAAGATGCCGACGATCGCGGCGTGGGCCTACAAGAACATTTCCGGCGAGCCGCTGGTCTATCCGCGGTCCGACCTGAGCTACGCCGACAATTTCCTGCACATGATGTTCGCGCTGCCGACCGAGCCCTATGTGGTCAACCCGGTGCTGAGCCGGGCGATGGACCGGATCCTGATCCTGCATGCCGACCACGAGCAGAATGCCAGCACGAGCACGGTGCGCATGGTGGGCTCGACGGGGGCGGACCCGTATGCGTCGCTGGCGGCGGGAGTGGCGGCGCTGTGGGGGCCGGCACATGGCGGGGCGAACGAGGCGGTGCTGAAGATGCTCGACCAGATCGGGCACCGGGACAACATCCCCGAATTCATCACGCGGGTGAAGGAGAAGAGCTCGGGCGTGCGGCTGATGGGGTTCGGGCACCGGGTCTACAAGAACTTCGACCCGCGCGCGAAGATCATGCAGGCGACGTGTCACGCGGTGCTGCGCGAGCTCGGCATCCGCAACAACATGCAGCTCGAGATGGCGCTCGAGATGGAGCGGATCGCGCTGGAGGATCCGTATTTCATCGAGCGCAAGCTGTATCCGAACGTCGATTTCTATTCGGGGATCATCCTCAAGGCGATGGGAATCCCCACCTGCATGTTCACCGCCCTGTTCGCGGTGGCGCGCACGTCTGGGTGGATCAGCCAGTGGATGGAAATGAACCGGGACCCTCTGCAGAGGATCGGCCGGCCTCGTCAGGTCTACACCGGAGCGGCGAGACGCGACCTGCCCTAGGCGACCCCTGGGCGGAAACGGCGCAGCCGCCGCCCGCGCGTCCGTCGGGACGGTTCCGATGGCTGGTGGTTCTGCTGGGCGGCCTGAAGTTCTCCAAGGTGCTGGTGTCGGGCGGCACGATGGTGCTGTCGATCGGCGTCTATGCGGCGATCTGGGGCTGGCGGTTTGCGGCAGGCTTCGTGGCACTCCTGGTGCTGCACGAGATGGGGCACTACCTGGCGGCGCGTCAGCGCGGGCTGGCGGTCGGGCTGCCGTCGTTCATTCCGTTCGTGGGCGCCTGGATGGCGATGCGCGAGATGCCGAGGAGCGTGGAGACCGAGGCGTATGTCGCCTTCGCCGGGCCGTTCGTGGGGACGCTGGCGAGTTTTGCGGTGTATTTCTGGGCGCTTCGCACGGGTGACGCGCTGCTGCTGGCGATCGCCTATTCCGGGTTCCTGCTGAACCTGTTCAACCTGCTGCCGCTGTCGCCGCTCGACGGCGGGCGGATCACGGCGGTGCTGAGCCCGCGGGTCTGGCTGGTGGGCGTGCCCATCCTGCTGGCGTTGATGCTGTATCGGCCGAGCCCGATCCTGTTCATCATCGCGCTGCTGGCGTTTCCGCAGGTCATCCGGGCCTGGCGCTACGATCCCACGGCGCGTGGATCTGCTTACTACGCGGTGCCGACGACCATACGGGCGGAATATGCCGTGCTCTATCTCGGGCTGGCGGCGCTGCTGGCGATCATCACGTACGAGGTGCACGAGAAGCTGGTGGCGATCAGCGGGTC
>CAXTSH010000084.1:0-14733 GCA_964246925.1 uncultured Acetobacteraceae bacterium
TGCAGTCTCGACGACCGAGCGGCCGTCGCGGTCGTCATGCGGACGCCGGCTGCTTGCGCAGCGTGGCGACCGCAAGTCCGATCCCGACCCAACCCAGCCACAGCAACGTCAGACGGACCGGCAGATCCCGCAGCAGGACGACCATCGTCGCCGCCTGGGCCGCGATCGCCGCCCCGGTCACCGTCGCCAGCGCCCAGCCCGGGATGCCCAGCGGCGAGGCTGCATACGCGTCGGCATGGCGGCGGGCATAGATCGGCGCGCACGCGACCGACAGCGCGGCCGACCCGGTCGCCCCGAGCCCGCTCATGCGTATGATGTCGCCGACGTCGAGGCCGGCGAGCACCGGTGCCGCACCGATCGCGCCCAGCAGCAGCAGCGGCCAGGCCGGCGCGCCGGCCCGGTTCGGCCGGCCGAACATCGTCGGCAGCCAGCCGTCGCGGCACACCATCAGGACGCTGCGGCTCCCCCACATCATGTGCGCGTTGATGATCCCGAGCATGCTCACGATGCCGGCGCCGATACCGAACAGCGACAGGCCGGTCCGACTCATGACGGTCGCGGCGACATCGACCAGCGAGCGCGCGCCGGCGGCGGCCGGGACTCCCGCCGCGACCAGCGCCACCGCGATGTAGAGCACCGCTGCGGTCGCGGTTGCGCCGAGAATGGCGACCGGGATGTCGCGGGCCGGCCGGCGCATCTCGCCGCCGAGTTCGGACACCAGCGTTGCCCCGCTGATCGGGAACGTCAGCAGCGCCGCCGCCGCCAGCAGCCCATGCCAGCCATGCGGCAGAACATTGGCGAGCCGGCTCGTCTCGACGTTCGGCAGTCCCGCCGCGGCCAAGCCGGCCAGGGCGGCGGCGGTCGCGACCGTCACACCGATTCCGGCGCGTGCCGACACTTCCGCGCCGAGCAGGTTGAGGGTGAGCACCAGGGCGAGCGCGCCCGGCCCCGCCAGCCGTGCCGGCACGGCGGGCAGCAGCGCGTGCAGCGAGGCCCCGAACGTCGCGGCGTAGGCCGCCAGCCCGACATGGGTGCCGAGCACCATCCAGAACCCCATGAAACCGGGCACCGGCCCGATGAACCGGGCCGGCCAGCGATAGAGGCTGCCTGAGACCGGCGCCGCCGCGCCGAGCACCGCGTAGGGCAGGCTCACCAGCAGCACGACCACGCAGGCAAGCCCGTAGGCGATCGCCGCACCCGCGCCGGTCAGCCCGACCGCGGTCATGGTCAGAACGATCACACCCCCGCCGACCACCTGCTTGAGCGCAAGGCAGAACGACATCGGCAGGTCCAGCGTGACCTTCAGCGCCATCGTGCCACGACCGTTCGGGTCAGACTTGCTCACAAACACTGCCCGGAGTGGCTAGTTGTCTTTTTTGGAACGGACCGGTTCCCATGCGGTGAGCCGGGGGAAAAATTCCATGCCGATCACGCTCTCCGTCGACAACGAGGCAGAACTGAACGCGGCACTGGCACTCGTCGACCTGGTCGGGCCGGTCCTCGCGCCAAACACCGCGTTCACCATCGATCTTGGCGACATCGTCCTGTCGAGCGATCCCGAAGCCATCAATCTCACCCATGGCGATACGCTCACCATCAATGGTGGCACCATCGATGGTGGCGACAAGTATCGCGGGCTGTTCGCCTATGCCGGGCAGGTCACGATCAATGGTCTGACCGTGGAGAACGCGACCGCCAAGGGCGGCGACGGCTTCGCCGGCGGCGGCGGCGGTGCGGGGCTCGGCGGCGGGCTGTTTGTTGCCAGTGCTGCCTCGGTGTCGCTGAACAACGTCACGTTCTCGTCCAATGCCGCCATCGGTGGCGACACCTTCGAGACCGGAGGCACCGGCACCGGCGGCGGCGGCCTGGGCGGCAATGGTGGGGTCGGCGGCGGCGGCATCGGTGCTTCCGCGTCCGGTGGTTCGACGGGACCCGGCTCGCCCGGCATCATCCTCGGCGTGCCCGGCAGAGGTGGGGGCGGCGCCAACGTCAACAACAATGGGGCCGGCGGCGGCGTTGGCGGCGGCGGCCCGGTGATCAACGCCGGCGGCCAGGGCGGCTTCGGCGGCGGCGGTGGCAGCGGTCCCGGCATTCTCTATCCCGGCATCGATCCGGGCTCGGCCGTTCCCGGCACGGGCGGGAATGGCGGCTTCGGTGGTGGCGGCGGCGGCAACTATCTCGGCGGACAAGGCGGAGCAGGCGGTTTCGGCGGCGGCGGCGGCAGCGGCTTCGACGGAGATTTCGGCCAGCCGGGCTTTGGCGGTGGCTTCGGGCAGCCGGGATCGGGCGGCGGCGGACTTGGGGCTGGCGGCGCTGTCTTCGTGCAGCAAGGCGGCCGGCTCACCATCGGCGGTGGCGACGTCGCCGGCAATGCGGTCGGAGCCGGCCTGGAGGAGTTCCCGGGCGCCGAGATCGCCGCGTCCGCCCTCGGCAGCGGTCTGTTCATCGAGGGCGAACAGCAGGTCGCACTCGATCCCGGCGCCGGAGAATACCTCGCATTCTCCGACAACATCGCCGATGACGGTCAAGGCAGTCTGCTGGTCGACGGCGCGGGTACGGTCGTCCTGTCCGGGGAAAACACCTATGCCGGCGGCACGACCCTCGCGTCAGGAACGCTGGCCGTCGACTCGACCGCTGCCCTGGGCGCCGGCGCACTGACGTTCGACGGCCCGGCAACGCTCGCGATCGGAACCAGCGCCTTCCCCAACACGATTGTGGGTTTTTCCGAGGATGATCTGATCGACCTGGAAAACACCGCGTATGACAGCAACGGCCGCGCAACGCTCGATCCCGCCACCGACGTGCTCGCCGTGACGGAAGATGGGGTCACGATCAGGCTGCAGTTCGCGGGCGCCCTCGCTGGCGACCGCTTCAATCTCTCCTCCGACAACCCCGCCCTTCCTGCGGGCGGTGGCACCGACGTCACCGTGACCACCCCCTGCTTTTGCCGCGGCACGCGCATCCAGACCGACCACGGCGAAGTCGCGGTCGAGCGGCTGCGCGTCGGCGATCGGCTCACAACCGCCAGTGGCGCCAACCGTCCCCTCGTCTGGATCGGCCGCCGTTCGCACGCCGCTCCCACTTCGGATCGCGTGCTGCCGGTGCTGATCCGCGCCGGCGCGCTCGCCGACGGCGTGCCCAGGCGCGACCTTCACGTCTCGCCCGACCATGCCATGCTGCTGGACGGCGTGCTGGTCCAGGCCGGCGCCCTGGTCAACGGCGTGTCGATCGTGCAGGCCAGGCGTGCGGTCCGGGTCGAATACTTCCATCTCGAGCTGGAGACGCATGATATCATCTTTGCCGAAGGCGCGCCGACCGAGAGCTACCTCGACACCGGCAATCGCGCACAGTTCGCCAACTGCCCGCTGCTCCAGTCCAGGCGCGTTTCCGGTCAGGGCGACGCACCGGCCGACCTATGCGCCGAGCTGGTGTTCGACGGTCCACGTCTGCTCGCCGTCAAGGCGCACCTCGATGCCAGGATCGGCCTCAGGCGTGCCGCCTGACGACCTCACGACCGCTTGACGGCCGACCCCTTACACGCGAGGGTCCGCGCTCCCAAGATATGCTCAGCCTGAGCATAAAGGTGCGCCATGTCCCGTCCGCTGCCTCCTGACGTCCTACGCCGCCTTTCGCCGCTCTACGACCGGGTGCGCGACGTCATCCCGCCGTTCGAGTGGCCGGCCTTCGCCGACGACATCGACGCCATCCTCCGGCTGAAGCGCGAGCGCAATGCGGTCATCCTGGCGCACAACTATCAGACCCCCGAGATCTTCCACTGCGTCTCCGACATCGTCGGCGACAGCCTGCTTCTCGCCCGCGAGGCCGCCAAGAGCGACGCTCCGGTCATCGTCGTCGCTGGCGTTCACTTCATGGGTGAGACCGCCAAGCTGCTCAATCCCGACCGCACGGTGCTGGTGCCCGACCACCGCGCCGGCTGCTCGCTCGCCGAAAGCATCACTGCGTCGGACGTCCGCGCGCTGCGCGCCGGGCACCCGGGGGTCCCGATCGTCACCTACGTCAACACCTCGGCCGCGGTGAAGGCCGAGAGCGACATCTGCTGCACGTCCGGCAACGCGGTCCGCATCGTCGAAAGCCTCGGCGTGCCCGAAATCATCATGCTGCCCGACGAGTATCTCGCGAAGAACATCGCCCGCCAGACCTCGGTCCGCATCATCGACTGGCACGGCCACTGCGAGGTCCACGAGCGCTTCACGCCGCAGGAGGTTCGCGACTTCCGCGCTGCACACCCGGGTGTCGTCGTGCTCGCCCACCCCGAATGCGCGCCCGACGTCGTCGACGAGGCCGATTTCGCCGGCTCGACCGCGCACATGTCCGACTACGTCGCGCGCGAGAAGCCCGCCTCGGTGCTGCTGCTGACCGAATGCTCGATGAGCGACAACGTAGCCGCGTCCAACCCGGACACGCGCTTCGTACGCCCCTGCAACCTGTGCCCGCACATGAAGCGGATCACGCTCGCCAACATCCGCGCGAGCCTCGAGACCCTGTCCGGCGAGATCGTGATCGATCCCGCCGTCGCCGCTCCCGCCCGCCGCGCGGTCGAGCGCATGCTGGCCGTCGCCTGATGACGCAGATCGTTCCGTTCACGGGCAGCCCGGTCATCATCGGCGCCGGGCTTGCCGGTCTCTCGACCGCCCTGGCCCTGGCGCCGATGCCCTGCACCGTGCTGTCGGCCGCCTCGCTGGGCGAGGCAACCTCGACCGGCTGGGCGCAGGGCGGCATCGCCGCCGCCGTCGGGCCTGACGACGACGCCGCGAACCACGCGGCCGACACGATGGCGGCAGGCGACGGCCTGTGCGATCCGACCGTCGTCGCGCGCATCGTGGGCGCCGGACCCGGCGCGATCGCACGCCTGGCCGAGCAAGGCACCGAATTCGACCGCGACGCCGACGGCATGCTGCTGACCGGCCTCGAGGCGGCGCACGGGCGGCGGCGCATCGTGCATGCCACCGGCGACGGCACCGGCCGCGAAATCCTGCGCGCCCTGGTCGCCCGCGTCCGCGCCACACCGTCGATCCGCATCGTCGAGCACGCCGCCGCCCGCCGCCTCCTCCTCGACGGCGAAGGCCGGATCGCCGGCGTGCTGTTCGACACCCCGGCCGGCGCCCGCACCCTGCTGACCTCGCGCGTGCTGATCGCGACCGGCGGCATGGGCGGACTGTTCACCCACACCACCAACCCGCTCTCGTCGCTCGGCACCGGCGTAGCACTGGCCGCCCGTGCCGGTGCGACGCTGTCGGATCTCGAGTTCATCCAGTTCCACCCGACCGCGATGGACGTCGGACGCGACCCGATGCCGCTCGCCAGCGAAGCGATCCGCGGCGAGGGCGCCACGCTCATCGACGAAACCGGCCATCGCGTCATGCTCGACTGCGCCGAGGCGCAGGGCCGCGCCGAACTCGCCCCCCGCGACGTCGTCTCGCGCGCCATCACCGCCTCGCTCGCGTCCGGCCGCCGCGTCTTCCTCGACGCACGCGGAAGCCTCGGCCCCCGTTTCGCCGCGCGTTTTCCCGGCATCGACGCGCTGTGCCGCGACGCCGGCCTCGATCCGTCGACCACCCCGATCCCGGTCCGCCCCGCGGCCCACTACGCCATGGGCGGCATCGCCACCGACGCCCACGGCCGCACCGATGTCGAAGGCCTGTGGGCGGCGGGCGAAGCCGCCGCGACCGGGCTGCACGGCGCCAACCGGCTCGCGCGCACCTCCCTGCTCGAGGCCGCGGTCCTGGGCGCCGCCGTGGCCGCCGCCCTCGCCGCCACACCGTCCGCGAAGCGGCGCCCGGCATCGATCCCGCGCCTGCCGCCGCCCGGCCGCGCCGACGCCATCCGGCCGATCATGTCGCGCGGCTTCGGCGTCGTTCGCGACAGCGCCGGCATGTGCGGCGCGGCCGCTGACCTGCTCGCGCTGCGTGGCCGCGCCGACGACGACGCCCTGCTCGCCGCCCTGCTGGTGGCCGCCTCCGCGCTCGCCCGCTGCGAGAGCCGCGGCGCCCACGCACGCCTCGACTTCCCGCATCGATCCGGCACTCCCGCCCGCTCGCGCATCACGCTCGCGACCGCGTTGGCGGCACTCGACGCACGGCCCGATCGCCGCCTCGCATGAGCCTGCCCGACGCCCTGATCGAGCCGATCGTACGCGCCGCCCTGGCCGAGGATCTCGGCCGGGCCGGCGACATCACCACGGCCGCCATCGTTCCGACCGGCGCCACCGCCTCGCTGTCCCTCGTCGCCCGCGAGGCCGGCGTTCTCGCCGGCTCTTCGCCCGCGCGACTCGCCTTCGGCTTCGTCGACCCGCGTATCCGGATCGAGCCGCATCTCGCCGACGGCGCCCCCCTCGCACCGGGTTCGGTGATCGCCACCGTCACCGGCCCTGCCGGCGCGCTGCTGACCGCCGAGCGGACCGCGCTCAACTTCATGGGCCAGCTCTCCGGCGTCGCCACCGCGACCAACACCCTGGTTCGCGCCGTCGCCCACACGCGGACGCGCATCACCGACACCCGCAAGACCACGCCGGGCCTGCGCGCCCTGCAGAAGCAAGCCGTTCGCCTAGGCGGCGGCCACAATCACCGGTTCGGCCTCGATGACGCCATCCTGATCAAGGACAACCATGTCGCACTCGCCGGCGGCATCCGCCCGGCCATCGAGCGCGCCCGCGCTGCCGCCGGCCACCTGGTGCGCATCGAGCTGGAGGTCGACACCCTTGCCCAACTCAGCGAGGCGCTGTTGCTCGGCGTCGACATCGTCCTGCTCGACAACATGGATCTCGCCACCCTGCGCGCTGCCGTCTCGATGGCGCGCGGCCGGGCGGTGACCGAAGCCTCGGGCCGCATCACGCCAGAGTCCGCCGCCCCCATCGCAGAGACCGGCGTCGACCTGATCGCCGTCGGATGGATCACGCACAGCGCGCGCGTGCTCGACATCGGCTTCGACCACGCCTAACTCCCGCCTTGGCTGTATGGGTGCGACGACGAGAACGGGTGCGCCAGGAAACTGCCGACCCGAGCCGGACCGGTCCCGAACGTGATGAACATGAAGCCCGCACCGAGGGCGAAGTTCTTCAAAAAATCCCAGAACAGATCCCGTCCTTTGCCCCCGGTCCAGAAATCGCCCGGCCGCCAGAACTGCTTCCAGAGCAGCGCCGTCACCCCGCAATAGCCACCCATGATGAAGGCAGCCAGACGGTCGGCGATCCCGCTCAGGATCCCGAGCGGCATCACGATCTCGACGAACAGCCCCGCACCGATCAGCGCCGGCGCCAGCGACGGCGAGATCTCGGCGGCCTGCTTCTCGGCACCGCGGAAATTGACCGTCTTGTCGATCGCGCTGAACGGCAGGAACAGCAGCACCAGGGTCAGGCGCATCAGGAAGGTCACCAGCGCACCGAACACGATCACGGACAGCATTCCTCAAACACGGCGCCTCCGGGAACGCGCTCCGACGCACCGGCGTTCCAACGATATCTCACGCGAGGACATGTCCTTTGGGCACCACGCAAGACCATTACGACGTGATCGTCATCGGTTCCGGGCCAGGCGGCGGCACGGTGACGGCGGAGCTCGCCAAGACCGGCAAACGCATCCTGCTGCTCGAACGCGGCGACTACCTCAAGCGCGAGCGCGAGAACTGGGACAGCGAGGAGGTCTTCATCCGCGCCCGCTACCAGGCCAAGGAAACCTGGTACAGCTCCGACGGCAAGGAGTTCGCGCCAGGCCTGCACTATTTCGTCGGCGGCAACAGCAAGGTCTACGGATCGGTCCTGTTCCGTCTCCGCACGAGCGACTTCGAGGGCGTGCGCCACCCCGACGGCACCACACCCGTCTGGCCGGTCCGATACGACGAGTACGAGCCCTACTACCAGGCGGCCGAGGAGCTCTTCCACGTCCACGGCCTGCGCGGCGAGGACCCGACCGAGCCGCCCTGCAAAAAACCCTACGCCTACCCGCCGATCAAGAACGAGCCGCGCATCGAGGAACTCTTCGAGGGCCTCAAGCGCGAAGGCCACCATCCGTTCCACCTGCCGGTCGGCATCCTGCTCGACCAGGACGAGACCGGTGCCGCCCTGCCGCACTCCCCCTGCATCCGCTGCGACCAGTTCGACGGCTACCCATGCCTGACCAACGGCAAGGCGGACGCGCAGATCATCGTCGTCGACCCCACGCTGCGCGCCCACGACAACGTCACCCTGCTCACCCGAGCCTACGTCGACACGCTGACCACCAGCACCTCCGGCCGCGAAATCACCGGCGTCGAGGTCATCCGTGACGACGTCCGCATCAGCTTCTCGGCCGACATCGTCATCGTCGCCTGCGGCGCGCTATCCTCGGCGCTGCTGATGTTGCGTTCGGCTAACGACACCCATCCGAACGGGCTTGCCAACGCCTCCGACCAGGTCGGTCGCAACTACATGCGCCACAACAACGCGACCGTGATGGCGATCTCCAAGACGCCCAATCCGACGAAGTTCCAGAAGACGCTCGGCCTGAACGACTTCTACTTCGGCAGCAACGATTGGGACTTCCCGCTCGGCCACATCCAGATGGTCGGCAAGACCGACGGCGTGACGGTGCACGGCGAGGGCCTGCCGAAGTGGCTGCAATGGTTTCCGGAGAAGCCGTTCGACTGGCTCGCCAGGCACTCGATCGACTTCTGGCTGACCTCGGAAGACCTCGCCAAACCCTTCAACCGGATTTTCTACAAGGACGGCCGCGTCCATCTCGACCTGACCGAGACGAACATGGAAGGCAACAAGCGCCTCAAGCACAAGCTCGAACAGATCTGCAGCAAGGTCGACATCTATTCGCACCTGGTCGACCGGGCGCTCTATCTCGGCAAGGACACGCCGATCGGCGGCACCGCACACCAGGCGGGAACGCTACGCTTCGGCGACGATCCGGCGACGTCGGTGCTCGACCGCGACTGCCGCGCGCACGGGATCGACAACCTCTACGTCACCGATGCCAGCTTCTTTCCGTCGATAGGAGCGGTCAATCCGACCTTGACCATCATCGCCAATGCCTTGCGCGTGTCGGAGCGGATCAAGGAGCGACTCGCCTAAAGCGGGGCGCTGCCCCGCGCCCCGCTGGGGGCAGCGCCCCCAGACCCGCCTGACGCCAGCGCCAGAAACGCATCCGGGTCGTCGATGCCCAGCAGGCCGGCGCTCTGCTTGAGCAGGATCACCGCCAGCGGTCTCAGCTTCTCCCTGTCGGACGCCGGTGCATTCTCGATGGCCAGCAACTCCGGCAACGGCCGAAGCTCGGCGTGCGCGCTGTCGTCCGCCGGGTCGGTGAACATCAGCAGGTCGTCGGACAACCGCTCGCGCAGCGCGTGCATTCGCCCGTGCAGCTCCGCCGACTTCTCGCCCGCCATTGACAGCAGCGTCTCCGCCAACTGCACATAGGCCGTCTGCACGCGGCGCATCCGCGCCTGCGCCTCGCGCAACAGCGCGCACCGAGCCTCCAATTCGGGCGGAGCCGACCGGCCCAGGTGAATGGTGCCCAACGGTCGACCGATGGCGCCGTGCTCGACCGCCCAGAGCGACGCCTGGTCCCCGGCAAACCGCCAGAAGTAGGACAGACTGTCACGACCGGTCACCGCCAGGCCGCCATCGCGTTCGACCGGCGAGGCGACCGGAAGATCGTAATCCGGCTGACCGAGAGTGATCGGCACTTCGGTGCTGTGCGACATGCCTCACGATGCCAGAGGATCGCTGGAGCGGACAGTGTCATATTGGGCGGGTCCGGGGGCGCTGCCCCCGGCGGGGCTCGGGGCAGCGCCCCGATCTTCCTTGACGCTCCTGTCCCAAGAGAACAACGTTAACCCATGGACGGAACCACTCTGGCCGCCCCGCGCACCCGAAAGCCGCGCGGCCAAGGCCATGCCCGACCCGGAGAAATCCTCGCGGCCGCCCGGCGCCTGTTTGCCGAGGAAGGGTTCGACCGCGCCACCATGCGGCGGATTGCGGCGTCGGTCGGCGTGTCCCCGACGGCGCTCTATGTTTATTTCCCCGACAAGGAGGCCATCCTCCGCGCCATCGCCGAGGAAACCTTCGAGCAGCTTCTCGCCGCCCTTGAGGCAAGCCAGGACCAGGAGCTGCCGCCGCTGCTCCGGTTCCGCAATGGGCTGATCACCTACGTTCGCTTCGGCCTGTCCCGGCCGGACGAGTATCGCCTCATCTTCACCGCGCGCACGCCCGACCCGTGCCGGTCGGGTGAGATCGTGGCCGCCGACCTGTCGTTCGCCATTCTTGAGCGTCACGTGGCCGAGCTGCAGCAACTCGGGCTGTTCGTGCCCGGCGACCCCCTGCTCCGCGCAGAGGCGATCTGGGCGGGTCTGCACGGGCTGACCACTCTCCTGCTCGATCGCCCGACCGATCTCGAGAGCGATGCGGACGCGCTGACCGATACCCTGATCGACATGATGATAGCCGGTCTGCGCGTGATATAAACGTTGTTAACTGAACGTCGTTGACCTATGTTCCATGGGTCAAGTCGTCGGAGAGACAACGATGCGCCGGAGCCTCCTTGCCCTGCCGCTGATCTGCATCGCAGCCGCGGCCGGCGCGGCTCCGCCGCCCCCGCGTCCGGTGCGCGTCCAGACCGTCTCCTTGCAGGCCGCGCACGACGTACTGGTCTATTCCGGGACCGTGCAGGCGCGACACCTGGCCGATCTCGGCTTCCGGGTCGGCGGCAAGGTGGTCGACCGGCCGGTTGAGATCGGCGACCGTGTCCATGCCGGTCAGGAGCTTGCCCGGCTGGATCGGTCGGACCTGCTGCTCTCGGTGGAGAACGACGTCAACGCTGTGCAGGCCGCCTCGGCCGATGCCGCCGAGGCGCGCGCCGACCTCGCCCGCTATGTGGCCCTGGGGCACGCCTCGCCGAGCTATCTGCCGTCCGAATACGACCGCCGCCTGGCCGCCCGACGCTCCGCCGACGCCAGGCTGGCCGAGGCGCTCCAGCTTCTCGGCCTCGCTCACAACCAGCTCGACTACGCCACCCTGCGCGCCGACACGGATGGCGTGATCACGACACTGCCGGTCGAAGTCGGCCAGGTCGTCACCGCGGGGCAGACGGTCGTCGGCCTCGCCCGTGCCGGCGACACCGAGATCTGGGTCGACGTCCCGGAAAACCGGTTGGGGTCGATCCGCGGTGCCGCCGTCACCGTCACCCCCTGGTCGGAGCCCGACCGGCGCCTGTCCGGCCAGGTTCGCGAGATTGGCGCGCTCGCAGACGCGGCGACACGCACCTTCAACGTCAGGATCACCGTGGCACCGGCGAGTGGCCTCTCGCTCGGCAGTACCGCGACCGTCGCCTTCTCGGTCGGTGACGCCAAGAAGGTCGCCCTCCTGCCGGCGACCGCCTTGACCGACATCGACGGCAAGCCCGCCGTCTGGCTGCTGGACCAGACCGGACATGCCAGCCGGCGCCCGGTCGAGATCGTTCGCCTCGACGGCGACGGTCAGGTCGCGATCGGGGCCGGGCTGGCGCCAGGCGAGCAGGTGATCACCGCCGGCGCCGACCTCATCGACCCGGACATGCGGCTGACCGCCTGGAGCGGACCGGCCCGATGAGCGCGCCCGGCTTCAATCCTTCCGTCTGGGCGCTGCGACACCGCGCGTTCATGCTCTTCGCCCTGGTGGCGGTCCTCGTAGTCGGCGCCTGGTCCTACCTTTCGCTCGGACGGGCGGAGGATCCCCCGTTCACCATCAAGCAGATGAACATCGTCACGCTATGGCCAGGCGCGTCGGCCGACGAGACCGCCCGGCTCGTCACCGACCCCATCGAGCGCAAGCTCGAGGAGCTGCCCTCGCTCGACCACACCGACAGCTACAGCGAGGCCGGGCGCTCGGTGGTCAACGTCATCCTGCGCGACAACACGCCGCCCCGCCAGGTGCCGGCGCTCTGGTATCAGGTCCGCAAGAAGATCGGCGACATCGCGGGCACGCTCCCGGACGGCGTGCAGGGTCCGTCCTTCAACGACGAGTTCGGCGACGTGTTCGGTTTCGTCTACGCCATCACCGGCGACGGTTTCACGCTGCCCGAGCTGCGTCACGTGGCCGAGGATGTCCGCGAGCAGCTCGTCGCCGTCGAGGGCGTCGGCAAGGTCAAGCTGCTCGGTGTGCAGCCGGAGCAGATCGTCATCACCTTCTCGCCACGCAAGCTCGCCGAGCTGGGGCTCACGCTGGCCGACGTCACCCGCGTGGTCCAGCGCGACAACAGCGTCGCCGCCGGCGGCTTCGTCGAGACCCCGTCCGACCGCATCTACATCCGCTCGACACCGGGTCTGGATGACGCCGCACGGCTGGCCGCGCTTCCGGTGCAGGCTGGCGGACGGCTGATCCCGCTCGGCGACATCGCCAGCGTGTCGCGCACCGTGCAGGACCCGCCGGCGCCCGTGCTGCTCTACGACGGCAGGCCGGCGTTGGGGATCGCCGTCTCGATGGTGCCGGGGAGCAACATCCTCTCCCTCGGCAAGCGGCTGCAGGCGCGCATCGGCCAGATCGCCCCCAGCCTGCCGCTTGGGGTGACGCTGGCGCCGATCGACGACCAGGCCCGCGTGGTCGACCGCGACGTCGGCGAGTTCCAGGCCAGCTTCTTCGAGGCCCTGGCGATCGTGCTGCTGGTCAGCTTCGTCTCGCTCGGCTGGCGCGCCGGCATCGTTGTCGCCATCAGCGTGCCGCTGGTAATGGCCGGCGTGATGGTCGCGATGTCGCTGCTCGGCATCGACCTGCAGCGTATCTCGCTCGGTGCGATGATCATTGCGCTTGGCCTGCTCGTCGACGACGCGATCATTTCGGTCGAGACCATGGCGGTCAAGCTCGAGCAGGGCTGGGACAAGCTCCGTGCCGGCGGCTTCGCCTTCACCTCGACGGCGCTGCCGATGCTCACCGGAACGCTGGTGACCGTCGCGGGATATCTGCCGGTCGGCCTCGCCCAGTCCAGCACCGGCGAATACACCCAGGACATCTTCCGCGTCGTCGGGCTCTCGCTCGTGCTGTCGTGGTTCGTGGCCGTTCTGTTCGTGCCCTATCTCGGCGCATCGCTGCTGCGTTCGCGTCCGTCCAATCACGATGTCTACGACACGGCCGCCTATCGGGTGTTCCGCCGAGCGGTCGGCTGGTGCGTGCGCCGGCGCTGGACGGTCATCGCCATCACGCTCGCTGCCTTCGCGCTCTCGGTCGTCGGCTTCAGCCGCGTCCCCTCGCAATTCTTTCCGTCTTCCGACCGGCTCGAGCTGGTCATCGACATGCGTCTGCCGGAAGGATCAAGTTTCGCCGCGACCACCGCCCATGTGCGCCATCTGCAGAGCATCCTCCCACACGAGCCGGGCATCGTGTCGCAGGCCGCCTATATCGGGACCGGAGCGCCACGGTTCTTCCTGGCGTCCACGCCCGAGCTCGACAACCCGAACTACGCCCAGATCGTGCTGAACATGCGCGACCTGCGCTCGCGCGAAGCGCTGCTCGCTAGGCTGAACGCGCTTATCGACGCGGGTGCTGCCGGCGGGTTCGACGACGTCCGGTTGCGGACCTCGCGGCTCGAGCTGGGGCCGCCGGTCGGCTACCCGGTGCAGTTCCGCATTCTCGGTCCCGATCCCGCGCGACTGCAGCGGATCGCATCCGCCGTCAGATCCGTCATGCGCGGGAACCCGCACATCCGCAACGTCAGCGACGCCGCCGGCAATCTCGGCAAGTCGCTGACGGTTGCGGTCGACGCCGACAAGGCACGCCTGCTCGGCCTGTCCAGCGCCGACGTGGCCGCCTCGCTGCAGGCGATGCTGCAGGGCGCGACATTGACGCAGTACCGCGAAGGCAACGACCTGATCCCGGTGATCGCGCGTGCCGATGCTGTCAGCCGCCACGACCTGTCCGGGCTGGCCGATCTGGCGGTTGCCGCGAGCGACGGCCACGCCGTTCCGCTCGGCCAGATCGCCCGCGTCGTCCCGGCGCTCGAGCAGCCGACGATCTGGCATCGCGACAGGACGAACCTCCTCACCGTTCGCGGCGATATCGGCGACGCAACGCAGGCGCCGGTGGTCACGGCGGAAATCCTGCCGCATCTGGCCGCGATCAAGGCGTCGCTCCCGTACGGTTACCGCATCGAGACCGGCGGCGCCGTCGAGGAAAGTGCGAAGGGTCAGACCAGCGTGAACGCCGGCATGCCGATCATGATCGGGGCGATGCTGGTGCTGCTGATGTTCCAGTTGCAGAGCTTCGGTCGGGTCGCGATGGTGCTGCTGACCGCACCGCTCGGCCTGATCGGCGTGGCCGCCGGACTGCTGGTGACCGGGATGCCGTTCGGGTTCGTGGCGACACTCGGCTTCATCGCGCTCGCCGGTATCATCATGCGCAATTCGGTCATACTGGTCGACCAGATCGAGCGCGACCGCGACGCCGGCGCCGAGCCGTTCGATGCCATCCTGGGTGCGACCGTACGACGCGCGCGGCCGATCCTGCTCACCGCGACGGCCGCCATCCTTGGACTGTTTCCGCTCGCCTTCTCGCTGTTTTGGGGGCCGATGGCGGTTGCCATCATGGGTGGTTTGTTCAGCGCCACCGTGTTGACGCTGTTCTTTGTGCCGGCCCTCTACGCCGCTTGGAACCGAGTGCCAGCACAACTTGGGGCTCTGCCCCAAACCCCGCCAAAGGCGGTCGCCCTTGGAAGGGTTTGGGGCCGTGATGCGGATAGCGTGCCCGGCACGCCGGCCCCCACGGGGGGC
>CAXTSH010000085.1:0-14681 GCA_964246925.1 uncultured Acetobacteraceae bacterium
CCCAAACCATTTTCCACAGCTCGCAAACGCGGGCGAGTTTAACCGCGTGGTCGACGAGTTCATGCGGGCCGCGGAGGCCGGCGGTCTCTGCCCCGCAACACCATGACAAGTTAACGGTTTTCAAAGGCGACTGCCTTTGGTGGGGTTTGGGGCAACGCCTCAACTCGAGCGACAGATGAAAGCCTGTCTAGTCTCTACCGATGGCGAGCGAGGAAGAGGGTGACCGCGAGCGCCATCAGCAGCAGGGAGGGTGTCAACGCGATGGCGGCCGGGTCCAGGTCGAGCAGCAGGTCAAGGTGCAGACCGATCTGCTGGACGAGTGAGAACACAACGCCGATCGCGGCGCCGATGGTGATCTGATAGCCTGTGTTCTGCGAGCGGGCCGGCCCGAATACGAACGGGGCCGCAATCATGATCATGGCGACGATCGAGAACGGAATACTGGCCTTGGCCCAGACCTCCTGTTCGTAGCGCGTCGCCTGCTCATGCCGGCGCTGCAGGTGTCGGACGTAACGGTAAAGTGCCACCGGCGGCATGCTTGACGGAGGCAGTATCAGGAGCTCCGTCTGGGTTGGGGAAATGAACGACGGCCACGAGAGCGAAACGAGCCGCTCGGTCCGGAATTGCGAGGCCTCGATCCGCTTTCTGAGCACGCCGGAAAGCAGCCAGTTCCCGTCGGCCCTGATCTCGGCGCGATCGGCATGAATGAAGCTTGCGAGTCTTCCGCCGCCATCGAAGGCGTAGATATCGATGTCTTTCGGGACGTTGCCGTCTTCGAACTGCTGGACGTTGAGGTATTGACCGCCGCCCTGCGCCCAGAAGCTGTCCTCGCTGCGAACCGCCGTCAGCGAGGAGAGGGCGCGCGATCGTCCTTCCTGCGCCAGGCGTTGCGCTGGCGGTATGACAAATTCCGCTAGCAGGAACAGGACGACGACGATCGGGAGCGCGAGCCTGATGACGGAGGTGAGGATACGGCGCTCTGAAACGCCGAGGCTGCGCAAGGCGGTGAGCTCGGAGTTCCTTCCCAGAGCGCCCAGACCCAGCAGGCAGCCCAGGAGCATCGAGACCGGCGTCACCTGCAGCAGCCTGTAAGGGGCGGTCAGCAGAACATAAATGGCAGCATCGCCGAGCCGGTAATGCCCATGCCCCACGGACGCGAGCTGTTCGACGAACTCGAATAATGTGAACAGGGCCGTCAGCGCCGCCGCGACCAGGATGCAGGCCTTGCCGGCGGCAGCCTCGACATACCGGTCGAGCAGCGCCCCAACCACTAACGGGACTTCGCGGGAGCCATCATCCGCGTCCGAACTGGAGAGCTCGGCCGGGCGCGTGAAGGGCCGCTGCAAGCAGGAATAGGCTGAGCAGCGCGGGCACCCACCAGATGCCCGGGACGCCCGCAATCGCGCCGTGCTGGACCCAGGTTCGTGCCGAGGTGAAAAGCATATAGTAGCCAAAATAGATGAGGATGGCCGTGCCGAGCCTGGTGTATCTGCTCTGCCGCGGCCTCGCTCGGCTCATCGGGATGCCGAGTGCCCCGAGCAGCAGCGTGGATAACGGCGTCGACAGCCGCCACTGCAATTCGGCGATATCGGGAGCCGAGTTGGAGCCGGCGAGGGTCAGGCTGCTGGCCGCAACCGAACTATGTGCGGGTGCCGCGCCCGGCCGATCGTTCGGGTTGACGATCATGTCACCGGCGCTGAAGAGCTGGTCATCCATCCCGGGCTTGGTGCCGATTTCGTAGACATGGGCATCGTGCATGTCGATGCGGGAGCCGCCATCAGCGGCTTTCCGGGCCGTTTCGTAGGCGAGGCCGGCATGGATGACCTGGATCTCGTCGCCGCGCCAGATCTGCAGGAAGACGTCACGCGCCGGCAGGCCCGGCCCATCCTGACGAGAGAAGAAAACAACCTGGTTCCCTTGTTTGCTCACGTAGAAAGTGCCCGCGCGCATCGCGCCGACGTCGAGCGTGCGTTCAGCGCGGGTAGAAAGCTCATTGAGCTTCTGATAGGCCCATGGCCGTACTGCGAGCGACAAACCGCCTACCGCAATCGCCAGGGCGCCAGACACCGTCAACACCGCACGCATGACCTTGGCCGGCGTGACACGCAACGCATAGGCGGCCACAAACTCGGAGTCGCTGTGGAACCTGCCCAACGAAAGCACCACGGCAACATAGAGCGCGATCGGGATGAGGACCTCGAGCGAGATGAGCAGCTTCAGGCCGACCACCTCCGCGATCGTATTGGCCGGCAGCAGCCCGCTGACGGCATCGGCCAGAAAGGCGACAGCGCTGTAGCTGGCGAACAAGGCGGCCAGGATTGCCAGGATGGGCAGCAACGGCCTGGTGATCTCCCGCCTGAGATAGCGATCGAGGATCAATCGGGTGCTGCCGTCATCGGCGGAGAAAGAACCCGGAGCGCCTCGTCGTCAACAGGCGTCCCTGGTCAGAAATGGATTTCAAAGGCTTGCCCTTCCTGGGATGCGGAGGCGTCATGCCGGAGGCGCGCAACGCACGAAGCCGCTGGCATTCTGCAATGAAAATCCTCTTCACCTTCGAGAACAGGCTGCCGAGCGCCGAAGCGGATGCCGAGGTCTTCATGACGACGGCGAGCTATCTGGCGCCGCTGATCGACGGCTCGTGGCTGCACATTCCAGCTTCGGCGGGGCCGAGCGTCGCCCCTGGGCCAAAAGGGACGCCGGTCATTCGCGCCTACGCACCGGCCAGGCCGGCGGTGCTGAGGCACTTGTGCTGCGGACTGACGATGGTGGCGAGGAAGGAGTTTCGCCAGGCCGATCTCGTCTACACACGAAACCTCTGGATCGCGTGGATGGCTCTGCTGTTCGGCCAGCGCGTGGTGTTCGACCATTACCGGCCGTGGCCGAGCCAGATCCCGCCGCTGCAGCCCTGGATACGCGCGCTGATGGGTCATCGGCGCTTCCTGGTCAATATCTGCCATTCCGAGTACACCAGAATGAAATATCTCGAACTCGGAGTAGCGGAAGCCAAGCTCGTGCGCATCCGGAACGGTTTTGAGCCGGAACGCCTGCGGCCAGCCCTGTCGATAGACGTCGCGAAACAGAGAATCGGCATCCCGGCGTCGCGTAGAACGGTGGTCTATGCCGGACGGATCAACCACAAGAAGGGCCTTGGCTTGCTGGTGGAGGCGGCGGGGCGTCTGCCGGACTTCCTGTTTGTCCTGGTGGGCTCAGTGGGTGTTGGTCCGATCGAACGATTGACGAGCGGCGCCGCCAACATCCTGGTGGTAGGCTGGCAGCCGCCGGAGACCCTCTCGAACTATCTCTTCGCGGCCGACGTGCTGGTGATCCCGCCGTCAACGCAACCCCTGGCCGAGTTCGGCTCGACGGTGCTGCCGCTGAAACTCTTTCTTTACATGGCTTCGGGTCGACCGATCGCGGCCGGCGACACGCCGGATGTGCGGGAGGTCCTTCGGCATGGCGAGAACGCTTTTCTCTGTCGTCCAGACTCCCGGGATGATCTGGTCAATGGATTGAAGACGCTGATGAACGACCGTGCGCTCGCAACCCGCCTCGCGGCGACGGCGATGGCGGAAAGCGGCAATCTGACCTGGGATGCCCGCGCGCACGCGATCGTGGAGGCGATCGAGGCACCCAGGGGACCAGCTTGTGTTCAGAGCCGACGGAGCGGCAGACCGCTCCGCACCTGGATGCACCAGTCCGGGCGCTGGCTGGTGCATCTGATCCGCAAGCGATCGATCGTCATGCCTGCCTCGGCAGAGCGCCTTTAGGTCGAAGCGGCATCAAAACTCGAGCCGATCGCATGGACCATCAACGACATCTGGCCCGCGGCTTTAGCTGGCTGGGGGGCGCCACGGTCATCGCCAGAGCGATTGATTTCGGGACCATCCTGGCCGTGCTGCTGTTCCTCACCAAACGGCAGGTCGGGATCGCCTCCCTGGTCGTCTCGGTCGGCATGGTCGTCGAAGCGTTCGACGGGCTGGGCACGAGCGAGGCGCTGACGCAGGCCCGCTCGGTCTGCCGGCTTCAGCTCGACACGCTGTTCTGGTTCGTCGTCGGTTCGGCGACACTGGTTGCAGGATCGACCTTGCTCGCCGCGCCTTGGATCGGAGCCCTCTACGGCAGCGCGGGCATGGCCGCCTATTTCCTGCCGATCGCGCTCAAGCAGCCTCTCGTCGGCGCGGCACTGATCCCGCTTGCGATCATGAACCGGGAGTTGCAGTACGAGCGAATTGCGGTGGTCAATGTGTGCGCGAGCCTGGGTGCGGCGGCAACGCGGCTGGTGCTCGCGATTGCCGGCGCTGGCGCCTGGGCGCCCATCGCCGCCTATTGCGCGAGCGGCCTCTACGTGCTGGTGGGCGCGCTGCTGGCCAGTCCATTCCTGCCCGGGCTGCGGTTCCGGATGTCGACCATCACGCCGCTGTTGCGCTTCGGCGTTCGGGCCGCCGCATCAAACATCTTCGAGCAGATGTTCAAGAACATCGACTTCCTGCTGGTCGGCTGGTTTTACGGAACCGCTCGTCTGGCCGTCTACCGAGTGGCCTTTGATCTTGCCATGGAGCCGGCAATGGCGATCGGCACGCTGGTCAATCGCACCGCGCTGCCGGTCTTTGCGCGGGTTTCGGGGGTGAGGGAGCATCTGGCGCAGGCGCTGACCTGGTCGCTGCGCAGGGTCGTGATCCTGGTCGCCCCGCTGATGGGCGGCCTGATCCTCGCCGCTGGTCCGCTGACCGCCATCCTGCACGACAGGCAGGGCTACAGCTATGCGGCGGCGGCCTTGCCGCTCAAGCTGCTGGCGGCAGCCGCCTTGCTGCGGATCATGACACAACTGCTGTATCCGCTGTTGATGGGGTCCGGACGACCAGGGATGGCGGCGAAGTTGTCCGCGCTGACATTGCTGATGCTGAGCCTGGGGATCCTGGCTGCCGGGTGCAGCCTGCACGCCCAGGCCGGGGTCATCGCCGTCTCGGCGGTCTGGCTGGGCATCTATCCTGTGGTGCTGGGCTTGGCGATCGTTGTGCTCGGGCGACACTGGCATGTTCGCGCCAAGGAACTCGTGGGGCCCCTGGTCATGCCGTTCATCGGGCTGGGCGCCATGGCCGCCTTCGTCGCGATCGTCCGCCTGCTGCTCGGCCATACCGATCCGGCCGTCCAGGTCGGCATCGTGCTGTCAGCGACCCTGCTGACCTATGCAGCCCTGTTCATTCACGCGCGGCATCAGGCCCAGCTTGCGGTGTGATCGGCACGAGGTCAGCCGGACCGAGAGTGTAGCGAACCCATCGCGCATCATTCCCGAGCGGTGGCCCCGATCTGCGCTCCGCGCCAGCGATCAAACATGCTCATCTGGTGCACGCAGCTCAGCGTGCAGGTCTTGCTGCAGGATTTTTCGGTGTGGAATTCCCGGCGGATGTCCTCCCTCGTGTAGTCCAGCAAGGGGATCCCGGGAGTGCCGCGCTGCTGCGAACACCAGTGCACGCGGCCGTCCTCCGCGATGTAGAGATAGCGGGCGCCCGCGCGGCAGCGCCAGTCGTTCGGCTCGCCCCGCATCAGCTTCTTCTGGAACAGCCAGTAGTTCAGGCTGTGCACGATCGACGGTGATATCCTGGTGACCTGCCGGTAGGCGCTCATCTGCGCCGGACTGAGCGGCTTGAGCATGCCGGTGTGGTCGTGCAGGACGCCGACCGAATGCTGCAGACCGTACTTCGCGGCGGTTTGCGCGACCGTCACCACGTCCTCGGTTCGCTCGCCGCTGACGCCGAGCACGGAATTGACGTTGACCTTGAACCTGGCGTGCTTGGACAGCAGGACGAGCTTGCGTTCCACCGACGACAGGCTCTTCATCGAGACCTCGTCGGGCTGCAGGTTGTCGATGCTGATCTGCATGCCCTGCAGACCTGCCGCGTTGAGCCGGTCGATCCATCCCCGGGTCAGGCGAAAGCCGTTGGTAATCATCGTCACGATCATGCGGTGGCGGCGCGCGGCGCGCACGAACCGGTCGAGATCGGGATGCAGCAGCGGCTCGCCGCCCGTCAGCGTGATCGATGCGGTGTTCAGGCCGGCGAGATGGTCGATCCAGGCGAGAACGTCGGACGTCGGCACGGGCGGTGAGAAATCATCATATTCGTTGCAGTAGCCGCACGCGAGATTGCAGCGGCGCGTGACCACGACTTGAGCCAGGAGCGGGTTGTAAGGCGAGATGGCACGGGCCAGGAATCGAGCGCCGGAGCCGAGGCCCGCGAGCCTGCGGGAAAAGGAGCTGCTCATGCGAGCACGCGATAGCACCCGCGCCCGAAAGCAGAAAGCGGCGGCCCGGGCTTGGCAGTCAGCCGAGGCATCTGCGGGTTGGGCGAAGCGGTGGTGGCCACCATCGCAATCGCGCGACGTCGAGAAGCCATTCCCCGGACAACGGCCGCCTGGGGTCGGCCTCGTCTGCGGGCTGCGCGTAGATCGTCTCGCTTGCCGGCCAGCGATGCAGTCGAGTCCAGGTCCAGGCCTGGTGGCGCCGGTAGACCCGCATGAGCCTGCGCGCGGTGAACAGATCGGGGCGAACGGTGCGACGCTGCGTCCAGCATGGCGTGCTGCTCAGGCGCCGTGCGAGAGGCCAGCTCAAGGGTCCGACATAGTTGGAGAACCAGACAACGAAGCCAAACTCGGCCTGCAGTGCGGTGACAACGCGGTAGACCTGGATGTGCTCGGCATGGCCGTACTCGCCCCAGGGATTGTGGGTGAAGACATCGTCGCAATGTGCCAGCGCCGCCCGGAGCGCCTCGGTCAGGATCGGGACATTGGTTTCGTAGCGCGCACGGGCCGAACCGTCCGTAATCTCGACGCCGGCCTGAGTTGGCCGCGCCCGAGCCCAATCGACCGAGAAGCCGGCACCGCTCTCGGGCAGTTTGAGGTCGATGAGCTGAGGCAAGTCGAGCTCGGCCACGGCGAGGCGGCGCCTCTCGGAGAGGTCCGGCCGGTTGAATGGATCGCCGAAGCAGAAGACGATGCGGTCGGCCGAAGCCATGGCCGAACTGAGCCACAGGATCTCATCGTCCGGATGGGCGACGACGATCGCCGTCCTGGACCGTCCACACGCATTCGTCACGCGGTGGCCGATCGCGACAGGACCTCGTCGTAGAGGTTCTCGAGCGTTTCGGTCTGCCGGTGAAGGTCAAAGTAGCGTTCGACGTGCGCTCTCGCCTCGACGCCCATGCGGAGCCGCAGCGTGCGGTCGTCCAGCAGGTCGTTGAGGCGGGCGGTCAGTGCTGCGTGATCACGCGGCGGCACGAGAAAGCCGGTTCGGCCGTCGATGACGCTCTCGGGTATGCCGCCCAGCCGGGAGCCGATGACGGGCAGGCCGAGCGAGGCGGCCTCCAGCGAGACCATGCCGAGACCTTCGATCCGCCCGGTTGCGGTCCGCACGCTCGGCAACACCAGGACCGTTGCCCTGCGCATCCAGGTCAGCACCTCCGCGTTCGGGAGTGCCGCCAGGAAGCGGACTCGCGGCTGAACCTCCAGCGATCGTGCCAGGGCTTGCAGGGAGCGCTTCAGCGGCCCGTCGCCGATGATGACCAGTTGCACGTCCGCGTGCCGGGATGCCAGGGCCGCGAAGGCGCGGAGCAGAGTGCGGGCGCCCTTGACCTCAACCAGGCGCCCGACATGAAGGATGAGCGGCGTTTCCTCATGTGGGTCGCGCGGCCGGATCGCACGGCAATCGACCCCGATGTAGTGGGTGAGTGTCCGCCGGTCGGGAAAACCCATCGCCAGCACCCGGTCACGGATGAACGACGACGCGCAGAGGAACAGGTCACCCTGGCGCGCGAGCCGGCGGCGGAACAGCGGATAGTTCGCCCAAGCGGGTGAGCACAGCAGGGCGGCGGTGGAGAGGGTCGCGTCGAAACCATGGAAGGTGGTGATCAGCGGTATGTTCATCTGCCTTGCCAGGGGGAGCGCGTAGACGCCCTCGACGCCGAAATGCGCGTGGATCAGTGATAGGCGGCGGCCTTCGAGGATACGCCGATACGGTCGCGGGTTGCGGGTGATCATCTGCCAGGCGACGCCCGGATACGGCCAGCGTGGGCTAAGATCCTGCAGCGCGCGTGACATCGCCTGATCGGGCGGATCGCCAAACCGCAACCGTCCCAGATAGACTGGGGTGTAGCGGCGCAGCTCCTGTGCCTGCTGCGTGATGAACGGTTCCGAAATCCTGAACAGGTTGTGCCGGAAAATCGCGACCTCCCCTCGGGCAGGGAGCGCCGGCAACGGGCTGCTCTGGCTCGCCGTGCTCGGGCTGCTGGCGGCGTGTGTCGTCCTGGTCATCTGGCTCCCGTTGCTGAGGATCGGGTCGCTGCCGTCCATCAACTACAACGAGGGCTGGAACGCCTATCGACAGTCAATGGCGGTCGAGGGGCGGCCGCTTTACGCAACTCCGCCGAAACTGTGGGTGACCAACTATCCGTTCGCCTCGTTCCACCTCGTCGGCTGGCTCGGCGTCGCGATCGGGAACGTCGTGCTGGCAGGGCGGGTCACTTCGTTCGCCGCGATGATCGTGCTCGCCGCCCTGGTAGGAGGTGCGGTGCGCACGATGTCAGGATCGGTGCGCGGCGGCATTCATTCAGGGCTCTGCCTGCTGCTGTGGATCGCCACGTTCACGCCGGAACGAAGGGCGATGAACGATCCGGAACTGCTCGGCGCCGCGGTCGCCGCCTTGGGCCTGTTGGCGTATGTCAAAGTGCCGGCAAGCATGCGGTGGCTGTGCCTTTCCGCGCTCGCTTTCGCGGTGAGCATGTTCATCAAACAGGATGTGCTTGCGCTGCCGCTCGGGGTCGGCGTCCATCTCGTGGT
Source organism: uncultured Acetobacteraceae bacterium (assembly GCA_964246925.1). Classification (GTDB taxonomy): domain Bacteria; phylum Pseudomonadota; class Alphaproteobacteria; order Acetobacterales; family Acetobacteraceae; genus CAXTPV01. The sequence goes on from CAXTSH010000085.1 coordinate 8,830, forward strand.
GGCGCGGCGCTGGAAAGCGTTCGTCGTGTGGGCCGGTGTCGGATTGGCCACCGCCTGCCTGTTGCTGGAGCTGACGTTCCGTCTCGACGGTCCCTGTCTGCTGGCAAACCTGTTGCAGCCCAGAGCCTATCTGGCCGGCAACCTGATCGAGAACACCTTGCAGTATCTGCTGCATTTCGGCGCCCCGCTCGCCCTCGGCGCGACGCTGCTGGTCCAGCGCCGCGAAATGGTGGGGCGGACTTTCCTGTTGATCCTGCTCCTCATCACTGGGCTGGTTTCGGTTCTTCTGTCCGGCGGTGACGGGGTCGCCGGGAATATATTCTACCCGTCCATGATCGCGCTCGCCGTCGCGTCCGGTGCTGTCGTCAGCTCCCTGGACCACTCGGCCCGGGCGACCAAGCCTCGCCGGAGCCTTGTCGCGGCCCTGGTCGTCCCGGTCCTGGCCGGTGCCGTCTTCGTTCCGTTCCAGCTCGACAAGGACCTCGTGGAGCGGCGGAACCTGCCGTCCGCCGCCGAGGCCGCGCAGCGCACGGTCGCCTCGCTCAGAGCAGCAGATGGTCCTGCGATCTGCGAGGATCTCCTGCTCTGCTACGAGGCGGGCAAGCCCCTGGACTACGACCCCTTCTTTGTCAAAGACCAGATCTCGATCGGTCGTCTCAAGCAGGCCGATCTCCTGGCAATGCTCGTCTCCCATCATTATGCCGCGATCGAGATTGATGGCGTCGCGCAGCCGCGGATCGCCGCGAGACGCCGTTTCAGCGTGGCGTTCATGCGGGCCCTGGCCTCGGAATACCGGCTGGTGTCGGACGGCGTATACGCGTTGTTCGAGCCGCGAGATCCCGGCGGGCCAGCTAGGCCAGGCCGGTGAACAGGGAGGTCGAGAGATAGCGCTCGGCGAAGGACGGTATGATCACGGCGATCATCTTGCCTCGGTTGACCGGGTCCCTGGCCAGCGCAAGGCCGACATGAAGTGCGGCACCCGAGGAGATGCCGATCGGCACGCCTTCGATGCGGGCGCAGCGCCGTGCCGCGGCGATGGCCTCGCGCTCGCTGACCGTGATGACGCGGTCGAGGAGCTCGAGCTCCAGGATCGAGGGTCGGAAGCCTGGTCCGATGCCCTGGATGCCATGCGGGCCGGGTTCCTCGCCGTTCAGTACGGCACTTTCGGCGGGTTCGACGCCGACGACCTGCAGGCCGGGTTTGCGCGGCTTGAGCGCGCGCGCGATGCCGGTCGCGGTGCCCCCGGTGCCGATGCCTGCGACGACGGTGTCGATCCTGCCGTCGGTATCGGCCCAGATCTCTTCGGCCGTGGTGGCCGCGTGGATCGACGGGTTGGCTGGATTGTCGAATTGCCTCGGCATCCAAGCGTTCGGCGTTCGCGACATGATCTCCTCGGCACGCGCGATGGCGCCGGCCATGCCAAGCTTGCCGGGGGTCAGTTCGAGCTGCACGTCCATCAGGCGAAGCATCTTGCGGCGTTCGATCGAGGCGCCCTCGGGCATGGTGACGATCAGCCGGTAGCCGCGGGAGGCGGCGACGAAGGCGAGCGCGATGCCGGTGTTACCCGACGTGGGCTCGACCAGGATGGTCTTGCCGGGCGAGATCAGTCCGTCTCGCTCGGCGCTGAGCAGCATGGCAGCCCCGATGCGGTCCTTGACCGAGCCGAGCGGGTTGAAGAACTCGAGCTTCAGCGTCAGGTCAGCAACCAGGTGGTCCTCGCTTGCAAGGCGAGGAACACGGACCAGGGGTGTGCCGGCGACGGTCGCGACAACGCTGTCGTAGATGCGGCCACGCGGGGAGGCGAACTCTGCGGCGAGGCCGGACGGCATGTGCGAACGCGAGCTTGGATCGATGATGTCCATGGGTGTCGCTTAGCACCGAAGTCGCGCGTGGATCACGGTCATATCGTGCGGTAGGCTGCCTCGGCCAAGTGAGGAGTTCGAGATGCTGCTTCGGCGCGACCGGGCGATGGTGGCGGTGCTGATCATGCTCGATGTCGCCTTCCACGCCGGCCGGGCAGGGACGGTCAGTGCCGCGGATATCGCCGACCGGGCCGGTCTGGCGAGACGGGGGATCGAGCCGTTGTTGCAGGCGTTGTCGCGATCGGCCTTGCTGGAGAGCATCCGCGGCCCGCGTGGCGGCTACCGGCTGGGCCGGCCGCGCCGCGACATCACGCTGGCTGACATCGTCGAGGTCGCGGTCGCCGACGATGGAGGCAGCGAGGACGGTCCGGCGGGTGAGCTGTTCGCGCGAGTGATTGAGCCGGTCTGGGGTGAGCTGGACGGGCATCTGCGGGACAGTCTGCAGGCGCGCACTCTGGATGATCTGGTTCGGTTGGCGGAAAAGGCCGGGTTGCACCGGCCCTTGGCGGAGCCGATCAGCTTTTCCATATGATCGAGAGGAATGCGCGGTTTCACGTTGAGACCGTGTGAATTGAGGACCGGCCGTCCGCATCGTGACGCGATGCGAGGCGGTGCGGAGACGCGCAGCAGGATTTCTTCGTGCCAGACACCAACATCGACGCCGCGCCCAAATTGTCCGGGGTCGAAAGGCTCAAGCGCGAAAGCCATGGACTTCGCGGCACGCTCGCCGACGAGCTCGCCGCCGGCGGGGCTTCGGTCAGCGAGGATGCGTATCAGCTGCTCAAGTTCCATGGCAGCTACGAGCAGTTCGACCGCGACACGGCGACCAAGCGCAAGCAGGCGAAGCTGGAGAAGGAGTATCAGTTCATGGCGCGCGTCCGGATTCCGGGCGGTGCGCTGACGGCCACGCAATATCTGGCGCTCGATGCGATCGCAGGCGAGTTTGCCAACGACACGCTGCGGATCACATCGCGACAGGGCATCCAGTATCACGGCGTGCTGAAAGGCGACCTCAAGCCGGCCGTTGCGCGGGTCAACGAGGCGCTGCTGACGACGCTGTGCGCGTGCGGCGACGTGGTCCGCAACCTGATGACGTCGCCGGCACCGGTTCGCGACGAGCGGCACGCTCGGCTGCGCGCGGATGCACGCATGCTGTCGGCGGAGCTGCTGCCGAAGAGCCGGTCGTACTACCAGATTTTTCTCGACGAGAAATCGATTGCTGGGCTCGACGAAGAGGAGACGCTGTACGGGCCGGTGTATCTGCCGCGGAAATTCAAGATCGGGATCGCGTTGCCGGAAGATAACACGATCGACGTGCTGACCCAGGACCTGGCGATCATCGCGCGTTGGGAGGGTGGCGTGCTGGCCGGTTACGACGTGGCGGTCGGCGGTGGGCTCGGGATGACCCATAATCGAGCCGACACCTATCCGCGGCTGGCGACAAAGCTGTGCTTCGTGCCTGGGGATCGTCTACTCGACATTGTCGAGGCGGTCATCAAGGTGCAACGGGACCATGGTGGCCGGGCCGATCGGCGGCGGGCGCGGCTGAAGTATCTCGTCGATGATCGGGGGATCGAGTTCGTCCGCGCCGAGGTGGAGAAGCACTTTGGGGGGTGTCTGGAAGAGCCGCGCCCGATGGCGAGGCTTGCGGTGCCGGATTTCCTCGGTTGGCACGAGCAGGGCGACGGGCGATGGTGGCTGGGAGTGCCGGTGCCGTCGGGACGCATTGCGGATGCTGGCGAGCAGCGGATCCGGACCGGTCTGCGCATGGTGATCGGGCGTTATGGAATCGATCCGGTGCTGACGCCCCAGCAGGATATTCTGTTGAGCGATATCGAGGACTCGGACCGCGGTGGGATCGAGGCGATGTTGCGGTCGCATGGGATACGGCTGTCGGGTGATCTGACGAAGCTAGAGCGGTTCACGCTGGCGTGTCCGGCGCTGCCGACGTGCGGGCTGGCGCTGACGGAGGCGGAGCGGGTCCGGGCACCGTTGGTGGCGGCGATGGACGCGTCGCTGGCGAAGCATGCCCTATCCGATCGGTCGATAAGCTTTCGGATTACAGGCTGTCCAAATGGGTGTGTACGCACGTATACGGGTGATATCGGATTAGTCGGACGGACGCCCGGAACCTACGCCATTTACGTCGGTGGCGATTTCGAAGGGACCCGTTTGAGCTTCCGACTACTGGACCGTGTCCGTCAGGCGGATGTGGTCCCGACGCTTGATGTACTATTCGGAGCTTACGCGGCCGATAGCCATCTGGATGAGGGCTTCGGCGACTGGTGCACGCGCACCGGTCCTGACGCGTTGCTTGCCTTGGTTGAGGGGTCTGGGGTCTAGACCCCTGGACCTTATCCGAAAACCCGCCGTCCTGCCTTGAAGGTGGCCAGGATCCGCCCCTCCAGCGCTCGCCCGTCGAATGGCGTGTTCTGAGCGCGGCCGGGCAGCTTACCGGCCTGGACCTGCCAGATACGATCAGGATGAAACAGGCACAGGTCAGCCGGTGCGCCCACCTGCAGCCGGCCGCACTCGACGCCGAGCAGACGGGCGGGTTCGCTCGTCAGCAGCGAGATCGCGCGCGCGAGCGGCAGCCCGTGACCGTGGACCTGGGTGAGTAGCAGCGAGAGCAGGGTAGCGAGACCCGTGCCGCCCGGAGACGCCTGGCCGAAGGGGAGACCCTTGTCGTCGGCGTCGCGTGGCATGTGGTCGGAAGCGACGGCGTCGATGGTGCCGTCATGCAGCGCGGCCGCGACGGCTTCGCGGTCGCGCTCCGGGCGGAGCGGCGGCGACAGCTTGGCGTAGGTGCGGAAGTAGCCGATCGCGGTCTCGTTGAGGTCGAAGTAGGGCGGGGCGGTGTCGCAGGTTACGGCGGCCCCGCCTTCCTTGGCGCGTCGGATGAGCTCGATGCCCTCGGCAGTGGAGACGTGGGCGAAGTGGATGCGGCCGCCAGCGAGTTCGGCCAGGCGAATGTCGCGGGCGATGAGGATGGCTTCGGCAGCGGCCGGGATGCCGGGCAGGCCGAGACGGGTGGCGAGCTCGCCCTCGGTCGCGGCGCCGCCGTCGGCCAGCGCGGGATCCTCGGGGTGCTGGACGATCATGGCACCGAAGCCGCGCGCATAGGAGAGTGCCACACGCATCAGGCGGGCGTCGCCGATGGCGCGGGCGCCGTCGGTCAACGCGACCGCGCCGGCTTCGCGGAGCAGTCCGAATTCGGCGAGCTCGGTCCCGTTGCAGCCTCTGGTGGCGGCGCCGTAAGGGAGAACGGTCAAGCGCCCGGTCTCCTCGCCGCGAGCGCGCAGCAGGCGGACCAGGGCCGGGTCGTCGATGGCGGGACGGCTGTCAGGCAGACAGGCGACGGTGGTGATGCCGCCGGCGCTGGCGGCTTCGGCGGCCGAGGCGACGGTCTCGCGATACTCGAAGCCGGGCTCGCCGAGGGAGACGCGCATGTCGACCAGGCCCGGGCACAGGACGGCGCCCTCGAATTGGACGATGTCGGCGTCCTCGGGAGGAGCGGGTATCTGGCCGCGGGCGATGTCGGCGATCAGGCCGTCGCGGACGAGAATGGCGCCTTCGGCGTCGAGATCGGTGGCGGGGTCGATGAGGCGGCCGCGGATGACGGTCGGGGCGGCATCAGGCATTGCGTCGGCGTTCGCGTTGGGCGCGGGCCAGGCGGTCGAGGACGGCCATTCGGACCGCGACACCCATCTCGACCTGATCGCGGATCACGCTCTGGTGCGGATCGTCGGCCACCGTGCTGTCGATCTCGACGCCGCGGTTCATCGGGCCGGGGTGCATGACCAGCGCATTGGGCTTGGCGCAGGCGAGCTTGCCCGCGTCGAGGCCGAAGAAGCGAAAATACTCCCGCGCACTCGGCACCAGGCTGCGGGTCATGCGCTCGTTCTGCAGGCGCAGCATCATCACCACGTCCGCGCCGTCGAGCCCCGCGCGCATGTCGTGAAAGAGGGTGACGCCGAGACGCTCGATCTC
>CAXTSH010000086.1:0-14574 GCA_964246925.1 uncultured Acetobacteraceae bacterium
GACCGCCCGAGTTGCCGCGGTTGATCGGCGCGTCGGTCTGGATGAAGTCGTCGTACGGACCCTGCTGGATATCGCGCCCGCGGGCGGAGACGATGCCTGCGGTCACCGTGCCGCCAAGGCCGAACGGGTTGCCGATCGCGAGCACCCAATCGCCCACGCGCGAATGGTCGCTGTCGCCGAACGCTACCGAGGGCAGCTTCTTGTCGGGATGGACCTGCAGCAGGGCGAGATCGGTTCGGTCGTCGTGTCCGACCAGCGTCGCCTTGAGCACGGTGTTGTCCTGCAGCGTGACGGTGATTTCGTCGGCGCCGGCGATGACGTGGTTGTTGGTCACGATCAGGCCGGACGGATCGACGATGAAGCCGGAGCCGAGGCTCTGCATCTTGCGCGGGGCGCTGTCGTCGCCGCCCCCGTCACCCTGCGAACCCCGCTGCCGGTTCATGAAATCGTGGAAGAACTTCTCGAACGGCGACCCTGGCGGGATCGGGCTGTCCGGCCCCGCATCGTCGTCGCTGTCGGGCGCATCGCCCTTGACCGTTTCCGAGGACGAGATGTTGACCACCGCCGGCAGCAGTGCGGCGGCAAGATCGGCGAAGCTGTCGGGCGTGCTGCGCGCCGCGGCCACCGTCGGCAGGAGCGAGGCCGCGATCAGCACCGGCGCGACCGGACCGGCAAGCCGGAGCGCCGCCAACGCCATCGCGCGCAGCCTGGAGAGGCAGGTCATGGCTGGTTCCTCACGGCGCGGGTATTCTCACATCTGTTAGCGAACGGTTCACGTAGTGATGATTGACGCTCACAGGGAGCGATCTCGATCAAGCAGGAGATCATAATGAAGAAGTCGATTGCCATGGCGGCCGCCTTGATGCTGTCGGGCATGGGCGCAGTAGGCGCCGACGCCAGGACGATGGGCGTCAAGATGGTCGGCGGCGCGCCGATGTATCCCAACCAGACCATCGTGCAGAACGCGTCCAAGGCCCACAACCTCACCACGCTGGTCGCGGCCGTCAAGGCCGCCGGCCTGGTCGATACGCTGAGCGGACCTGGTCCGTTCACCGTCTTTGCGCCCACGGACGCCGCGTTCAACATGCTGCCGCCCGGCACCGTCGACACCCTGGTCAAGCCGGAGAACAAGGCCAAGCTCACCTCGATCCTCACCTACCATGTGGTGGCGGGCAAACTCGACGCGAGCGACCTGATGGCCGACATCAAGGACGGCGACGGCAAGGCAACCCTCAGGACGGTCGAAGGCGAGCCGCTGGTCATCAGCAGCAAGGCCGGACACGTCTACCTCACGGATGCCAAGGGCGGCATGGCCGAGGTCACGACGGCCAACGTGGAACAGTCCAACGGCGTCGTGCACGTCATCAACCGCGTTCTGATGCCGTAATCGGCGACAAGTCGCAGGAAGCGGGTAACCTTCCCTGAGCGGACAGCGTATCGCGGTCAGGGAAGGGTGCGACAATGAACAGACGAACCTTGTTTGGTACGACCGCGGCCGCACTCGCCGCTTGTCTCTCGATCAGGTCGCGGGGCGCGGAGCGCTTTGCGGTCAGTCACAGCGACGCCGAGTGGCGCCGGCTGCTGTCGCCTGCGCAATATGACGTCCTGCGGCAGGCAGGCACGGAATACCCCTACTCCAGCCCGCTCAACAGCGAGCATCGGACCGGAACTTTCTCCTGCGCCGGTTGCGACCTGCCGCTGTTCGCGTCCGGCACCAAGTTCGACAGCGGAACGGGTTGGCCGAGCTTCTACGAGCCACTCCCGCACGCCGTCGAGACGGCGTCCGACAACTCGCTGCTGATGAGCCGTACCGAGGTGCATTGCAGCCGCTGCGGCGGCCATCTCGGCCACGTCTTCGCCGACGGTCCGCCACCAACCGGACAGCGCTATTGCATGAACGGTGCCGCTCTGGTCTTTCACGCCGCCTGAACCCGGAGGTTCCGATGCGACCCACTGCTCTGAAGCTCGCCGGCGTCGCGGTCGCGATCGGCGCTGCCGCCTCCCTGCCGATCTGGGGCACGCGGGCCGACACGCCGGCCGTGGTGCCGCCACCCTCCGTCGTCGGGCCGATCAGCCCGGGAACCCACAGCATCGTTCTGTCCGGCGGCTGCTTCTGGGGCGTGCAGGGCGTGTTCGAGCATGTCCGTGGGGTCAAGACGGCGGTGGCCGGCTATGCGGGCGGCCCAGCGAGCGCCGCCAACTACGAAGCCGTCAGCACCGGCACCACCGGTCACGCCGAGTCGGTGAAGGTCAGCTACGACCCATCGGTGGTCTCCACCGGCAAGCTGTTGCAGATCTTCTTTTCGGTGGCGCTCGACCCCACGCAGCACGACGCGCAGGGCCCGGACGACGGCACGCAATACCGCTCCGAAATCTGGACCAGCGACGCCGGCGACGCGGCGTTGGCTCGGCGCTATATCGCCGATCTCGACCGGGCGCACGTGTTCGCGCGTCCGATCGCGACGCGCGTGGACCCCTTGGCAGGCTTCTACCCGGCCGAGGGCTACCACCAGGACTTCCTGGTTCACCACCCGGACTACCCCTACATCGCGATCAACGACATCCCGAAAGTCGAGGCGCTCAAGAAGCTGTTCCCGGCCAATTACGCACCCACGCCGGTGCTGGCCCTGCCTGGCAGCGCGTCATAGTAGTCCGATCCTCGGCCCCCCAAGTCAAAGGCAAGTTTATCCACTAGCCCTCCGCCCGCCCGGCCACATCCGCTGGATCTCCGGCCTGCGATCGACCCACTGGTGCTTCAACGCGCCGGCGACGTGCAAGGCGACCAGCACGTAGATCGCGTAGGCCAGGTTGGCGTGAATGGCGAAGAACACGTCGTGCACCCGGTCGCGCGTCGCCGGCGGAAGATGCATCAGCGGCGCGATGCGCGGGAAGGGCACCAGGCCGTACAGCCGGAGCGGGTGCGACGCCGCCCCGCGCCACGCGGAATCATGGATGTAGCCGGACAGCGGCATCGCGAAGATCAGGATGTACAGCGTGACGTGGACCGCATGCGCGGCACGCCGTTCGACGCGTCCGAGTGCACCGTCCCAGGGCGGCAGCGGGTGCGACAGACGCCAGAGCAGACGCATGACCGCAAGCCCGAGCACTGTCAGGCCAATCGATTTGTGGGTGTCGATGACGGAGCGCGTGTAACTTCCGGGGAGCGAGCCCACCGTCCAGATCAGGATGAGGTTGCCCAGGATCAGCACCGCGACGAGCCAGTGCAGCACGATCGCCACGTTGGTGTAACGAGCCGCCGGACGTGAGACTGCGAGCGAGTCCATGACCACGACAGTTGCGCGGCCGCCGGCTCGGCACAAGTCTGACGGCATGCTGGACGACACCATCGCGGAGACCGGCCTGGACGTCGCGCGCGCCGCCGCGACGCCTCGGTTCGCACGCGGGCAGGAGCCGCTCCGGCCCGTCCTCATCCACGGCGCGATCACCGCTCTATGGGTGCTGCTGTGCGCGCGCGCATTCCTCCCGCACGGTCTGCTGGTCTGGGCGGTGGGCATCGTCTACGTCGCCTACGACGCGTGCCTGATGGCATTCGTGTGGTGGAACGTACGTGACGTGCACCGCACGGTCCCGGCCGGCCCGACCGGTCCGCTGCCTCCCGCCACCGTCGTCATCGCGGCGTTCAACGAGGCGGCGGTCCTGGAGCGGTCGATCGCAGCACTCGCCGCTCAATCCAGGCCGCCGGCGATGATCGTGGTGGCCGATGACGGCTCGACCGATGCCACGGCATCGGTGTTCGAGCGGCTGGGCATCGAGCCGCCGCCTCTCGGCACGCTCAGCGCGGCCTCCGTCCGCCTGCCGTCGCTCCGATGGCTGCCGTTGCCGCACGGCGGCAAGGCTCGTGCGCTGAACGCGGCCATCGCCCAGGTCGACACGCCGCTGGTGATGACGGTCGACGCCGACACGCACCTGGCTCCCGATGCGCTGGAGGCGATGGGGCGCGCGTTCGCGGCCGAACCGGGCCTGGTCGCGGCGACCGGCGTGCTGATCCCGGTCTGCGGCGCCTCGCGCGGCAACCGCGTGCTCGAGTTCTTTCAGGGCTACGAATACGTGCGCAACTTCCTCTCGCGCCGGGCCTGGATGCAGGAGGACTGCCTGCTGCTGATCTCCGGCGCCTTCGCCGGCTTTCGTCGCGAGGCGGTGGTGGAGGTGGGCGGCTTCGATCCCGACTGCCTGGTCGAGGATTACGAGCTCATCCACCGGCTGCGCCGGCACGGCGTCCTGACCGGCCGCGACTGGCGGACGCGCGTGCTGGGAGAGGCGAGTGCTACGACCGCGGCGCCTGGCACGCTCCGCGCCTTCCTGCGCCAGCGCCGGCGCTGGTTCGGCGGCTTCCTGCAGACGCAGTACCGGTATCGCGACATGATCGGCAACCCGGCCTTCGGGCGCCTCGGCACCTGGATGCTGCCGGTCAAGGCGATGGACACCATGCAACCGATCTACGGCCTGACCGCACTCGGGGTGCTCGCCGCCACCGTGCTGACCGGACACCTGCACCTGTCGCTCGGCATTCTAGCCATCATCGTAGGCAAGATCGGGCTCGACGCCGCGTTCCTGCTGCGTGGCCTGCGGCTCTATCGCGGCTGGGTCGGGACGGCGCCACCGGGCGGGCCGGCGTTGGCCGTGCTGGCACTGCTGGCGGAGCCGTTCACGTTCCAGGTGCTGCGCCATCTCGGCGCCGCCTGGGGCTGGGGCGCGTTCTTTGGCCGGAGTGATCGCTGGCGCTAAGGTCGGGGCTTCGCGCTCCAGCACGCCTTCGGCGTGACGCCCCGAACCCCGCCAAAGGGCAGTCGCCCCTTGGAAACCATGGCTTAAGGTGAGGGATCTGGGGCCGCCGGCCCCAGCGGGTCCAGGGCAGAGCCCTGGCGTTCCTTCGAGGAATTCCATGCTAAAACATGTCTTCTTCCTCCTGCTTCTGGCCTCACCCGCCCTGGCGCAGGACGCCACACGGGTCGGCGAAGTCAGCACCACCTTCCGCTTTCTCGGCGCCAACGACCGGATCGTCGTCGACCGCTACGACGACCCCAGGGTCGACGGCGTCTCCTGCTACATGTCGCGCGCGGCGACCGGCGGGGTGTCCGGCTCGCTTGGCCTGGCGACCGACCCAAGCCGGTTCTCGATCGCCTGCCGGGCCACCGGCAAGGTCGTGCCGCACGGCGACCTGCCCGACAACGAGATCGTCTTCGGCGTCCGCCAGAGCTTCTTCTTCAAACAGCTTCGCGTGTCTCGCCTCTATGACAAGGACAAGCGTGTGCTGATCTATCTCGTCTGGTCGACCAAGGCGCTCAGCACCGGCGGCTCGCCCTACAATTCGATCAGCGCCGTCCCGCTTGACTGACTTTCAGATGGTTGCATCTGTCGGATCAACCATTTGGAAAACTCGTCTTCGTCACCATGTGAGCGGATCGGCAAATCGATGGCGGTCGGGAGGGCGCGGGGTATGGAGCGGCACAGGTTCTCGGCGGGCGATGTCGTGGTCTATCGGACCGACAACAAGTTCGTCGACGCCCCGCGGGGCGACTACAAGATCACCCGGCTGCTTCCCGTCGCCGGCAGCGGCATTCAGTATCGTATCAAGCACGTCTTCGACGGACACGAACGCGTCGTCAACGAGACCGACCTGTCGGTATCCTGAGCATGGCGAGCATGGCACAACGCAAGGTCGAGACCGCCGCGATGGCGCGCGACGCTGCGGCGGCGACCGCCAAGCTGCGTCACGATCCGGGTTCGGAGAGCTTTCAGCTCAACGACCTCGTGGCCTACCCTGCCCACGGGGTCGGACGCGTCGAAAAGATCGGCGTAGAGAACGTCGCCGGACATGACCTCGAACTGATCCACGTCGCATTCGCCGACAATGCGATGACGCTGCGCATTCCGGTCGCCTCCGCCCATAAATCCGGGCTCCGCAAGCTGGTCTCCCCCGAGCAGATGACCAAGCTGCTGCAGACGCTCACCGGACGCCCGCGTGTCAGCCGGGCGGTGTGGTCGCGACGGCTGCAGGACTATCAGCTCCGGATCAACTCCGGCGACTTCAAGACTCTTGTCGAAGTCGTGCGCGACCTGCAGCAGAGCAAGGAAGGCTCCGAGAGCAGCTTCAGTCAGCGGACCCTCTACGAGGCCGGCATCGAGCGTCTTGCCGCCGAAGTCGCCGCGGTCAAGCAATGCGACCGGACCGACGCCCGACAGTTGCTGGAAGGCATGCTCTCGGGTTGACGGGCGAGCTGGGCGAGCTCGCCACCGCGCTGATCGATTTCCGCGACCGGCGCGACTGGGCGCGCTTTCATACCGCCCGCAACCTGTGCGCCAGCGTGGCGGTCGAGGCGGCCGAACTGCTCGAACTGACCCAGTGGAAGTCCGACGAGGACTTCGCTGCCTGGGCGCGCGACAACAAGTCGATCGTCGCTGCCGAATGTGCCGACGTCCTCTCCTACCTGATCCTGCTGGCTGGCGCGCTCGACATCGACTTGGCCGACGCCGTGCGGGCAAAGATGGCGGTCAACGAGGGGCGGTTTCCCGCTCCGCTTCCGCCTGCGTCCGTCAGCGGTCCTGTGGCGCGAGACTGACCGGCGAGGCAAGCTGCACCAGGCGCGTCGCCTCGTCGAGGCGAAGCACGGTGTGGGCGTTGGTCGAGCTCGTCGCCAGCGTGTTGATCACCCCGGTCCGCAGGGCGCCGAGGATGGCGGCCGCCTTGGTGTTCTCGCTCGCGACCGCGATCACGTCGGGAATGCGCCTGAGATCGCGCGTGGTCAGGCCGATGACCCGTCCGCGCAGGTCGCTGCTCGACGGGCGTCCGTGGATGTCGATGAAATCGTAACCCATGATGTCGCCGATGGTGCCGCCGCGGCGCGCATCGGCGATCTCCTTGGGCGTGAACCAGCCCATCCGCACCAGGTTGCTTTCCTCGCTGAGATCGCCGATGCCGATCAGGGCGGCGTCCGCCCGTCGTGCCCGGTCGAGTGTGAGCCGCACCGTCTGGTTGCCCTGCAGCGAGTCCCGGAGCGAGGCGTCCGCGATCAGCGCCGGCGCATACAGCGATTCGCTTTCGCCGCCGAACTGTATCGCCAGACGACGGCAGATATGGTCGGCGTTCATGATCTCGCCGGCCCGGACCGACCCGCCGATCGCAGCGACGAAGGTGACGGAGCGTCTCGGCACCGCCGGCAGGTGGTCCGCGACCGAGGCGACGTTGCGGCCCATGCCGACGGCGACGATCATGCCGTCGCCGATCGTCTTGACGAGATGGTCGGCGACCAGCCCCGCGACGGCGGATCGCTGCGCATCGGCATCCTTGCCGTCGATCGAGACCAGCAATCGGTCGATGCCGAACCGCTCGATGAACTCGCTCTCCAGTTCCTTCCTCGTGTTCGAGTGCTGCAGGACGCGTATCTGAACCACGCCCTCGTTTCTTGCACGTTTCAGCAGCCGGCTGATCTTGGCCCGCGAGATGCCGAAGCGCCTCGACAGCTCCTCCTGCGTCACGTCGTCGTAGTAATAGAGGCTGGCGATCTCGATCACCGTGTCGGGCGACACGTCACCCCACTCCGCGACGCGACGTTCGGACGCCCCGCCACTCACGCCACCAACCATTCGGCTCCCGGCCTCGCCAACGGCTTTCCCATTTCACGGTGCACTGCACAAATGTTCATGAGCCGCCACGCTGTTTGACAGAACTGTCGAAGCTGCTTCGTCGCACGGCAAGTCGAAAATGGGTCAGATCGCATCGATGCGCATAAAATCTGTCGCACAAATGAACGTCAGGTTGACAGAAAATCAGCGGACGAGGCATCCTGCCTTCGCAAGCGCGGGACAGCGCGGACGCACGGGAGTCGACGATTGCCGGACAAGGTCCAGGTTCCACTACCATCCCGTCGCGCGACCGGCGAGGATGCGGTGGACGTCGCGGCCGGGTCCGTTTCAGACGCATCAACAACGACGCTTCAGGGGAGAGCACACCAACATGCATGAGAAAGCCAGGGATCTGTGCGCGGCCTTCGTCTCGGGCGGCCTTGGCCGTCGTGAGCTGATGCGTCGTCTGGGGGCGCTCGGGATCGCTGTCGGTGGTGCCGACCTGCTGGTCAACGCCGCGTCGACGCAGGCGCTCGCCGCCGATTTCGACTGGAAGGCCCAGAGCGGAACCTCGCTCAAGTTGCTGCTCAACAAACACCCTTACGCCGACGCGATGATCGCCGACCTGGACACGTTCAAGACATTGACGGGGATGAACATCACCTACGACATCTTCCCCGAGGACGTCTATTTCGACAAGGTGACCGCGGCACTGTCGTCGCGCTCGAGCGAATACGATGCCTTCATGACCGGCGCCTACCAGACCTGGCAGTATGGCCCGGCGGGGTGGCTGGTCGATCTGAACGAATACATTCATGACCCCGCCCGCACCAACCCGCATTACAACTGGGACGACATCCTGCCCAACCTGCGGGCGTCTGATTCCTGGTCCGGCAAGCCGGGCGACCCGCTCGGCGGCCCCGGTGCCAAGCAATGGGCGCTGCCTTGGGGGTTCGAGACCTACTCGATCTCCTACAACAAGGCGGCGGTGGCCAAGCTCGGCGTGCAGCTCCCCAAGAACATGCATGACCTGATCGAGGTCGCCACCAAGGTCAGCAAGGACAGCGGCGGGTCGATGTACGGCTGCGGCGTACGCGGCAGCCGGTCATGGGCGACGATCCATCCCGGCTTCCTGTCCGGCTACTCCAACTACGGCGCCAAGGACTTCACCCTGACCGACGGCAAGCTCGTCTCCGCGGTCAATTCCAAGGAGTCCAAGGAATTCACCGAGCTGTTCGTCAAGCTGGTGCAGCAGGGCGGCCCGAAGAACTGGTCGACCTACACCTGGTATCAGGTCGGCCAGGATCTGGGTGCCGGAGCATCGGCGATGATCTACGACGCCGACATCCTCGGCTACTTCACCAACAGCGGCAACGACAAGCTGCATGGCGGAATCGCCTACGCGCCGTTCGCACCCAACCCGAACGCCACGGGGCCGACATCGAACGTGTGGATCTGGTCGCTGGCGATGTCGAACTTCTCGCAGAAGAAGCCCGCCGCCTGGCTGTTCATGCAGTGGGCGTCGGGCACCGACCATCAGTTGTTCGGCGCGCGCAAGAAGGACATGGTCGATCCGGTGCGTGCGAGCATCTGGAACGACCAGGAGTTCACGTCGCGCCTGAAGGACCAGTTCGAGAATTATCCCGAAACCTACAAGGCGACGCAGCCGGACGCGAAGATCTACTTCACGCCGCAGCCGCTGTTCTTCAACGCCACCACGCAATGGGCGGCCAGCCTGCAGCAGATGGTAGCCGGCCAGGTGCCGGTCGACGAGGGACTCGACAAGCTCGCCGACAACATCAACGGACAGATGCGCGACGCAGGCCTGGGCTGACGCGATGAGCGAGGCCGTCGTCGGGGGCGTCACCGTCCGGCGACGGCCGTTCGTCTCGCGTGCGCTGCCCTATTTTCTCAGCCTGCCGGCGCTCCTGGTCTGCATCGGTATCCTGATCCCGTTCGGAACCGCGGTTTACTACAGCCTGGAGCGCTACAACCTGGCGCTGCCGTTCAGCCGGCGCTTCATCTGGTTCGGCAACTACATCAGCCTGCTCGGCGCACCGGACTTCTGGAACACCGTACGCGTGTCGATGATCTACACGGCGGCGACCGTCGGCATCGAGCTGCTGCTCGGCCTCGGTATCGCGCTGCTGCTGCGCGAGCGGACGCGGCTGAACAACGCGATCTCGATCGCCCTGCTGCTGCCGCTGATGACGGCGCCCGCGATCGCCGCCCTGATGTGGAAGCTGATGACCAACCCGGGCTTCGGCGTGTTGAGCTGGGCGTTGTCGGTCGTCGGCATCACCGATTTCCGCTGGGCGTCGGCGCCGTCGTCGGCGATGTTCACCGTCGTCCTGGTCGACATCTGGGTCTACACCCCGTTCATGATCATCCTGCTGCTGGCGGGCCTGCGCAGCCTGCCGCCGGCGCCGTTCGAGGCGGCGCGGCTGGACGGCGTGCCGCCGAGCTTCGTCTTCTTCCGCATCACGCTGCCGATGCTGACCCCGTTCCTGCTGACCGCGATCCTGTTCCGGCTGCTCGACTCGATCCAGCAGTTCGACATCATCTACGCGATGACCCAGGGCGGCCCGGGCGACAGCCTGCTGGTGTTCCAGGTTCGCGCCTATCTCGATTTCTTCCAGTACACCAACGTCGGCCGGTCGGCGGCCGTCCTGATGATCCTCTGGCTGATCACCTACGTGCTGTCCAACGTCTTCGTCAAACAATGGCACAAGCTTCGCGAAAGGGCGCGTGGACATGCCTGACATCGTCGCCCGCCTGTTGCGTGCGCTGGCCCTGATCGTGGTCGTCGTCTTCTTCCTCTTTCCGATCGCCTGGATCGTGCGGATGAGTTTCGAGACCAACGAGGCGGTGCTGCAGATCCCGCCCTCGCTCGGCTTTCATCCGGTCCTGATGAACTACGCGGCGCTGTTCTCGGGCAAGCTGCAGACCGCGTCGGGCGCGCTCGACATCACCTTCCTGCACAATCTGTGGAATTCGGTGCTGCTGTCGGTGTGTTCGGTGGCGCTGGCGTTGGTGCTCGGCGTTCCGGCGGCCTACGCCTTCGCCCGCTTTCGTTTCCGCGGCGGCGAGGACATCGCCTTCACCCTGCTGTCGTTCCGCTTCGCGCCGCCGCTGCTGGTGCTGCTGCCGCTGCTGCTCTATTTCCAGGATCTGGGGCTCGCCAACACTTATGTCGGTCTGGTCTGGGTCTACCAGCTCATCTGCCTGCCGCTGATCCTCTGGATCGTGCGCGGCTATTTCGAGGATGCCAGCCCCGACATCGAATACGCCTACCGGGTCGACGGCCATTCCTGGTGGCAGGGCTTCACCAAGATCGCGTTGCCGCTGGCCGCCCCCGGCATCGCATCGGCCGGCCTGCTCAGCTTCATCTTCGCCTGGAACAATTTCGTCTTCGCGCTGATCCTGGCGTCCGCCGACAAGCAGCCGGTGACCGTCGGCGCGCTCGCTTTCGTCACCGCGTCCGGCATCCAGTACGGGATCATCGCGGCCGCGATCGTGCTGTCGATCCTGCCGACGCTCGCACTCGCACTCTACGCGCAGCGCTGGCTGGTCGAGGGGCTGAGCCTGGGCGCGGTCAAGGGATGAACGCACCCGTCTCCGAGGGCCTCGCGTTCCGCGACGTCGGCGCGTCGTTCGGCAAGAAAATCGTGCTGCACGGCGTCGGCCTCACGGTCGCCGCGGGCGAGACGCTGGTCCTGTTCGGGCCGTCCGGCGCCGGCAAGACGGTGCTGCTTCGGGCGCTGGCCGGGCTCGACCCGCAATCGGTGGGAGAGGTTCGCATCGACGGGCGCGACGTCTCCGTGGTCGGGCCGGAAGCGCGCAATCTCGGCGTCGCGTTCCAGAACTTCGCGCTCTATCCGCACATGTCGGCGCGCGAGAACATTGCGAGCCCGCTGCGTGCGCGCAAGCTCCCACAGGCCGAACTCGACGCACGCGTGGCGCGGGTCTCGTCGATGCTGCGCATCTCGCACGTGCTCGAGCAGTTGCCGCGCGCGCTGTCGAACGGACAGAAGCAGCGTACCGCGCTGGCGCGTGCGCTGGTCGGCGAGCCCCGCGTCCTGCTGCTCGACGATCCGTTGCGCAACGTCGATGCCAAGCTGCGCTACGAGATGCGCATGGAGCTGCCACGCCTGCTGCGACGCTCCGGTGCGGCGTCGATCTACGTCACCCAGGACTACCGCGAGGCGATGGCGCTCGGCGACCGGATCGCGGTCATGATCGACGGGCATATCGTGCAGTGCGACGATCCCGAGGAGGTCTATGACCGGCCGGCGACGGTGGCCGTGGCGCGGCTGTTCGGCGACCCGCCGGTCAATCTGGTGCCCTGCCGGCCGCTGCCGGCCAATGACGGCGTCCGCGTCCAGGCGCTCGGGCTCGACCTCGGCGTGCGGGCAGCACCGGACGTCGCGGGCCACGACGCGCTGCTCGGGATCAGGCCGGAGGATCTGGTGGTGACGGCCGAACCGGTGGCAGGGGCGGCGCAGGCGGTGCTGGAAGCGGTGACCCCGCTGCACGACCGGTCGGTGATGCTGCTGCGCACGCCGGGCGGCGAGGAGGTTCTGGCAAGCGCCGGCGGCCCCGTGCCGCCCGAGGGGTCGTCGGTGTGGTTTCGCCCCAACGCCGACCGCGCCCTGATCTACGACGCGTCCACGGGCCTGCTGCGGCGCGAGGAGATGGCGGCGTGACCCTGGCGCTGAAGGGTGTGACCAAAATCTACGGACGCAGCCCGAAGCCGGCGGTCAGCGCGCTCGACCTCCTCATCGAGGACGGCGAGTTCATCGCCCTGCTCGGCTCGTCCGGCTGCGGCAAGACCAGCACCCTGCGCATGATCGCCGGCTTCGAGGAGGTCACCGAGGGCACGATCGAGCTCGCCTCGCGACGCATCGAGCGGCTGCCGCCGGCCCGGCGCAACGTGGCGATGGCGTTCGAGGCCTACGCCCTCTACCCGCCGCTGACGGTGGCCGACAACATTGGCTTCGGGCTCGGCCGCGACGGGCGCAAGGTCGCGATGGACCCGAAGAAGCGGGTGCAGGAAGTCTCCGACCTGCTGGAGATCGGCCCGCTGCTCGAGCGCAAGCCGTCCGGCCTGTCGGGCGGCCAGGCGCAGCGCGTATCGCTCGCGCGCGCGCTGGCCCGCGACGCCGACCTGCACCTGCTCGACGAGCCGATGGGCCAGCTCGAGCCGCAACTGCGCTCGGTGCTGCGTGGACGGGTCAAGGCGCTGACCCGCGCGCGCGGGCTGACCTCGGTTCTGGTGACGCACGACCAGACCGAGGCCAACGCGATGGCCGACCGCATCGCGGTGATGGAGGGCGGCGTGCTGCAGCAGTTCGCGGCCCCCGCGGTGCTGCGCGACCGTCCGGAAAACCTGTTCGTCGCCACCTTCTTCGGCGAGCCGCCGATGAACGCGATGCCCGGGTCGGTGGCCGAGGGCGGCGTCCGGCTCGACGGCGAGGACCGGCCGTTCGCCGACCTCGGCGGCCTCGAGCTGCCGCCGGCCGGCTCGGCGGTGGTGCTCGGGGTCAGGCCGCAGCACCTGCGGCTGGGCGAGCAGGGCTGGCAGGCGAGCGTGGTCTCCAACCATTGGCTCGGCGACGAGGCGCATCTCGCACTCGACCTCGGCGGCAGGCTGATCGTCGCGGTCTCCCCGGTTCGGGTGGCCGCGCGCGTCGGCGAGACGGTCGGCGTGACCGTCCCGCCCGAGCACGTGCACCTGTTCGACGCGGCGACCGGCAACGCGCTGCTGCATGGGACGTTTCAGAGGCAATATGCCTGATCGCCACGGGAGGATAATGCAATGAGCGAAGCAGCCACCCTGCCATCGAGCCGCCCCAACCGGCTGCCCGACAAGATGAACGCCGTCGTCTGCTACGGCCCGCACGACTATCGCTACGAGGAGGTCGACGTGCCCCGCGCCGGCCCCGACGACATCATCATCGAGGTCGAGGGCTGCGGCATCTGTGCGTCCGACATCAAGACCTTCGGCGGCGCGCCGTCGTTCTGGGGCGACGCCGA
This sequence comes from uncultured Acetobacteraceae bacterium, assembly GCA_964246925.1. Classification (GTDB taxonomy): domain Bacteria; phylum Pseudomonadota; class Alphaproteobacteria; order Acetobacterales; family Acetobacteraceae; genus CAXTPV01. Next base: position 13,621 of record CAXTSH010000086.1, read on the forward strand.
GCAGGCCCAATACACCAAGCCGCCGATGATCCCCGGCCATGAGTTCGTCGGCCGCGCCGTCGAACTCGGCGAAAACGTCGAGCGCGAGGGCAAGTACAAGGTCGGCGACCGGCTGATCTCCGAACAGATCGTGCCCTGCGACAAATGCCGCTATTGCCTGCGCGGCGAATACTGGATGTGCGAGGTGCACGACGTCTACGGCTTCCAGAAGAACGTCAACGGCGCGATGGCGAAATACATGCGCTTCCCAAAGACGTCCCGCACCCACGCCGTCCCGTCCGAAGCGCCGTTCGAAAAGATCATCCTGACCGAGCCCTACGCCTGCTCGGTGCACGCAGTGAACCGCGCCTTGATCCAGCTCGACGACGTGGTCGTGCTGGCCGGCGCCGGCCCGCTCGGCCTCGGCATGGTCGGCGCGGCGCGGCTGAAGAACCCCTCCAAGCTGATCGTGCTCGACACCAAGCCCGACCGGCTCGAACTCTCCAAGCGCTTCGGCGCCGACATCGTGCTCAACCCGCTCGTCGACGACGTGGTCAAGATCGTCAAGGACATGACCGGCGGCTACGGCTGCGACGTCTACATCGAGGCGACCGGCCATCCGTCGAGCGTCAAGCAGGGCCTGCACATGATCCGCAAGCTCGGCCGTTTCGTCGAATTCAGCGTGTTCGGCGAGGACGTCAAGGTCGATTGGAGCATCATCAGCGACCGCAAGGAACTCGACCTCTACGGCTCGCACCTGGGGCCTTACTGCTATCCGTTCACCATCGCCGCGATCGCCGACGGGCGGCTGCCGACGGAAAACGTCGTCACCCACACGCTGCCGATGTCGGAGTGGAAGCACGGCTTTGACCTGATGAAGAAGGGCGAGAAGTCGATCAAGATCGTCCTCTTGCCGGAGTAAGAAGGGGGGGGGGGGGGGGGGGGGGGGGGGGGGGGGGGGGGGGGGGGGGGGGG
>CAXTSH010000087.1:0-14390 GCA_964246925.1 uncultured Acetobacteraceae bacterium
GTGTAGATCTCGGTGTTGACGCCGCGACGGCTGCCGTCGGGGAGCGTCTCGATGCCGCGCGGCTGGCCGAAATAGATGCCGCCGGTGCTTTCGCGGACGATCATCAGGTCGAGGCCGTCAACGAGCTCGCGCTTGAGCGAGCTTGCGGCGACGAGAGGAGGCAGGACGGTCGCGGGACGCAGGTTGGCGAACAGGCCCAGCTCGGACCTCAGCTTGAGGATGGCGATTTCGGGACGATTGTCGAACGGCTCGCTCGCCCATTTCGGACCGCCGACCGCGCCGAACAGGCCGGCGTCGGCACGGCGGGCACGTTCGATGACCGCGTCCGTGATCGGCGTGCCGACCGCGTCGATCGAGGCGCCGCCGACGAGGTCCTCGGTGATCGAGAAGGTGACCGCGCGGCGGCGCTCCATCCAGTTCACGACGCGGCCGACCTCGCGCATGACTTCGGGACCGATGCCGTCGCCGGCGAGGACGAGGAGGCTCTTGTTGGCGGCCACGACTAGGCCAGCCGGATGTCTGGCAGCCAGGATTGGGTCTGGGCGCGGGCGGTTTCGAATGCGTCGATCGACTGGGCGTGCTGGAGGGTCTGGCCGATGTCGTCGAGACCTTCGAGGAGGAGATGGCGGCGGAACGGGTCGATGACGAAGGGAATTTCCTCGCCGTTGGGACGGATGACGAGGTTGCGCTCGAGATCGACGGTCAGGCGAGCGTTCTCGCCCAGCAACGTGTCCTCGATCAACTCGTCGCAGGTCTGACGGGGAAGCCGGACGGGCAGAATGCCGTTCTTGAAACAGTTGTTGTGGAAGATGTCGGCGAACGAGGGGGCGATGACGCAACGGATGCCGAAGTCGAGGAGCGCCCAGGGGGCGTGTTCGCGCGAGGAGCCGCAGCCGAAATTGTCGTGGGTGATGAGGATGTTGGCACGGCGGTAGGGATCGCGGTTGAGGACGAAGTCGGGCTTTTCGCGGCCGTCGCCGTCGAAGCGCAAGGCGTCGAAGAGGTGGGCGCCAAGGCCGGTCCGCCGGATCGTCTTGAGGAAGCGCGCGGGGATGATCTTGTCGGTGTCGATGTTGGCGTAGGGGAGCGGGGCGGCGATCGCGGTCAGGATCCGGAAGGGTTCCATCAGGCGAACTGCCTGGCGTCGGCGAGGTGACCGGTGATGGCGGCGGCGGCGGCCATCGCGGGCGACAGAAGATGGGTGCGGCCGCCGGGACCCTGGCGGCCCTCGAAATTGCGGTTCGACGTCGACGCGCAGCGCTGGCCGGGCTTGAGCTTGTCGGGGTTCATGCCGAGACACATCGAGCAGCCGGGCTCGCGCCACTCGAAGCCGGCCTGCAGGAAGATGCGGTCGAGGCCTTCGCGTTCGGCCTGTTGTTTGACCAGGCCGGAGCCAGGGACGACCATGGCGCGGACGTTTCCGGCGACTTTCCGACCGTCGACGATAGTGGCGGCAGCGCGCAGATCCTCGATGCGGCTGTTGGTGCAGGAGCCGATGAAGACGACATCGACGGGGAGGTCGGTGAGCGGCTGGTTGGCGGTGAGGCCCATATAATCGAGGCGGCGCTGAAGCTGGGCGCGCCGGGCTTCGTCGGGCTCGCCGGCGGGGTCGGGGACGCGGCCGGTGATGGGGACGACGTCTTCCGGGCTGGTGCCCCAGGTGACGAGCGGCGCGATGTCGGCGGCATCGAGGACGACCGTCCTGGCGTACTCGGCACCTTCGTCGGCGGCCAACGTGCGCCAGTAGGCGACGGCTTGGCGGAACGCGTCGCCCTTGGGAGCGAACGGGCGGTTCTCGATGTAGGCGAAGGTGGTGTCGTCGGGTGCGACGAGGCCGGCCCGGGCGCCGGCTTCGATGGACATGTTGCAGATCGTCATGCGGCCGGCGAGATCGAGGCCGCGGATGACGTCGCCGGCGAACTCCAGCACGTGGCCGGTGCCGCCGGCGGTGCCGATGCGGCCGATGATGGCGAGCATGACGTCTTTGGCGGAGACGCCGGCGCCGAGCGTGCCGTCGACGCGGATCAGCATGTCAGGCGAGGGTTTCTGCAGCAGGGTTTGCGTCGCCAGCACATGCTCGACTTCGGAGGTGCCGATGCCGAAGGCGAGCGCGCCGAGCGCGCCGTGGGTGGAGGTGTGGCTGTCGCCGCAGACGATGGTCATGCCGGGCAGCGAGAGACCCTGCTCGGGGCCGACGATGTGGACGATGCCCTGCTCGGGTGAGAGGAGCGGGAAATAGGGGACGTCGAACTCGGCGACGTTGCGCTCGAGGGTTTCCACCTGGAGACGGCTTTCGGGTTCGGCGATGCCGGCGCGACGGTCGGACGTGGGCACGTTGTGGTCGGTCACCGCGATGGTCGCCTCGGGACGACGGACCTTGCGTCCTGCTTGGCGAAGCCCCTCGAAGGCCTGCGGCGAGGTGACCTCGTGAACGAGATGGCGATCGATGTAGAGGACGCAGGTGCCATCGGGAAGCGTCTGGACGACGTGGGCATCCCAGATTTTCTGTGCGGTCGTTCGGGCCATCTTGTTGTTCCTAGATTGGGGCTCCGCCCCAAACCCCGCCAAAGGCTAGCCTTTGGAAACCATCACTGAAGTCAAGCGGGTCTGGGGGCGCCTGCCCCCAGCGGGTCCAGGGCAGAGCCCTGGCCTTACTCCGCGGCGCTGGGCACTTCCCTCGCCTTTTCCGCGATGCGGGCCGACTTGCCGCGGCGGCCGCGCAGATAATAGAGCTTGGCGCGGCGGACGTCACCGCGGCGGACGACGGCGATCTCGGCGATGGTCGGCGCATACAGCGGAAACACGCGCTCGACGCCCTCGCCGTAGCTGATCTTGCGAACGGTGAAGTTCGAGTTCAGGCCCTTGTTGGAGCGCGCGATGACAACGCCCTCGTAGGCCTGCAGGCGGGAGCGCTCACCTTCGACGACGCGGACCGAGACGCGCACCGTGTCGCCAGGCGCGAAGACGGGCACCGGGCGGGTGGCGGTGAGGCGCTCGATCTGCTCGGCCTCGTATTGCTGGATGATGTTCATCGGCGGGTTCCTTCGAGGAGATCGGGGCGGCGGCCGCTGGTGGCATCGAGCGCCTGCTCATGACGCCAGGCGTCGATGGCAGCGTGGTGGCCGGACAGGAGCACGTCCGGAACGGCCAGGCCATGCCAGTCGGCGGGCCGTGTGTAGTGCGGATGTTCGAGCAGGCCGTTGGCGAAGCTTTCGGTCTGCGCGCTCTCGGCCTTTCCCATCGTGCCTTCAAGCAGGCGGACACAGGCGTCGAGCAGGACCAGGGCGGGCAGCTCACCTCCGGAGAGGACGTAGTCGCCGATGCTGATTTCGGTCGCGTCATCGGCCTGGAGCACGCGTTCGTCGACGCCTTCATAGCGGCCGCAGAGGAGCATGACGCCAGGGCCGGCGGCGAGGCGCGCGACATCGCCCTGGGTCAGGGGGCGGCCGCGGGGCGTGAGATAGATGAGCGGGAGAGTGACATGCGCGGTGCTGCGCGCGGCCTCGATGGCGGCATGGGCGACGTCGGGGCGCATGACCATGCCGGGACCGCCGCCGAACGGGACGTCGTCGACGGTGCGGTGCCTGCCTTGGCCGTGGTGGCGAATGTCATGCGTCTCCAGCGACCATCGGCCGCGTTCGAGGGCCCGGCCGGCCAGCGAGTGGGCGAGCGGGCCGGGGAACATCTCGGGAAACAGGGTGAGGACCGAGGCGTGCCAGGTCATGGCGCGGCCTCGAGAGCCACTTCGTCGGGAATGACGACGACGAGGTGGCCGGCCGCGAGATCGATCCGGGGGATCGCAGCCTCGGTGAAGGGGATGATGACGGAGGCCGGTTCGATCTCGAGACTGACGCCGGCGCCGTAGTCGTGGATCGTGGCGACACGGCCGAGCGTTGTCCCGTTTTCGTCGCGGGCCTCAAGGCCGATCAGGTCGGCGAAATAGAACTCGCCGGGTTCGGGGTCGGGGAGGTCGGCGCGGTCGACGTAGAGGCGAACATTGGTGAGCGCCTCGGCCTGCGTTCTGTCGACAATCGGGCGATTGGCGGCGTCCGACAATTGGGCGATGCCCTCGCCGCGCCAGGCGACGTGCCAAGTGCGGTTGCGGTCGTCGCGCAGCGCGCGGCAGGCGAGCATGCCGGGGCTGCTGGCATAGCTCGCGAGGCGCACCAGGCCGCGCACACCGTGCGGTCTGCCGATCACGCCCATCAGGATCTGCCGCTCGCCCACCGGCTCAGGCAGCGGCCGCGTTGGCGGCGGCGCGGGCCTGCGCCTTCTTCTTCGGCGCCGACTGGTGCGGCTGCTCGCGATAGGCCGGCTTGGGGGCCAGGCCGGCGTTGCCGAGGAAGCGGGCGACGCGATCGGTCGCGAGCGCGCCTTCGCCGAGCCAGTGGACGATGCGCTCGCCGGACAGGATGACGCGCTCGGCGTGGTCTGCAGGAAGCATCGGGTTGTAGCTGCCGACCTTCTCGATGAAGCGGCCGTCACGCGGAGAGCGGCTGTCGGCGACGACGATGTGGTAGTAGGGGCGCTTCTTGGCACCGGCGCGCGCGAGCCTGATCTTCAATCCCATAGGGCTGTTCCTTCTAGTGGCGTGTCATTGGAGGGCGGCCGCCGTGGCGGGGAGCGTGACCCTGCTGGCCCTGCATCAGGGCTGCGAGGCCGCCGCGCATCATGCCTTTCTGGCCGAGCTTGCCCATGCGCTTCATCATCGTCGACATGTCGTCGAACTGCTTGAGCAGGCGGTTGACCTCCTGCACCGAGCTGCCGGAGCCGGCGGCGATGCGCTTCTTGCGTGAGGCCTTGATGATGTCGGGGGTGCGACGCTCGGCGCGGGTCATCGAACCGATGATGGCGGCCTGCTTCTTGAGCATCGTGGTATCGAGATTGGCGCCGTCGATCTGGTCCTTGATCTTGCCCAGGCCCGGAAGCATGCCGAGGATGCCGCTGATCGAGCCCATGCGGGTGATCTGGCGGAGCTGGCTCGCGTAGTCCTCGAGGTCGAACTTGCCGCGCATCATGCGGGTGGCGACGCGTTCGGCCTCGGCCTCGTCGATCGTCTCGCCGGCGCGCTCCACCAGGCCGGCGATGTCGCCGAGGCCGAGGATGCGGCCGGCGACGCGCTCGGGGTGGAATTCCTCCAGCGCATCGAGCTTCTCGCCCGAGCCGGTGAACTTGATCGGGGCGCCGGTGACATGACGCATCGACAGGGCAGCACCTCCCCTGGCGTCGCCGTCCATACGGGTCAGCACGACCCCGGTGACCTGGAGGGCGTCGTTGAAGGCCTGCGCCGTTTGGACGGCGTCCTGGCCGGTCATGGCATCGACGACGAGCAGGGTTTCGGCCGGGCTGGTGGCGACGCGGACGGCGCGGACCTCGTCCATCAGCTCCTGGTCGATCGAGAGGCGGCCCGCGGTGTCGAGGATGACGACGTCGAAACCTTCGCGCCGGCCGCTGTCCATGGCGCGCCGGGCGATCTCGAGCGGAGACTGGCCCGCGACGATGGGCAGGCTCGAGACCCCTGCCCGCTCGGCCAATTGCGCAAGCTGGAGCTGGGCGGCGGGACGTTGCACGTCGAGACTGGCGAGGAGGACGCGTTTGCGTTCACGGGTCAGCAGGCGAAGTGCGAGCTTGCCTGAGGTCGTGGTCTTGCCGGAGCCCTGCAGGCCGACCATCAGGATCGGGATCGGCGGGGTGCTGTTGAGATTGAGGGGGACGGCGCCGGCGCCCCCGAGAGCGTCCACGAGCGCGTCGTTGACAATCTTGGCGACCTGCTGGCCCGGCGAGATCGATGAGAGGACCTCGGCGCCGAGGGCGCGCTCGCGGACCTTGGCGATGAAGTCGCGGACGACGGGGAGGGCCACGTCGGCGTCGAGCATGGCCAGGCGGACTTCACGCAGCGCCTCGGTGACGTCGCCTTCGCTCAGCGCGCCGCGTCGGCCTAGCCCGCCCAGGACACCGGTGAGTTTGCCCGATAGCGCGTCGAACACGGGTGGTGGCACTCCAAAGGTAAACGCGCCGCTGCGCGAGCCTTCGCGGAGCGGCGTTTCGGAGGGCTGGGGATTACGCGCGGGAGCGGTCGCGCGTCAAGCTCGGGGAGAACGAACTTTACAGAAGGGTAAGAAACCGGACACGATGTAACAAAACGGGAGAACGCCCAATGCGGCAACAACGGTTCATCCCGCGATCGATGATCGCGTGCCTGGTTGCGACTGCGGTCGCGGCTCCGGCGATGGCCCAGACGGTCGGGCCGGACTACCCGATCCCGCCTTCGATCGAATACGGCCCGCTCTACAGCGCGGTCGAACTGGCATCGGTGTTTTCCGACAGCAAGACATTCCCCGACCTGGTGCCGTCGAGCACGCCGGCAGAGATCGTCTCGGCCTACGAGGCGATGAAGGGGCAGCCGGACTTCAACCTGGCTATGTTCGTGGCGGCAAACTTCACCGGGCCGACGCCGGCGGGACCGAACGTGCAGCCGGCGGCACCCGGGACGACGCTGCTCGACTACGTGGCGAGCCTGTGGCCGGTGCTGACGCAGACGACGACGACGGTGCCGCCGTACTCGACGCTGCTGCCGCTGCCCTACCCGTACATCGTGCCGGGCGGGCGGTTCCGGGAAGTCTATTACTGGGACACCTACTTCACGATGCTTGGGCTTGAAGGCGACGGGCAGCAGGCGCTCGCCGACGACATGATCCGGGACTTTGCCTTCGAGATCGACAAGTATGGTCATATCCCGAACGGGGATCGCAGCTACTATCTGAGCCGGTCGCAGCCGCCGTTCTTCTCGCTGATGGTCGATCTTGTCGCGCGCACCGACGGCATCGCCACCTATACGACCTACCTGCCGGAAATGCTGGCGGAGTGGAACTACTGGATGGAGGGGGCCGACTCGCTCTCGCCGGGGTCGGCGACGCGCAACGTGGTCAAGCTCCCCGACGGGACGGTGCTGAACCGCTACTGGGACGCGCGCGACGTGCCGCGCGACGAGAGCTATCTCGAGGACGTCACGACGGCGTCGCTGACGACGCGGCCGGCAGCGGTGGTGTACCGCAATCTCCGGGCGACGGCCGAGTCAGGCTGGGATTTCAGCTCGCGCTGGCTGGCCGACGGAAAGAGCCTGCAGACCGACCGCGCACTCGACATCCTGCCGCCGGACCTGAACAGCCTGCTCACCCATCTCGAGCTGACGATCGGGTTCGCGTATCTGCTGAAGGGCGACCTGGCGGACTCGGCGACGTTCTATCGGCGCGCGGCGACGAGAGGGATCGCGATCGACACGCTGATGTTCGACAGCGGGATCGGTGCGTTCAGCGATTATCTCTGGCGGGAAGGCAAGACCACGGGAGAGCTGACGGCGGCGACGCTGTATCCGTTGTTCCTCGGCATCGCCTCGATCCCGCAAGGGCTGACGGTCGGGCAGACGGTGCAGAGCAAGCTGCTCGACGTGGGCGGACTGGCGACGACCCTGGTCGACAGCGGCCAGCAGTGGGATCGGCCGAACGGCTGGGCACCGCTGCAATGGATCGCGGTCCAGGGGTTCAAGAATTATGGGATGGCGTCGCTGGCCGAGACGATCGCCTCGCGTTGGGTCGCCAAGAACATCGCCGGGTATCAGCAGTCGGCCAAGCTGGTCGAGAAATACAACGTGACCACGACCGGCGGCGACGAAGGCGGCGGCGGCGAATATGCGACCCAGATCGGCTTCGGGTGGACCAACGGGGTGCTGATCGCGTTGACCAACGCGTATCCGGCGCTGAAGGCGGAGGCAGCGGTAGCGGTTCCGAACTGAGGCCGGCTCAGAGGCGGGGGCTGTCGAGAAGGTAGAACAACGCGCCGGCAATCAGGATGGTCGCCGGCAGGGTGAACAGCCAGGCCAGGCCGATGCGGACGAGCATGTTGCTCTGAACGCCCTGGCCGCCGGCGACCATGGTGCCGGCGATGCCCGAGGTGATGATGTGGGTGGTGCTGACCGGCAGGCCGGTGAAGCCGGCGGTGCCGATCAGGACGGAGCCCACGAGCTCGGCGCTGCCACCCTGGCCTGGGGTCATGTGCGACTTGCCGAGACGCTCGCCGAGAGTTTTGACGATGCGGCGGTAGCCGACCATGGTGCCGGCGCCGAGACAGACGGCGCTGAGGACGCGGACCCAGAGCGGCGCGTAATGGACGGGACCGCTCATGGCGGCGCGCAGGTGCTTGGCCTTCGCTCGGTCAGCCTGGCTCGCCTGCCTGTTCTCGGTCACCTGCTTGAGCTCGGCGAGGACGGCGTAGATCTCGCCGCGACGCTGCGTGCGAAGGCGGGTCTGGTCCGGTGATTCGCGTCCGATCGGGACGGCGCTGCCCGGATCGAAGCTCTGGAGGTTCCGAGCGGCCTGCACGCCCTGGTCTTTGCGGTCGTCGCCATAGGCCTCGATCAGGGGAATGGCGGCGGCAGCGTTGGCATGGAGTTGAGCCAGTTGCGCGCCGGCGCCGGGATTCAGCGCGTAGGTCGCGGGGAGGAGGCCGATGATGGTCAGCATGATCAGGCCGATGCTCTTCTGGCCGTCGTTGGTGCCGTGGCCGAAGCTGACCGAAGTGCAGGTCAGGATGAGCAGGACGCGGAGCCACCAGGCGGGTGGCTGGTCGCCCTCGGGCGGCTCGAAGAGGTGGCCGCGCCGGAGGACGGCGCGAAGGACGAAATAGAGACCGCCGGCGATCAGAAGGCCGAGGATCGGGGACAGGGCGAGCGCTTCGAGGACCTTGGTGATCTGCTGCCAGTCGACGCCGTCGGCGAGACTGCGGGCCTGGATCAGGGAGTCGGCGATGGCGACGCCGACGAGGGCGCCGATGATGCAGTGCGATGACGAGTTCGGGATGCCGAAAAACCAGGTCAGCACGTTCCAGAACAGGGCGGCGACGAAGAGGGCGACCAGCATCGGCAGTGCCGGGGCGCCGTCCGGCGGGGTGAGCACGTCGGGCGGCAGGATTTCGACCAGCGCGTAGGCGACCGCGATGCCGCCGACGAGGACGCCCACGAAGTTCATGATGCCGGACCAGACGACGGCAGGGATCGGCTTGAGGCTGTTGGTGTAGATGACGGTGGCAACGGCGTTCGAGGTGTCGTGAAAGCCATTGGTGGCCTCGAAGGCGAGGACCAGGACGAAGCAGGCGACAAGGATCGCTACGACCAGCCCCGAGGCCGGTGCGACATGGAGCAGCATGGAGCCTCCGCTTGTGGTGCGAGGCTCCTAGCATCGGCGGGCGACCCCGGATGCGTTCGTTTTGTGACAGTTGCGGGGTCAGTCCGGAGGAAGGGTCTAGCCGGTGCTCGCCGGCGGCTGCGTTGAGCGGACGACGAACTGCTTGGTCTTGTCGAGCCGGGCGATGACGTCGTGGGTCAGGTGCAGGTGCTGCTGGACGAGTTCGGGCGGGATGAGCGCCAGCCATTGCTGAAGCGAGACGTCGGTGTAGCGGGGGGCTGCGAACATCTCGAGGAAGCGGACCGGAGTGTCGCCGGTGTTCTCGATGTAGTGGCCCATGGAGCGCGGGACATAGCCGACGTCGCCGGCCTGGTAGTCGAAGGTGCGCGAGTTGCGGCCGGAGGCGAACACCGTCATGCGGGCGTCGCCGGCGATGTAGTACTGCCACTCGTCGGCGAGCGGGTGCCAGTGCAGCTCGCGCATCGCACCGGGCTCGATCTCGACATAGGCGGCGGCGATGTTGGCCGAGGCCTTGAAGTTCTCCCGGTCGATGATGCGGATGCTGCCGCCGGGGCACTTGATCGGCGGCATGTCCATCATGCGGAAGACGAACGGGTTCGGGACCGTGCCGGCGGGATCGGCGACGGTGTCCGCGGCGAGCGAGGGCGGGACGGGAGCTTCGAAGATGTAGAGTTGCTCGTGGGGAATGCGGGCGAAGGCGGTCTCGGGTTCGTCGAAGTTCCTGGCGAGCACGGAGGGCGGCAGGTGGGCAAACCACTCGCTGACGAGGAAGGTGTTGTTTTCGGAGAAGCTGCCGTCGTCGAAGACGAGGAGGAACTCGCAGCCCTCTCCCAGCGCCTGGATCGAGTGCGGCAGGCCGGACGGGAAATACCAGAGGTCGCCCTTGCGGACGTCGGCGATGAAGTTGCGGCCGTGCTCGTCGATGCAGGTGATGCGGGCGTTGCCGTCGAGCATGAGCGACCATTCGTCGGCCTTGTGCCAGTGCAGCTCGCGAATGGCGCCGGGCTTGAGGCGCATGTCGACGCCGGCCATCGATTTGGAGACCGGAAGTTCACGGACGGTGGTCTCGCGCGCCCAGCCGCCGTCGAGCAGCCGGTTGTGGCTGAGGCTGAACGGCCATTTGAGATTGGGGAGGTCGCCGGCGTCGGTGGGAGGGGAAGCCAGCAGGTCGGGGTTTTCGGCCTCGACGGCATCGTTGCGCGGGCCGGGGTCGCTGGCGCCCGCCTCGCCTCGGATCGGTTGCGGGAGGTTGGCGGGATCGGCCAGGGCGTTGCCTGCGGTCAGGCCGCCGGCCGCGGCAAGGATCAGGCGTCGGGTGATCGGGTCCATGGTGTGCGTGCTCCCCGGCTCGGACAGCCGTGCGGGAGAGCAACGCGGCCGGACGCGACAGGGCGGCGGCGCGGGCGGTTCACGATCGGGCGTCCAGGCTTCGGCCGGCGAGGTCAGGTGTTGTGCGGGGCGATGCTGTGGAAGCCGTAGGTTTCGTAGTGGGTGGTGAGGCGGTTGTCGGCCACCTCGACGACGGTGAAGCCTTCGGGCGTGCCGAGATGGGTGCCATGCCACCAGTTGCCGCAGACGGCGCCGCCGGTGATGAAGGGGACGCCGTGCCAGAGCACGGTCTCGTTGATGTGGGTGTGGCCCTGCAGCACGCCGAGCACGTTGCGGCCGGCGAAGAGGGCGAGGATGTCGGGCGCGTTGACGACGCTGATCTTGTTGCGGGCGGTCCGATCGTCGGCGGCGCGCGGGTTGTAGCAGGCGAAGGCGGTGACGAGCGGGATATGGCTGATGACGATGATGGGCCTGCCGGGCGGCAGCGCGGCAAGGTCGGCGGCGAGCCAGGTCAGTTGAGCGTCGTCGACGCGGCCCTCGTAGTTGCGGTCGTCGGTGATGCCGATCGAGTCGAGCACGACGAGGTGCACGCCGCGATGGTCGAAGCTGTAGTAGAGCGGGCCGAAATGGTCAGCGTAGAACTTCTTGCCGTAGAGCGGGTCGGTGGGATCGATGCCGCTTCTGCGGTAGACGCCGAAACAGTCGTGATTGCCGATGGTGTGGTGGACCGGCAGCGCGAGGTCCTGCTCGGTGCGGCTGTAGAGGTCGATGAGGTTTGAGGCGCGGTCGTGGCCGACGCCGAGCAGGTCGTAGACGTGGTCGCCGCCCTGGATGACGAAGTCGCCGCCGATGGCGCGCGCGCGCCGAAAGCAGGCGTCGGTGCCCGACGCGGCGTCGAGCTCGGGCTCGATGTGGGCGTCGGTGATGAAGAGGAAGCGGAACGGATCGTGCGGGAGGGCGGCCTATGGGGTTGCCGGCTGGGCGGCGGCGCGGGCCGGCAGGAGGCCGGGACCGCACGCGGCGAGCAGGCCTGCGGCGCCAAGCCGGACGAGGAGAGAACGGCGGCTGGTGCCGGGGACCATGAGACGCTCGTGTCTGTGTGAGCGGGGAGGTTAGCATGCGCCGGGATCCGGCATCGCGTGTCAAAACGGTGACAAGATGCTGCGTTCGAACGGTTCCTTGGCGGAATGAGTTGCAGGGGCGACTTGAAATTCGTGGTGGTCATGGGGTGGCAATCGGGCCTGGCGGGGAGCGGTCGCGTGCTCATTTGACCAGGGCGATCACCAACCCGTCCCAGCCCTTGGCGCCGACGGTCTGCAGCGCGGTCGCGTCCAGGTGGTGTTCAGTGGCGAGCATGTCGTAGAGGGCGCGGACGCCCTGGACGGCCGGATCATGGCTGTCCGGTTCGAGGACGGCACCCTGGCGGATGACGTTGTCGGCGATGATGACGGTGCCGGGACGCGACAGACGGAGTGCCCACGCGAGATAGGACGGGCTGTTGATTTTGTCGGCGTCGATGAAGATGAGGTCGAACGGGGCGCTCGCTTCGGTCTCGATGGCGGGCAAGGTGTCGAGCGCTGGGCCGATACGGAGGTCGACCCGGTCGGCGAGGCCGGCGCGGGCGATATTGGCGCGCGCGATCTCGGCGTGGCGGGGGGAGGCTTCGAGGGTGACGATCGTGCCGTTGGCAGGCAGGGCGCGGGCGAGCCAGACCGTCGAATAGCCGCCGAGGGTGCCGATCTCGAGAATATGGCGGGCGGCGATCATGCGGGCGATCAGGTGCAGGAGCTTGCCCTGGGTGGGGGATACGTCGATGGCGGGCAGGCCGGCGGCGGCGTTGGCCGACAGGATGGCGTCGAGCACGGGGTCAGCGGGGAGGAGCCGGCCCGCGATGAATTGGTCGACGTCGCTCCAGGATGGCTGGGACATCGGTGTTCTCCTTCCGAGGGGGTCAGTCGGCCCGAGACATCGTGGCGGTGGGCGTCCGTCCAACTTGAAATTCTTGGTGGCAATCGGAGGGCGGGAACGGGAGCCCTCGTCTTCCATTGCGCGCCGTTCCGTTAGAATAGTGGCGTCTTCGTGCCGGTGGGCCGGGTCATCAATCTGCGAGGCCGACGACCAGGGCGAGCATTTGGTTGAGGGCGCGCACTGCGGCGTCGTCGGCGTGACCGATCGGCTCGCCGCAGCGGTCCCGGCGGACGGCCATGATCTTGTCGACCATGATCTGGGAGAGTTCGCGGAGGCCGGTGTGATCATCGGCTGGAAGCGACAGCCGGTAGTTCGGAGCGTCTCGCAGGTTTGTCGTCAACAGGCAGACGAGGACGCTGTCTGTCTGCGGAAGGAAATCAGACTGGATGACCAGGGCCGGACGGGGTTTGCCGTAGTCGCCGCTGATGGCGACGGTGATCAGATCGCCGCGCCTCACTGGTCGGCGTCGCCGAACTCCATGGCGGCCTCGATGAAGTTCAGCGCTTCGCGCTCCTCCGGTGCATCGCGCAGCATTGCGGCCTGGCGCTCGGCCTCCTGACGGAAACCCTCGGCGTGCGGGTCAGGCACCCAGAGACGCAGCAGCTTCAGACCACTTGCTCGTTGGGTCGCGCGGTAACGCTGGAACTTGTTCAGTCCGTCATCGGGCATTGAGCGTTGCATCGTGCCGGCTCCGTGTTCAGGGCAACAATAGTAGCGCGCTACCTGTGAGACAGGCAAGGAAGGGTTGAGCGCAGGGCTTCTGGTCGGAGGCGGCCGACTTCGTCGATGCTCAACCCGGTCACTGCCGCGGACGTTGTCCGCTGCGGATTGAGGAGCGGCCGCAACAATGTTGGCGGGACACAATTCAGCGGACCGGACGAGCGCGACCGAGGCGGAAGGTCTGCTGGTGCCGCTCGTCTTTGTGACACTTCTGTTCTTTCTTTGGGGCCTCTCCTACGGCCTGCTTGATACGCTGAACAAGCACTTTCAGGTCACCCTGCACGTCAGCAAGGCCAACTCCGCCTGGCTGCAGACGGCTTATTTTGGGGCCTACTTTCTGGTGAGCGTTCCGGCCGGCCAGTTGATGACCAGGATCGGCTACAAGGGCGGCATTCTGCTGGGCCTGTTCCTTTATGCCATGGGCGCTTTCCTGTTTGTTCCTGCGGCATGGATCGGCAGTTTCCGTGTCTTTCTCGGCGCGCTGTTCGTCATCGCCAGCGGCCTCGCCTGCCTTGAAAGTGCGGCCAATCCGTATGTCACCCGGCTTGGTCCTGATGAGACCGCTGAACGCCGCCTGAACCTGTCGCAATCGTTCAACGGTCTCGGCAGCTTCCTCGGCCCGATCATCGGCGGCGTGATGTTCTTCGGCCTTGGCGCCCAGCACGGACCGAAGGCGCTGGTCTCCGTCGAACAGACCTATGCTGTGATCGGCGGCCTGCTCCTCATCGTGCTGCTCGTGTTCTGGCGCCTGCGGCTCCCCGTCATCGACGAGTCGCAGGGCGACGTTGGTGCGGCCGCGCGCGCGCTGCTCGCGCGCCCGCATCTCGTGCTCGGCGCCGGTGCCCAGTTCGTCTATGTGGCGGCCCAGGTCGCCTGTGCCGCGTTCTTCATCAACACCGTCACCGCCAACTGGCCGGGTCTTCGGTCCGAACGCGCCGCCTTCATGCTCTCTGCAAGCCTTCTGCTTTTCACCATCGGCCGCTTCGTCACCACCGGCCTGATGACCCGCACGTCGCCGCGCCTGATCCTGTCCCTCTACGCTTGCGCCGACGCCGGTCTGACCGCGATCGTTGCACTTGGCATCCCCTACGTCTCGACCGTCGCTCTGATGCTGGTCTTCTTCTTCATGTCGATCATGTATCCGACCATCTTCGCGCTCGGCGTTCGCGACCT
>CAXTSH010000088.1:0-14289 GCA_964246925.1 uncultured Acetobacteraceae bacterium
CCCCCCCCCCCCCCCCGCCCCCCCCCCCCCCCCCCCCCCCCCCCCCCCCCCCCCCTTCTTCAGATGTGCAAAGCACGGCCGTCAACGGCAAGTGCCGCCTCCTTGACGGCCTCGTTCAGGCTCGGGTGCGCGTGGCAGGTCCGCGCGACGTCCTCCGCGCTCGCGCCGAACTCCATCGCGGTCGCGAGTTCGGCGATGAGCGTGCCGGCGTCGGGACCGATGATATGCGCGCCAAGAATGCGGTCGGTGCGCGCGTCGGCCAGGATCTTCACGAACCCGTCGGTAGACCCGATGGCGCGGGCACGTGCGTTGGCGGTGAATGGAAATTTTCCTACGCTGTATTGAACTCCGTCGGTCCGCAACTGCTCCTCGGTGCGCCCGATCGAGGCCACTTCGGGCCAGGTGTAGACCACGCCGGGAATGACGTCGTAGTTCACGTGGCCTGCTTTGCCGGCGATGATTTCGGCGCAGGCGATGCCTTCCTCCTCGGCCTTGTGGGCGAGCATGGGGCCGGCGACGATATCACCGATGGCGTAGATGCCCGCGATGTTGGTCCGATAGTGTGCGTCGACTGCGACGCGCCCGCGGTCGTCGAGGTTGAGATCGAGCTTTTCCACGTCGATGCCGTCGAGGCGTGGGCGGCGGCCGATGGCGACGAGGACGATGTCGGCATCGAGCGTGCTGGTCTCGCCGCCGCTCGCCGGCTCGATTGAGACAGCGAGCGCGTCGCCGCTCTCGGCCACGCCGGTTACCTTCGTGCCGAGCTGGAATCTCACGCCCTGCTTGCCGAGAACACGTTGGAAGGTCTTGCCGATCTCGCCGTCCATGCCCGGAACCAGCCGGTCCAGATATTCGACGACGGTGACTTCGCTGCCGAGGCGCCGCCAGACGGTCCCCAGTTCGAGGCCGATGTAGCCGCCGCCGATGACGACGAGGCGCCGCGGAACGCGGTCGAGCTCGAGCGCGCCGGTGGAGGTGACGACGCGCTTCTCGTCGATCGTCACTCCGGGAAGTGGAATGCTCTCGCTGCCGGTGGCGATGATGATGTGTGTGGCGGTATGGGTTTTCTCTCCAACGACAACTCTGCCGGGTTCGGCGAGATGGCCGTCACCCTTGAGCCAGGTGACGCCGTTCTTCTTGAAGAGGAACTCGACGCCCTTGACGTTGGCGCCGACGACCTCGCCTTTGCGCTTCTGCATCTTGGCGAGGTCGAGCGTGATGCCGCTGACGTTGATCCCGTGATCGGCGAAGTGCTCGCTGACTTCCTCGAAGTTCTCGGAGGATTGCAGCATTGCCTTGGATGGAATGCAGCCGACGTTCAGGCACGTGCCCCCCAGCGTGGCACGGCGTTCGACGCAGGCCACCTTGAGCCCCAACTGGGCGGCGCGGAGCGCGGCGACGTAGCCGCCAGGGCCGGCGCCGAGCACGATCACGTCGAAGTCGGCCGGTCCCGACGCCGCCTGCTGCGGCGCGGGCTGGGGTGCGGGAGGTTTGGCGGGGCTGGACGACGAGGCGGGCGTGGCTTGCGTAGGCTTCGACGGCTCGGTGCGGGCGTCGGATGCCTCGATCGTCGACAGCGTGGCGCCGACTCCAACTTCCGCGCCTTCTGCCACCGCGTGCTGGCCCAGGGTGCCGGCCTGAGGCGCGTTGACCTCCACCGAGACCTTGTCGGTTTCCAGCTCGGCCACCGGCTCGTCGGCGGCAACCGCGTCACCGGGTTGCTTGAGCCAGCGGGAGACGACGGCAGTGGTGACGCTCTCGCCGAGTGTCGGAACCTTGATGGGGACGGACATCATTCCTGCCTAAACAACCAGGGCCATGCCTGGACACGTCGTGGGTAGGCACGCCTTTCGGCGTGACGGGGCCGGCAGCCCCAGACCCGCGTTACCTTAGAGACCGAGCAGAAGACGGCGTGGGTCCTCGATGCCTTCCTTCACGCGCACCAGGAACGAGACCGCTTCCTTGCCGTCCACGATCCGGTGATCGTAGGACAGGGCCAGATACATCATCGGGCGGATGTCGACCTTGCCGGCAATGACGACCGGACGGTCCTGGATCTTGTGCATTCCCAGGATGGCGGATTGCGGCGCGTTAAGGATCGGCGTCGACATCAGCGAACCGTAGATGCCGCCGTTGGTGATGCTGAAGGTGCCCCCGGACAACTCGTCGATCTTGAGCGCGCCGTCACGGGCGCGCTTGCCGAAATCGGCGATGCGGCGCTCGATGTCGGCGAAACCCAAGGTCTCGGCGTCGCGAAGTACCGGCACGACCAGACCGTTCGGGCCTCCGACGGCGATGCCCATGTTGACGAAATGGCGATAGACGATCTCGTCGCCGTCGATCTCCGCGTTGACGGCCGGAAACTCACCCAACCCGGCCACGCAGGCGCGCACGAAGAACGACATGAAGCCGAGGCGCGCGCCAGCGTGCTTCTTCTCGAACTGCTCGCGATATTGGCTGCGCAACGCCATGACCGCCGACATGTCCACCTCGTTGAAGGTGGTGAGCATGGCGGCGTTCGACTGCGCTTCCTTCAGCCGCCGCGCGATGGTTTGGCGCAGGCGGGTCATCTTGACGCGTTGCTCGCGTGCATCCGCCACGCGCGGTGCCGGCGGGGCCTTGGCGGCGGGCGCCGGGCGTTCCAGGAAGGCGAGGACGTCGCCCTTGGTCAGGCGGCCGTCCTTGCCGGTGCCGCTGCCGATGTCGCCGGGCGAGACATTGTTCTCGGCCATCATACGGCTGGCAGCGGGAAGCGGGTCGCGCGCGACGTCGGCGGGCGGCGTTGCCGGACGGGCAACCGGGCCGCTCGGCGGCGGCGGCGGGTTGACGCCGGCACCTGGCTGCTTCTGTGCCGCCGGCCTCTGTGAAGCTGCCGCCGGCTGGGCGCCGTTGCCACTCGCGGCCTCAAGGGTTGCGAGCAGGGCGCCGACCTCGACGTCCTCGCCTTCCGCCGCTTCGTGGTTGCCAAGCGTGCCGGCTTCCGGCGCGTTGACTTCGACGCTCACCTTGTCGGTTTCCAATTCGACGACCGCCTCGTCGGCGCGGACACGGTCCCCGGGCTGCTTGAGCCAGCGCGAGACGGTGGCGACCGTGACGCTCTCCCCCAGCGTGGGCACCTTGATCTCGGCGGTCATCGTCCTGCCCTCAGCCTTGCGATGGTCGGGATCACTGGTCGAGCCCGAGTGCGGCAGCGACGAGAGCCGCCTGTTCGGCCGCATGCGTGCTCGCAAGACCGGTCGCGGGCGACGCCGCGTGCTGCCGGCCGGCATAGGCGACACGCAAGCCTTCCAGCCCGACCGCCTCGAGCGCACGCTCCAGCAGCCGGTCAAGGAAGTTCCAGGCCCCCATGTTGCCCGGTTCCTCCTGGCACCACACGAAGCGCGCGCCGCCGTATCGCGCCAGCAGCCGCGCCAGGGACTTGAGCGGGAATGGATAGATCTGCTCGAGCCGGATGATCGCCACATCCTTCAGGCCAGCGTCGCGCCGGGCCTGGAGCAGGTCGTAGAAGACCTTGCCCGAGCACATCACGACCCGCTTGACGTCCTCGTCGGCGACGATCGGATCGATCTCGCCGATGACCGGCCGGAACCGGCTGTTGCCGGTCATCTCGTCGAGCGTGCTGACCGCGAGCTTGTGCCGGAGCAGCGACTTGGGCGTCATCAGCACGAGCGGCTTGCGGTAGTTGCGCTTGAGCTGGCGGCGCAGCGCGTGGAAATAGTTGGCCGGCGTGGTCAGGTTGCAGACCTGCATGTTGCGCTCGGCGCAAAGCTGCAGGTAGCGCTCCAGGCGAGCCGAGGAGTGCTCAGGACCCTGCCCCTCGTAACCATGCGGCAGCAGCATGGTCAGCCCCGACATGCGCAGCCACTTGGTTTCGCCGCTGGCGAGAAACTGATCGATGATGACCTGGGCTCCGTTGGCGAAGTCGCCGAACTGCGCCTCCCAGAGCACGAGGCTGTGCGGGTCCGACAGCGTGTAGCCGTATTCGAAGCCCAGCACGCCCACTTCGGAGAGCAGCGAGTTGTAGACCTCCAGCCGAGCCTGGCCGGTCTCGATGTTGTTGAGCGGGACATACTCGTTCTGCGTCGACTGGTCGATCAGCACCGCGTGGCGCTGGCTGAAGGTGCCGCGTTGGCAATCCTCGCCGGACAGGCGGACGCGATGGCCGTCGAGCAGCAACGCGCCGAACGCGAGCGCTTCCCCGGTCGCCCAGTCGATCCCCTCGCCGCTGTCGATCGCCTGGCGCTTGGCTTCGAGCTGGCGGGCAATCTTCGGGTTGAGGTCGAAACCGTCCGGTACGGTGGTCAGCGCCCGGCCGATCCGCAGCAGACCGTCGCGCGGCGCCGCCGTCGTGTCGTTCTCGATTTCGCCGTCGTCGTCCGACTGCTTGATGCCCGCCCACTTGCCCTCCAGCCAGTCGGCCTTGTTGGGCTTGTAGGTCTTGGCGGCGTCGGCGGCCTGTCCGAGGCGGGACGCGAAATCGTCCCACATCCTGGCGGACACCTCCTTGGTCGCGATCCCGTCGGCTTCGAGCCGGGCTGCATAGAGCGTCCGTGTCGTGCTCTGCTCGCGTATCGCGCGATACATGATCGGCTGGGTGAAGGCGGGTTCGTCGGTCTCGTTGTGGCCATGCCGTCGATAGCAGACGATATCGAGCACGATGTCGGAGGCGAATTCGCGCCGGTAGTCGGCGGCGAGGCGGGCGGCGTAGATCACCGCCTCGGGCTCGTCGCCATTGACGTGCAGGATCGGGCACTGGACGGTTTTCGCGACGTCGGTGCAGTAGAGCCCCGAATAGGCGTGCGCAGGCACGGTGGTGAAGCCGATCTGGTTGTTGACCACGACGTGGATGGTGCCGCCGGTGCGGTAACCGATGAGCTGGCTCATCGCGAGCGTCTCGTAGACGCAGCCCTGGCCGGCGAAGGCGGCGTCGCCGTGCATGAGGATGCCCATCACGCGGCGGCGTTCCCGGGTGTCGCCCTGGCGGTCCTGCGACGCGCGTACCTTGCCGACGACGACCGGGTCGACCGCTTCGAGGTGCGATGGATTGGGCAGCAGCGAAATATGGACGTTGCGGCCGGCGATCTCGACGTCGGCCGACGTGCCGAGATGGTATTTGACGTCGCCCGAGCCTTGCACGTCGTCGGGCTTGCTGGACAGGCCGGCGAACTCGCTGAAGAGGGCGACGAGCGGCTTGCGGACGATATTGACGAGCGTGTTGAGGCGGCCGCGATGCGGCATGCCGATGACGATGCCGTCGGTACCCGTCCGTGCCGCGCTCTCGATGATCGCATGCATGGCGGCGATCGTGACCTCGCCGCCTTCGAGACCGAACCGTTTGGTTCCGACGTAGCGCTTCTGGCAGAACGCCTCGAAGCCCTCGGCCTCGGTCAGATGCTGCAGGATGCGCAGGCGGTCGGCGGGCGCGAAGCCCGAGCGCCACGGCGCGCCCTCGATGCGCTGCTGGATCCAGGCTTTCCGCCGTGGATCCTGCATGTGCATGTACTCGACCCCGATCGGGCCGCAGTAGCTCCGGCGCAGGATGGCGACGAGCTCGCGGATGGTGGCAGTGTCGCCGCCGACAAGGTTGGCGGCGTCGCTGCCGACATGGATCGGCCGGTCGAGTGCGGCATCGTCAAACCCGTAGCTCGCCGGGTCGAGATCGCCATGCGAGCGCAGCTTCTGCAGTCCGAGCGGGTCGAGCTTGGCCTCCAGATGGCCACGCACGCGATAGGAATGAACCAGCCGCATCGCGCGCAGGCTGTCGTCGACGCTCGCATGGAGGCCGGCTCCATCGACCGTCTGCGGCATTTGGGCGACGGCGGCCGACGCGTCGTCCCCGGGCATCGCGAAGCGCCTGGGTGCCCAGGATGCGCCGGAGGCGTCCTCCAGCACGGCGCGGGCCTCGTCGTTCAGCACCGCGAACAGTGCGCCGAAGCTCGGATCGACACTCCCCGGATCCCTCGCCCATCTCGCGTAGATGTCCGCGACGTAAGCCGCATTCGCGCCGTTGAATGCGCCCGCGAGGATGTCAACGCCCGCCATGATGTCCCGTGGTCCTTCTCAAGTTCGAGCCGCCTTGCCAGATGAATGCGGCAACATGCAGGCCTCGTCGAACAGTCTTCGTAGGTGGTTCACACCCCCAATTTCTTGAAGTCCTCCACCAGCTTCCTGACCGCGCCGCAGGAGGCTTCGAAGGCCGCGCGCTCGGTATCGGTGAACTCGACTTGGACGATACGCTCGACACCGCCGGCGCCGATCACCACCGGCACGCCGACATAAAGGCCGCTCTGGCCATATTCGCCGTTCAGCAGCACGGCGCAGGGCAGCACGCGGCGCTTGTCGCGCAGGTAGCTCTCGGCCATGGCGACCGCGGCGGCGGCGGGAGCATAGAAGGCGCTGCCCTTTTCAAGCAGCTTGACGATTTCGCCGCCGCCGTTGGCGGTCCGCGCCACGATGGCGTCGACCCGCTCCTGCGTGGTCCAGCCCATCCGGATCAGGTCCGGGACGGGGATGCCGGCGACCGTCGAGTAACGGGTCAGCGGCACCATGGTGTCGCCATGACCACCGAGGACGAAGGCGGTGACGTCCTCGACGGACACCTTGAACTCTTCGGCGAGAAAATGCCTGAAGCGCGCACTGTCGAGCACGCCCGCCATGCCAACCACCCGGTGCGGCGGCAGGCCGGATTTCTGTTGCATCACCCAGACCATGACGTCGAGCGGGTTGGTGATGACGATGACGAAGGCGTCCGGCGCGTGGTCGCGTATGCCGGCGGCGACCTCTCCCACCACTCCGGCATTCCTGGCCAGCAGGTCGTCACGCGACATGCCGGGCATGCGCGGGAATCCAGCGGTGACGATGACCACGTCCGCACCGGCGATCGCGGCGTAGTCCGACGTGCCGGCCATCGTGGTGTCGAATCCGTCGACGGGGGCGGACTGCATGATGTCGAGCGCCTTGCCGGCGGCGACTCCGCCGAAGACGTCGAACAGCACGACGTCGCCCAGTTCCTTCAAGCCGATCAGGTGGGCGAGCGTGCCGCCGATGTTGCCGGCGCCGACCAGCGCGATCTTGTGGCGTGCCATGTCACCCCCGAGGCGCTTGGCCGGGCCCGCTTGACCGGGCCCTGCGGTTCACCCGCCCCGCGCTTCACCCGAATGCCGCAGGACCGGCGGGAGGGTTAGTCCCCTTTTCCCCGTGCGACAACCCGGTCCGATCGCGGGCGGTCAGGCGACCGGCAGGTGGCGGTTGCGGGTCAGGATCGTCAGGCCGTGACGCGCCGGCATCGAGGCATCGTGCCGGTCGGGTCGCGTGTGAAGCATCAGCGCCTCGTAGCCGTCGTTGCGGAACGTGTTGACCATCCTGCGCTCGACGGCCTGGTGCATCCAGCCACCGTCGACCCTGTGAGCCCACGGGACCATCTGTGACGGGTGGAGGTTGGTGTCGTGCAAGGCAATGACCGTCCGCTCGTCGATGATGCCGTCGCGTTGCAGGTTGGCGTTCATCGTCATCTGGGCGTCGTAGACGTGGCAGTCGTAGAACACGAGGTCGAGCGGCTGACCCGAAAAGTCCTCGGCGGTGACGGCACGGCAGTCGCGCCGGATCGGCAGGTGGTTCGGCGCCAACGCCGGCACCGGATTGACGTCGACGGTCCAGACCAGCCCGTCCGGGCCGACGGCCCGCAGGAAGTTGCGTGCGCTGTAGCCGCTCAGACCGCCCAGTTCGAGCACGCGTCGCAGCCGCATGCACCGTATGAGCGCGAACAGCAGGAGCGCCTCGTCGTCCTGGATAGGTCCGGAGACATTCTGATCGTCCGGCTGGACGAGATGGTCGAGTCGATAACTCACCACGATCAAAGGTTTCCTCGCGCGCCGAGCTTTAGTCGCAACCATGCCGGGGTGCAATTCAAACCGCGATGCGCGCGTTGACCGACTCCGGCCGCGTCGGTTCAACTCCGGCCCGTCCAGGGGCGAGACCGCTTGAAGTTCCTCCACGCCGCCGACGTCCATCTCGACAGTCCGCCTTCAGGCGCGGCGAGGGGCGGCGTACCGCGTCACGTCCGCCACGATGCGACGCGCGGCGCGTTCAAGGCGCTGGTCTCCCTGGCGCTGGCCGAACGGGTCGATCTCGTGCTGATCGCCGGCGACCTCTACGACAACGACCAGAGGGATTTCGGAACGGCGCTGTTCTTCGCGCGCGAGATGGGCCGGCTGGCGCCGATCCCCTGCGTCATGATCCGCGGCAACCATGATGCGGCCGCCGTGATCACCCGGCATCTGCAGCCGCCGCCGAACGTGCGCATCCTGTCGGAGCGACAGGTCGAGACGGTCCTCCCGGACGGGCTCGACGTCGCCATCCACGGACGCTCGTTCCCGAAGCGGGCGGTGCCGGAGGATCTGGCGGCGACCTATCCCGCGCCGGTGCCGGGGCGGTTCAACATCGGGCTGCTGCACACCTCGCTCGAAGGCGCGGCGGAGCACGAGACCTACGCGCCGTGCACGGTCGAGACGCTCGTCGCGCGCGGCTATGACTATTGGGCGCTCGGCCACATCCACCAGCGTCGGATCGTCCGATCCGCGCCGCCGATCGTCTTCCCCGGCAACGTCCAGGGGCGCAACCCGCGGGAGACCGGGGCCAAGGGCTGCATGGTCGTCACCGTCGAGGGCCAGTCGGTGACCTCGCTCGCGTTCCACCCGCTCGACGTGATGCGTTGGGGGGCGGCTACTGTCGATCTCGGCGGCGCGGAGACGATGGCCGACCTGTCGGCGCGGCTGCACGAGGCGCTGTCCTCCGTGGCGGCGGGGGCGGAGGGCCGCCCGTCGATCGTCCGCGTGACGCTCTCGGGCGCCACGCCTCTGCACCGCGCGCTGGCGGATGCGGCCCTGGTCGAGGCCGAGTGCCGGTCGGCAGCGGCCTCCGTGGGCGACGATGTGCACGTCGAGCGGGTGCGCGTCGCGACCCGGCCGATGGACGGGGCCGAGCGCTCCGACCCCCTGGCGCCGCTGTTTCTCGGCGCGTTCGCCGACGACGAGCTGGTCGCGCGTCTGCTCGAGGAGGCCGGACGGTTGCGCGCCGCCCTCCCGGTGATCGCCGCGAGCGAGCTCCCCCGCGACCGCAAGGCGCTGGCAGCGCTGCTCGAGGAGGCCTGGGCGCTGGCCGGCGCCGCCTTCGAGCCGGTATGAGGATCACGCGGCTGTCGCTGGCCGCGTATGGGCACTTCACCGAGCTGGCGCTGGATTTCCCGACGCCCGCCGGGCTGCACGTGGTGCTCGGCGCCAACGAGGCCGGCAAGTCGACGGCGCTGGCGGCGATCGAGGACGCGCTGTTCGGCTTTCCGCACCGCTCCGATGCGGCCTGGCGCCACTCGCCCCGCGACCTCCGGGTCGGACTGACGCTGCAGCGCGACGACGGTGGCGAACGGACCTTCTGGCGGCGCAAGGGACGCGAGCCGACGCTGCACGACGACGCCGGCCAGCCGGTCGGCGAGGCGGCGCTGGCCGGGTTCCTCGGCAATCTCGGCCGGGAGCGGTTCAGGCGCGTGTTCGGCCTCAACGACAGCGGACTGCGCCAGGGCGGCCAGGCGATCCTGGCCGGCAGCGGCGATCTCGGCGAAAGCGTGCTGGAGGCGGAGACCGGGCTCGCCGGCGCGCGCGCGGCGCTGCAGACGCTCGACCGTGCGGCGAACGCCCTGTTCGGCGATCGGCGCGGCTCGCGCGAGATCTGGGCGTCGCTGTCGCGCTACGAGGCGGCGCGCAAGGACCTGACCGAGCGGAGCGTCCGCGGTCCCGACCACGACCGCGCGGCCTCCGCCCTGGCGTCACTCGAGGCGTCGGCCGACTCGGCGCGCCGGGAGAGTGCCGCGTTGGTGGCCGAGCGGACGCGTCTGAGCCGGATACGCGCCACCGCGCCGATCAGGGCGGCACTCCGCGGCCTGCTTGCCGAGCGGGCGGCACTGGGCGACGTCAAGCGGCTGGCCGACGACGCGGACCTGCAGCGCCAGCAAGCGGTGCTGGCCCGGGCGCAGGCGCGGCGCGACCTCGAGGGGAGGCTCGCGGACCGCCGGCGGATCGCAGACACGCTCGGGTCGCTTTGCGTTGACGAGACGGTGCTGGCGGACGCGGCCGCGATCGAGCTGGTGGCTCGCGACCTGAGCCGGATCGAGGCAGAGACGACCGGTATCGCGGCTCTGGTCGCGTCGAGCGCCGGACATCGGGCGGACGCGATCAAGGCCGCCCGCGCGCTCGGCCTTGACCTGCCGCTGGAGCGGATCGCCGTTCCCGAGGCGCCGTTGCGGCGTCGGGCGCGCGCCCTGCTGGCGTCGGAACCTGCACTTCGCGAGGCGGTCCGGCAGGCGGAAGCGGCGCTGTCGGCGCGCCGCACGCTTCTCTCCGGCCTGGCGATGCCGGAGGGTGAGGCGCCGGACGCCGCCGCGTTCGCGTCCGTCGTGGAGTCGGTGCGCGCGCTGGGGCCACTCGACACCGAACTGACCGAGGCTCGCCTGGCCGGCCTCGCGGCGCAGGCAACGCTCGCCGACGCGTTGGCGGCGCTGCCGCTCTGGCATGGGACGGCGGACGAGGTCGTGCGCCTCGCCCTGCCGCTCGAACGCGACGAGGCCGCGTCGGCGGAGCGGCTGGCCCGCGCGGCCGAAGACGCCGAGGCGGCGCTGCGGTCGTTGAGCGAGCACGAACGCGCTGCGACGGACGCTGCCGACGATCTGCGCGCGACTTCGGCGCACGGCGCACCGCCGAGCCGCGAGACTGTTGCGGCGCGCCGCAAGGCGCGCGATGTCGCCCTCGACGAGCTGCTCGAAGCCGACCCGGGGTCCCGCGGCCCGGTCGTCGCGCGCTACCGCCTTCTGGTGCGCGAAGCGGACGCCGCCGCCGCCCGGCGCGCGGACGAGGCGGCGCGGATCGAGGAGATAGCCCGGCTGAAGATGGCGGTCGACCGCACCGCCCTGGCGCTCGACGGGTCTCGCCGTCAGCACGTCGCCGCGGACGGGCGATACCACGAGGCGGAGGCGGTCTGGCGCGCCCTGTGGCGGTCGAGCATCGTGCATCCCGGCAGCCCGGACGCGATGCGCGAATGGCGCCGTCAGCACGCCGAGATCGTGGCACTTCACGGTCGCGCGGCCGGATCAAGGCAGGAGATCGAGGCCCAGTGCGACCGCATCGAGGCGTGCCACGCGCGGCTTGACGAGTGGCTGCCGCCCGAGCGGATCGGGCTCGCGGTTCGCCTCGACCGGGCGGAGATGAAGCTGCGGCAGGTACGAAGGACGCTGGAGGCACGGACCAGTCAGGCGGTCGCGCACGCGGCGGCCCGGCGCGAAGGGGAGCGCGAGCAGACGCTCCTCGACGCCGCACTCGCCGGACGCGCGGCCTGGCAGGCGGATTGGTCGAGCGTCGCATCGCTTCTCCGGCTGAGCCTCCCCAGCGACGTCGCCGTTGCCGCCGGGACGCTGGACCACTGGGAGGCGTTCGAGGTCGCCCGTGCCGCCTTCGAAGCCGACGAACGGGCGCTGGCGGTCGCGCGCGATGCCGCGCGTGATTATGACGCCACGCTCGACCAGCTTAAGGCGCTCGTTCCCGGAGCGGCGTCGATCGGTGGTGGCCGGGCGCTTCCGGTTTCGGTGTTGCGGGCCGCCTTGCGCGCGGCGGAGGACGCGCGCCGCGAGCGGGACCGCCTCGGAGCCGAGCTGGCGGCAACGGACCGGTCGATCGCCAACCTCGAGCGGGACTGTCGCGAAGCCGGCGACCGGCTCGCTGGTCTCATGGCCATGGCCGACGTCCCGGACGAGGCCGCCCTGGAACGCGTGATCGAGCGCGCCGTCGAGCGGGCCCGACTGGACGCGCTGATCGCCTCGCGCGGGCGCGAGCTGGCCTGCGTCGACGACGGGCGCGGCCTGGACGCCCTGGACGAGGAGGCGGCCTGCCTGACGCTGCCGGCGGACGAATTGCCAGCGCGGCTAGACACGATCGACGATCGGCTGTCGGTGCTGGAGACGCAAGCCAGGGTACGGGCGGACGAGCGTGCGGCTCTGCAGGCCGAGCTGCGCGAGATGGGCGAGCGGACCAGTTCGGACGCGGCGGTCGCGATGCAGGACGAACTCGTCTCGATGGCCGAGGACGGTGGCCGCTACATCCGGCTGCGGCTCGCCCACGCGCTGCTCGGTGCCGGCATCGAGCGGCTGCGACGGGAGAACCAGGATCCGCTGCTGGCG
Source organism: uncultured Acetobacteraceae bacterium (assembly GCA_964246925.1). GTDB lineage: Bacteria > Pseudomonadota > Alphaproteobacteria > Acetobacterales > Acetobacteraceae > CAXTPV01. The sequence goes on from CAXTSH010000088.1 coordinate 12,218, forward strand.
CACGCCGGTGGACTGTTCCGCACGCTGACGCGCGACCGCTACCAGGGCCTCGTCGCCGATGACGAGGACGGACGAACGGTCATGCTGGCCCGCCGCCATGACGGCTCGACCTGTCCTGTCGGGCGGCTCAGCGAGGGAACCCTCGACCAGCTCTACCTCGCCCTGCGGCTCGCGTCGCTGGAGCGGCACGGGGCCGGCGCTGAACGGATCCCGCTCATCGCCGACGATCTGCTGGCGAGCTTCGACGACGAACGGGCGCGCGCGGCACTCGAGGTGCTGCGCGCGTTCGGCGCAGGCAACCAGACGATTCTGTTCACCCATCACGGTCATATCGCCGCCATGGCCGCCGACGCGGGCGCCTCGCTGCACCAGCTCGAGGTCGGATGACGGTTCTCCCGCGCGGCGTGCTGGGCCATCCACGCAGCCTCCTCGGTCTTGCCGTCGGGCTGGCGAGCTATCCGCTGGTCAGGCTGGCGGTGGAGCCCAACCTGCGCGCGGTCTGCGCCTGGGATCTCGGTGCATCGGCGTTCCTGCTGTCGATGTCGTGGATGTTCTACGCGACGCCGCCCGCGGACATGCCGCGCAAGGCAGAGGCGCAACAGGAGGGCGAGTGGACGGTCTTCTGGGTGATGATCGGCGCGGTCGCATTCAGCTTCTTCGCCCTCGTCGGCGCATTGGGCGATACCACCCATCTGCCGGCCGGAGCCGCAAGGCGGCACGTGGCGTTCGTTGCGGCAACGTTGATCCTGTCGTGGTTGGTCACGCAGGCGGTGTTCGCTTCGCGGTATGCGCACGAGTTCTACGAGACACGATCCGACGGCACGTTGCGCGGCGGCCTGCAGTTCCCTGGCGAGAGCGCGCCCGACTATTGGGACTTCCTCTATTTCTCCATCGTGCTCGGCATGACCTTCCAGGTGTCGGACGTGCAGATCTCCGACCGGCAGCTTCGTCGCCTGGCGGCGGTGCAGGGGTTCATCGGGTTCCTGTTCAACACCGTGATCATCGCACTCACCGTCAACGCGGCGGCGGCGTTGATCTGAGAAGCGGGGCTCTGCCCCGCGCCCCGCTGGGCAGGTGGCCCCAGACCCGCGGCCTTCTACTGAGGCTGCACTTCCTGGCTGGTGAAAAGTCGAACGACGGAAAGCTGACGAACCTTTCAGACGGACGCTACCAGACCGGAAACTGGCGTGTTGCCGCGAAGATGGCGGACGCGGCGGTCGGTTCCGAGATCCACCTACACGGGCGGCAGGGGTCTCCATCGTGGATCGCCGGTGAAATTGATGACTGGGATTGGCATCTCGTCGAGAGCGGGCGTGTCGTCTTCCGGTTTCGTCGCGATGATAGTCTGTGCCGTAAGGGGGGTCCGGATCAGAGAAGAAATATGTCTGGCGGAGTAAACCTACCCGCGTCCCGGTCGGTCAATTCGACAACAAAACTTGTTGCGAGAGGCAAGGTCACAACTGTGACCTTTTGCAGGGCGTAAGCTTGGAGTGTCTCCAAGGCGCCCATGCTCACGCTTCGCCATGCGTGCTCGTCAGGGCTGCAAATTGAGCTTGAGCGTTTCGCCGAGATGCTTCGCGACGCTAGAGCGATCCGGTTTGGGCAAGGCACCGATCCGTTTGGCGGCGGCGGCCTCGATCGTTGCGATCTTGGCCGGGCGGACAACCGAAGGCGAAGGCAGGCCGGCCCTGGACAATTCGGAAATCGGGACATCGGCCGGCAGCCGCGGTTGGCGGCGCTGGTGATCATAAGGACCCAGAGGAGATCAGGCAGGCCGGGCTCGTCGAAGCGCGCGATGACGAGGGCGGGCGGCGCTGGACGACGGGGCGGTCGACGTCAGGAAACGGGACCTTGATGACGTCCCAGACGTCAAAGCCCGGCATACGCCTCGGTGTTGGCCGGGCTCCTCCATTCGCTGAACGTGGCGAATGGGGTCGTCGCGCGCCGGTTCAGGCTGCGCGCGTGTGAGGATGACGCGATCGCCCTCGATCGCATAGGCAATCTCGTCGCTCTCCCGTGTGCAAGGGTTTACCTTGAGCGAGGCGGGTTTGGGGCCGCCGGCCCCAAAGGGG
>CAXTSH010000089.1:0-14182 GCA_964246925.1 uncultured Acetobacteraceae bacterium
TGGCTGGGGGACCTGGATTCGAACCAGGGCTGACCGGGTCAGAGCCGGTAGTTCTACCGCTAAACTATCCCCCAGGCGGACCGCGGCGATAGCACCGCGGTCAGACCCTGGCAACGCTGGCAACACGCAATCGCGAACCGAGCCAATCGCCGCTTGCCCGGCGGGCGAGCACGGTGGAGGATGCGGCCGGCGGCCAAGGGACGAAGCAGCTGGGTGACCATGCCAGTGCAGCGAACCCGCCTTACCAACCGGTTTACGCGGCGCTTGACCTCGGCACCAGCAACTGCCGGCTGATGATGGCGACGCCGACGCGCAACGGGTTTCGGGTGATTGACAGTTTCAGCCGTGTCGTCCGCCTTGGCGAGGAGTTGCCCGCCACCGGCCGCCTCGGCGAAGCGGCGATGGAACGTACGTTGCTGGCACTCGGACTCTGCCTGCAGAAAATGGGTCGACACCCCCTGCGGGCCATGATGGCGGTTGCGACCCAGGCCTGTCGTCAATCGGTGAACGGTGGGGAGTTCCTCGGCCGGATCCTTCGCGAGACCGGCATCGCCTTTCGCGTCATCAGCCCCCGAGAGGAGGCGGCGCTGGTGGTCGAAAGCTGCGCCGGTCTGCTTGCCGCCTGCGGCCGGCGCGTCCTGCTGTTCGACATCGGTGGTGGTTCGACCGAAATCGCCTGGGTGCGGCTGGCCGGCTTCGATGGCGCCGGCGAGCCCGAGATCATCGGCCTCTGCAGCATTCCGCTCGGGGTGGTGACACTCGCCGCCGCCCTCGGCGTCGACCCTCACGACGAGGCCGGCTTCGAACGCATGGTGGCTGCCATGCGCGAGCCGCTGCAGGCCTTCGAAGGCGTTCACCGGATCAGGCACGAGATACGCGCCGGCGGCGTGCGCATGGTCGGCACCAGCGGCACCGTCACCACGCTCGCGGGCGAGGCGCTTGGGCTCGAACGTTACCGCCGCCCTCTGATCGACGGCATGACGATGTCGATCGCGACCGCCGCCGCCGCGGTAGCCAGCCTTCGCGCGCTCGGACCGGACGAACTCGCGGCGCATCCCTGCGTCGGTCCCGAGCGTGCATCGCTGGTCTTGCCCGGCTGTGCCATCTTCGAGGCGATTTGCCGCCAGTGGACCTTCCCGGACGTCCTCGTCGCCGACCGTGGCCTTCGTGAAGGCCTGCTTGCACGGCTGATGCGCAAGCCATGAGCGGCGGCGCAGGCGACGGTTCGGGCATACGGCTCAAGAGCGAGCGGCTTCGTACCGCGAGGGGCCGGAGCCTTTCGCAGCAGCGGTGGCTGACGCGACAGCTCAACGATCCGTACGTCGCACGCGCGCGCAAGGACGGCTGGCGATCACGCGCGGCCTTCAAGCTCATCGAGCTCGACGACCGTTTCAAGCTGATCAGCCGAGGCAGCCGGATACTCGACCTCGGCGCGGCACCCGGCGGCTGGTCGCAGGTCGCCACCCGTCGCGGCGCCGGCCGGGTGGTCGCCATCGACCTGCTGCCGATTGAGCCGATCACGGGGGTCGACGTCGTCCAGGGCGACCTCGCCGCCGAAGGCATGGCCCGCATGCTGGCCGAGCGGCTCGGTGGCAACGCCGATCTGGTGCTGTCGGACATGGCGCCCAACACCACCGGCCACCAGGCCACCGACCATCTGCGCATCGTCGCACTGGCCGAGCTGGCGCTGGCCCTGGCGCTCGACACCCTGGCCGAGGGCGGCGGCTTCGTCGCCAAGGTCTTCCAGGGCGGGGCGGAGCGTCAGATGCAGGGCACTCTCAAGCGCGCGTTCCGGAGCGTTCGCCACGTCAAGCCGCCCGCCAGCCGGAAGGACAGCAGCGAACTCTACGTCGTCGCGACAGGCTTTCGCGCTGCCACCGGGTCAGAGCGATGAGCGAGGTCGTGCACGGGCCGGCGCGGTCGGGCTGGTGGCCGGTGCTCAAGCGGGTTGCCCACAACGTGTCGGCCAATCGCCTGACCACCGAGGCGGCGGCCGTCACCTTCTACGGTCTGCTCGCCATCTTTCCGGCGCTTGCAGCACTGGTGTCGCTGTTCGGACTGTTTGCCGACCCGAAGGTGGTCGAGGGCGAGATCGCCGGCTTGCGCAGCATCCTGCCCGACGGCGCGATGAGCCTGCTCGGCAGCGAGCTGCACACGCTGACCTCCTCGAGCGGAAAGTCGCTCGGCGCCGGCGCCGTCATCGGCCTGCTGACCTCGCTCTGGACCGCCAACGCCGCGACCAAATCCATCTTCGGCGCGCTCAACGCCGCCTACGGCGAGACCGAGCAGCGGAGCTTCGTCCGGCTCACGCTTGTCTCGCTGGCGCTGACGTTCTCCACTTTGCTGTTCGTCATCCTCTCGCTTGCCTGCCTGGTGGCACTCCCGGCGGCACTGGCATTCATCGGCCTGGGTACCGCGGCCAAGTGGCTGCTGCTGGTGGCGCGCTGGCCGCTCCTGCTCGGAGCGGTCGTCGTTCTGCTTTCGGGCCTGTACGCGCTCGGACCCAGTCGCGGCGCGATCCGCTGGCGCTGGTTGACCACGGGCAGCCTGATGGCGGCGTTGCTCTGGCTCGTCGTGTCGGCCCTGTTCTCCTGGTACGTCGCCCATTTCGGCAGTTATAATCGAACCTACGGATCGCTCGGCGCGGTGGTGGGCTTCATGACCTGGATCTGGCTTTCGTCGACCGTCGTCCTGGTCGGCGCCGCCTTCGACGCCGAGAGCGAACGCGACGACGATCCATCGCGGAAGGTGCCCGCCTGCAAGATCTGACGGATTTCGCCGACGCGGCCATCACGCTCCCGCTGCTGTTCCTCATAGCACTGTCTTTAGCGGTTCGCGGGCATCGGCGTGCGTGTGCGGGCTGGGTTCTGGCCATCGGTGGCGCATTCTTCGCCATCTTCCTGCTCAAGCTGATCTTCGGCGTCTTTCCGGCGCTCGGCGGCGCGATCGACGTCAGAAGCCCGAGTGGTCACACCGCCAGTGCCGCCGCGACCTATGGCGGCGTGGTGCTCCTCCTGCTCGGCAGGCGCGCGGGCCTGTTCGCCGCCGCCGCCGCCGCCGCCGTGATCGGCGGCAGCCGCATGGCGCTCGACTTCCACAGTCTTAACGAGGTCCTGATCGGGGCGGCCGTGGGCCTGGGCGCGGTGCTGGCGCTCGGGTCCATATGGCGTGGACGATTGCCGCGGCGTGACGCCATTCTGCTGCTCGTGCTGAGCGGCACGCTGGTGGTCATCGGCCATGGCCGTCATCTCATGATCGAGCCCGGGTTGCGGCATCTGGAACGGACACTGGCGCGCTGAGCGCTTGCAATCGCGGGCTGTCGCGTGCCTTCTGCCGGGGAGTTCCGGATTGATGACATGATCCGTCTCCAAAGCGTTGATTTCCGTGGGCTGTCCGGCGTGTCGTTCAGCGTGCCCGATGGCGGGTTCCGGTGGATCACCGGCCCGGCAGGCTCGGGGAAATCGGCACTGGTCTCGCTGCTCGCGGCGCGTTGCAGGCCGGACGCGGGTCGTGTCCGGCTGTTCGGCGTCGATGTCGCCCGCCTACGCCGAGCCGGCAGGGCCAGGCTCAGGCGGCGGATGGGGGTGATCGACGAGCGGCGGCTCCTGCTGGCCGATCTGACCGTCCTGGAGAACACCGTCCTGCCGTTGCGCATCAACGGCATGCAGGCCGCCGCCGCGCGGATCGAGGCCCTCGAGGTGCTCGACTGGGTTGGGCTCGGCCGGATACGGGATCGGCCTGCAGGCCAGCTTTCCGCGGGCGAGCGGCTGCTCTGCACGATCGCCCGCGCGGTGGTCGGCCGTCCGGAATTGCTCGTCGCGGACGAGCCGACCGAGGGACTGGGCGTGCAAGGCGATCGGCTGTTCGAACTGATCGCCGAGCTCAATCGGCTGGGCGCCACCGTCATCGTGGCCTCCCGGAACGAGGCGCTGCGCCGCGCCCACCCGGCGCCGACGCTCACGCTCGAGGGTGGCGGCCTGCGCGAGGACGCAGCGTGAGCCGCCGCCTGGCGAGGAGCGACCTGAAACGCGGGGCCGGCGGTGGCCTGCGCAGGCTGCCGGCCGGCTCGCTCGCCCGGACAGCCGGCCTGTGCCGGCAGGCGGTGGTCGGCATCGGTTGCGGAGCCGCCTGTGCCGGCGCGGTGTCGTTCGACGCCGCCATCGTGCGGCTCGATGCGTCCTGGAACGAGGCCGCAAGCCGGGTTCTGATCGTGGTGCCGGACCCGTCCAGTCTCCCCGCGGTTCTGTCCGCCGCCGGTCCCGAAGCCCGGCAGGCCGACCCTTCGCCGCTGGGTGTGTCCGCGTCACTCGCGCCCGCGCTGGTGGTGGCAGACGGCGTGCATGATCCCGATCTCGCGGCCCGGGTGCAGGCGGCCGCTCCCGGCAGCATCGTGCAGACCGACGGCGGCGAGCCCGCCCGCCGCCTGGCCCGCTTCGGGGATCGCCTGAAGCTCGCGGGAGCGCTGTTGGTGGGAATGGCGGGTCTGGTCTCGGCGGCCGGCGTGGCTGCAGCGGGCCTTGGGGGCGCGCGCGCATCGGCGAACACGGCGCGTGTGTTGAGCGAGCTCGGCGCGACCGATGGCTGGATCAACCGCCACCTGGTCTGGCCGCTCGCTGCCGCCGCGACCGCGGGCTCGGCGGCAGGCTTTGCCGGAATGCAGGCCGGGCTCCGGGCGGCCGGCGTGTCCGGTCATTCGTCGCCGGCGCTCCGGGTCGCAGTTCCGCTCCTGGCCGGCACCATCACGGCATTCGCCGCCTCGCGCGTCCGCCGGGCCGAAACGCGATGGTGACCGCACGCCGGGGGCTTGGTCTGACGGCGTGCGCCGGCCTCATCGCCTTCGTGGCCGGTTTCGGCTGGTTCGTGCGTGACGCCGAGCGTCCGTCGCCCTGGCCCGCCGAAGCCGACGGTATCGTGGCGCTGACCGGCGGTGCACTTCGGATCGAAACCGCCATGGCGCTGCTCCGGGCCGGCGTCGCTCACCGGCTGCTCATTTCCGGCGTCGGGCCGGGCGTGACGCTGCCTGACATGTTGCAGGCCGTCGCGCACGACACGTCCGCACCGCTTCCCGCGGCGGTCCACGACGTCCTCGCCGCGGGCACGGTCACCCTCGGCCACGTCGCACGCACGACGCGGGGGAACGCGGTCGAGATCACCTGGTGGGTTCGCGCCAACGGACTCGGTTCGATCGTCGTGGTGACCGCCGGCTACCACATGCGACGTGCGCTTGCCGTCATCGGAACGTCGCTGCCGGGCGTGCGGCTGACGCCCTATGCGGTGCATCCGCCGGCTGGGATCAGGAAGCTGTTCATCGAATACGTCAAGCTGGTGGCGGCCGAGGCCGGCATCCCGCCAGCCACGCCGACGCCGGGGCTGACCTGACCGGCGGCGCATGAACGTGCTGCGGGTGATGCTGTTCAACCTCGTGTTCGTCCTGCTGACGGTGACCCTTGGCGTGTTCGGCCTGCTGGTGCGGGCGTTCCGCCGCGACCTGGCATTCGGGCTGGCACGCCTCTGGATCAGGCTCACGCTGGCAGCCCTTCGTGTCGTCTGCGGCGTCCGGCCGCACGTCGTTGGACGCGAGCACCTCCGCGCAGCGGCCCTGGTCGTGGCGTCCCAGCACCGCTCGGCGATCGACAGCCTGGTTTGGTTCACGCTGGTGGAGCGGCCGAGCTACATCATGAAGCAGGAGCTGCGCCGGATCCCGCTGGTCGGGCCGTTGCTCGAACCGGCGGGCATGATCGCGATCGACCGCGCCGGCGGCAGCCAAGCCCTGCGCCGCATGGTCCGCGACGCCCGGGCGGCACTCGCCGCCGGGCGACAGCTCATCGTGTTCCCCGAGGGGACACGGGTCGGCCCGGATGAACGGGCGATTCTGGCACCCGGTATCGTGGCACTGGCCGGACTCGGGACCGTGGTTCCGGTCGCCACCAATTCGGGTCATGTCTGGGGTGCCGGTTTTCTCCTGCGGCCCGGGCCGCTTGCCACCGATGCCATCATCAGCATCGTCGTCGGACCACCCCTGCCCGCTGGCCTGCGGCGGGAAGAACTGCTGCAGCGCATCGGCCTGGCCTGGTCCGACAGCGAGGCGATGTTTCGCCCGTCAGCGTGTGGATAAGTCTGTGGGCGCGCTTTCCCCGGCATTATTACATAGTTATGACGATCTCTTCAGGATTGGGTTTGACAGCCGGACCGGGTCTGCTCCGCCGCGGCAAACGTTGGGAATCACCTGCGCGCAGGCCATTGCTTCGCACCATTAAAAGTGTTTGATTTCAATAGCCTGTGGGTTTCGCCGAGCAGTCGCCGGTTTGGCTATGACATTGCAATCACAATATGGTGTGTCCCTTGTCCATCATCGGCCCTGCCGCTTGTGTCACGGTGACACGCGTCAAGCGTTGTGGATGACGGTCTTTCGTGCCGCGGTGATTGTCCCGGCCGTGCTCGCGACGGTGCTGTTGATCGGCTGGGTAGGCCATCGGCGCAGCCAGCGGGCGCTGGCGGTCGATTGGCAGAGCCTGCAGACCGAGGCACGCGCCGCCGGCCTGGATCTCGGAGGGGACACGCCGAGGCAATCCGGATGGTTGTTCGCAGCCAATCTCGCCGTGGGTCATCCGAGGCTCCGCGCGCCAGCCGGCTTGTCCATCACGTCGGAACTCCTGCTGCTGCGGCGTTCGCTGCCCGATCCGGCCCGGCTCCTGCTCCGGCTGCCAGGTCCGATCACGATGTCTGCCGGCGGGACGAGCTGGCGCGCATGGGGGACGATCGACGCGACGGTGGGCGCCTCCGGCGTCGCCGTCCTCGACGCCTCCGCGCTGCGTGCGGCGACCGGAAGCGGGCCGGACGATGTCCTGACGGTGGCGGCGTTGACCGGCACCGCCGGCGAGCGGGACCGGTCGGCGGTGCTGTCGCTGCGCCTCGATCGTCTGGTGTTGCCGTTCGCCCGTGCGGCGCTGCCGGAGCGGACGGTCGGGCGGGCCAGCATCGAGGCCTCCGTCACCGGGCCACCTGAGCATCGCCGCCTGACGATCGCCGGCGCCGACGCCGACTGGAACGGCGTTGCCGTCCACCTCGACGGCACGATCGAGGCCAGCCGGTCCGGGCAGCTCTCCGGGCACCTGTGGTTCACGCTCGAGCCAGGCTGGCCCGCTTTGATCGCCAGGGCGCGTGCCGCGCATCTGGTCACGCCGGCCGAGGCGCAGGCAGCCGGCGGCCTGCTCTCGCTGGTTGCCCCGAACGGCATCGCGCGGGATTTGCCGCTGGCGGTACGGAACGGCCGCGTGACGTTCGGCGGCCTGCTGCTGCTCACGTTGCCGGACCTGCCGGCGGCCCCGGCACCAGGCTGAGGGGGTTTCAGGTGAAGATGGCGTCACGCCGGCCAGTAAAGCATTGTCATGGCGGCCCATTTGCGCATTTCTCGGATCACGACGCACGCCCGGCCCGTTGCCGGCCAGGCGTGCCTGTCCTTGGAGCCCGCCATGTTCGGTATCGACGCCTTCCACCTCGCACGCGCCCAGTTCGGGTTCACGATCGCATTTCACATCATCTTTCCGGCGTTCTCGATCGGGCTTGCCGCGTATCTCGCCGTGCTCGAAGGGCTGTGGCTGAAGACCGGACGGGCGGTCTATCTCGACCTCTACAAATACTGGCTGAAGATCTTTTCGGTCGGCTTCGCGATGGGCGTCGTCTCGGGCGTGGTGATGTCGTACCAGTTCGGGACCAACTGGTCGGTGTTCTCCGACAAGGCGGGCGGCGTGCTGGGTCCGCTGATGGCCTACGAGGTGCTGACGGCCTTCTTCCTGGAGGCGGGATTTCTGGGGGTCATGCTGTTCGGCATGGGCCGCGTCGGCGCCGGCCTGCATTACGCCGCCACCTGCCTGGTCTCGATCGGGACCGCGATCTCGATGACGTGGATCATCTCGGTCAATTCCTGGATGCAGACGCCGGCCGGCTACACCATCACTCCCGAGGGTCATTTCGAGCCGGCCAACTGGCTGCGGGTGATCTTCAACCCGTCGTTTCCATTCCGGCTGGTCCATATGGGTCTGGCCTGCTTCCTCGCGGTCGCCTTCATCGTCGGCGGCGTCGGCGGCTACCACCTGCTGCGCGCCCGTGCGCGGGACCGGGCGCCGACGGAAGCGACCAAGGTGATGTTTTCCATGGCGCTCTGGATGGCGGCCATCGTCGCGCCGATCCAGATCCTCGCAGGCGACACCCAGGGTCTCAACACGCTCGCTCATCAGCCCGCCAAGATCGCCGCCATGGAAGGTGATTTTAACGGTGGCCGTTACAAAGGCGAAAAGCTTTTCGGCATCCCCGACATGAAGGAGCAGCGGACGAAATACGTGATCGAGCTGCCCTTTGCCGGCTCGCTGATCCTCACCCACTCGCTGTCCGGCCGCGTGCCCGGGCTGAAGGACTTCCCGCGCGCCGACCAGCCCTACAGCCCGATCCTGTTCTTCACCTTCCGGATCATGATCGCGATCGGCTTCTCCATGGCGGCGATCGGCCTGTGGAGCCTCTGGTGCCGTTACCGGGGCACATTGTACGACAATCCGTGGCTGCACCGGGCGGCGGTGCTGCTCGGTCCCGCCGGGTGGGTCGCGATCATCTGCGGCTGGATGACGACCGAGATCGGCCGTCAGCCGTACACGGTGTATGGCATGCTGCGGACGTCGGAGAGCATCTCGCCGATCGCGCTGCCAGGAGTCGCGACCTCGTTCGTGGTCTTCATCGTGGTGTATTTCGTCGTGTTCGGCTCCGGCCTGGCCATTCTGCTGCGGATGATGGGCCAGCCGCCCGAACCGGGTCAGGAAGGGCCGCGCGGCGACGAGCCGATCCGCACCGCCGGCATCCATCCCGGGCCCGCCCAGGGTCATGACAATCTCGGTCATGGCGGTCTGGGTCACGCCGCCGGAGCGGCGGAATGAACCACCTGCTGCCGATGCCGGAAGCCGCCCGTGCGCTGCACGGGTGGTTCTTCTGGACGCCGGTGTTCTCCGCGATGATCCTCTCCGTCGTGGTCCTAATGTACGTGCTGCTCGACGGCTTCGATCTCGGCGTCGGGATGCTGTTCGCTTTCGAAAACGAACCGGAGAATCGGGACGTGATGGTCAATTCCATCGCGCCGGTCTGGGATGGCAACGAAACCTGGCTGGTGCTCGGGGGCGCCGGGCTGTTCGGGGTGTTTCCGATCGCCTACTCGATCATCCTGCCGGCGCTGTATCCGGTGGTGATCCTGATGCTGCTCGCGCTGATCTTCCGCGGCGTCTCGTTCGAGTTCCGCTTCAAGGCGCGGCGGTCGCGGACGCGCAAGCTGTGGGACTTCGGTTTTTTCACCGGCTCCCTGGTCGCCGCTCTGTGCCAGGGCCTGACGCTCGGCACCTTGCTGCAGGGCATCCGTATCCTTCACCACCAGTATGCCGGTGGCTGGTGGGACTGGCTGACGCCTTTCAGCATCGTCTGCGCGCTAGCGGTCGTCTGCGGCTACGCGATGCTGGGTGCCACCTACCTGATCTGGAAGACGGGAGGCGAACTGCAGCGACGTATGACCGGCGTTGCGCGAGGCCTGGGTCTGCTGGTGCTCGGCTTCATCATCGTGGTCAGCGTCTGGACCCCTTTCCTGCATGAGGCGTACCTAAACCGCTGGTTTGCGTGGCCGAAGGTGATTTTCGTCAGTCCGGTGCCGATCCTCGTCGTGGTGCTCGCATTGCTGTTCTACTGGAGCCTCCGGGAGCGGCACCAGGTCACGCCGTTCCTGTGCACGCTCGGCCTGTTCTTCCTGTCGTTTACCGGCCTGGGCATCTCGATGTGGCCGACGGTGGTGCCGCCTTCGATCGATATCTGGCAGGCCTCGAACCCGCCGCACAGCCAGCTCTTCCTGCTGGCCGGGATGGTGTTCCTGGTGCCGACGATCATGGCCTATTCGAGCTACAGCTACTGGGTGTTTCGCGGCAAGGTGGATCCCGGTGCGCACTACCATTGACGGCACGCTGCGCCGGATCGGCTGGTTCGTAGGCCTGTGGGCGGCGGGAGTGGCGGTGACGGCCGCGGTCGCCTACGGGCTGCGACTGATCATCTTCATGTAAGGCGGGTCTGGGGGCGTCACGCCGAAGGCGTGCTGCCGCACGACGGCCCCAGCGGGTCCAGGGCAGAGCCCTGGCCTTAGAGCACGTTCAGGCTGACCGGAAGCGGTCAGCCTGAAGGTCGTGCTCTAGAAAACATATGAGCTAGAGCAACTTAACTCATCCTGACCGGAACGCGAGGCGTTCCGGTCAGGATGAGGTTGCTCTAGTCTGCCGCGGAGCCGCGGAGCGCCGCGAGTTCCGAGCGCAGGGTCGCCACTTCGACCTGCAGCTCCTCGCGCGTCGGGCGGATCGAGCGCTCGGCGTCCTGCGCCTGCCTGACGGCGACGACCGGACTGAACACGCGCGCGGCACGCTCCAGCAGCGCCACGTTCTCGCGGCCGGCCTGTTGCAGCGACGGCGTCAGCAGGCCGATCGGCTCCTCGGACGCCGGCTCCGGGACCTCGTGCCGGCGCGCGAAATGAGCCATCATCTGCTCGAGATATTCGGGCACCACGCCCTGCAGGCTGTCGCCGTAGAAACCGATCAACTGGCGCAGGAACGACGTCGGCAGGATCGACCGGCCGCGTGTCTCCTCCTCCATGATGATCTGCGTCAGCACGGCGCGTGTGATGTCGTCTCCGGTGCGCGCGTCATAGACGACGAAATCCCGATTGCCGCGCACCATCTCGGCCAGATCGTCGAGCGTGATGTAGGCCGAGCTCTCGGTGTCGTAGAGACGCCGGTTGGCGTACTTCTTGACGACGATCGGCGACGTCCTGGCCCCGCCCGTCTGTTGGTCGCCACGCACATCAATCTCCAGCATCCAATTGGATGAATTTAGCATGACGACCCCCGAAATTCAGGGTCGCGGCGACAGATAGGTGCCCAAACCGGACGTTAGAGTACGGTCGGTTCAGGATGAACCGATGAACGTGCTCTATCATATTGATCTGGCGATTGATTCACGTCTCAGGTTGTATCCACCTGAGACGATCAGGCGCTAGCCGCGAAAACCATCCTTGGCCGAGCGCAGCTCTCCGAGCTCCACGGCGTCGCGCGCGCGGAGGAAGGGATTGGCCAGACGCTCCTCGGCGAGGCGCGAAGGCAGGGTGGGCTCACCGGCGTCGCGCAGCCGTGCCACCTGCTCGGCCCGACGGCCGAGCGCTGCGTTCTGTGGATCGACGCTCAGCGCGAAGCGCGCATTGGCGAGGGTGTATTCGTGCCCGCAGGCGACAAGCGTGCTGTCCGGCAGCCGGCCGAAGCTCTGCAGGGAAGCGAACATGGCGGCGGCATCCCCCTCCAGCAGGCGGCCGCAGCCCAGACTGAACAGCGTATCGCCGCAGACCAGCACCGGATCGTCCTCGCCGGTCGCCGGAAAGAAGAAGCTGACATGCCCGATGGTGTGGCCCGGCGTTTCGATCACGTCGGCCGCCTCGTCGCCGACGCGGATCTGGTCGCCTCCGGCGACCGCCTCGTCGAGCGGCGGCAGGCGGCGCCGGTCGGCCGCCGCGCCCACGACCCGCGCCCCGTAGCGCGCCCGCACGGCTTGGGTGCCGGCGGTGTGGTCGGCGTGATGGTGGGTCAGGAGGATGGCTTCGAGACGGCCGCCGTCGCGGCCGATCGAGTGTTCGACGGCCTCGATGACGGGCGCGGCGTCGGCCGGATCGACCACGGCCAGCGCGCCGGAGCGCTCGCGAAGCAGCCAGGCATAGTTGTCCGACAGGATCGGGATCAGGGTGGCGCGCATGGTGTCCGTGTTCTCCGCTTGTCGCCATGGTATACCGCACCCATGACGCTCGACGCGCAATCGGTCGCTTCCTTCTACGACGGACCGTGCGGGACGGTCGTGGCCGGCCTGATCCGCGACCGGCTTGCGACGCTCTGGCCGGACGGGCGCGGGACGCGCATCCTCGGTGTCGGCTATGCCACGCCGTATCTGGGACTGTGGCGCGACGACGCGCTGGCCTGCCTGGACGTCGTTTCGTCGCTGCCGGCCCGGCCGGCGCCGACCCGTTGTGTCGCCGGTGGCGGGCAACTTCCGTTCGACGACCTGTCGATCGACCGCGTTTTGCTGGTGCACGGCCTCGAAGTCGCCGACGAGGCGAGGCGGCTGCTGCGCGAGTGCTGGCGCGTGCTGCGCGACGACGGGCGCCTGATGGTGGTGACGCCGAACCGCGCCGGGCTTTGGGCGCATGCCGAGGCGACGCCGTTCGGCCATGGCCAGCCCTACAGCCAGCGCCAGGTTTCGCGCCTGCTGGCGTCGTCGATGTTCGCGATCGACCGGCAGGACGCGGCGCTGTTCATGCCGCCGATCGACCTGCGCCCCTTCCGCAAGCTGGCCCCGCTCTGCGAGCGGCTCGGCCGGCGGCTTGCACCGCGCTTCGCCGGCGTGCTCCTCGCCGAGGCGGTCAAGGAGGTGTACGCGGCCGTTCCCGGTGTTCCCGTCGGCCGCCGGGTGGTGGTCCCCGCCCCGATGCAGGCCGTGCACGCGCGCAGGCTCGAGCCGGCATAGACGCTCTTGGCTGAGCTTGCGTTTGTCCGGCAGCTTGGGCACCGCTGACCGCATGTCTGCCCTGCTCAAGGCCGTCCGACTGGTCGCCGCCCCGCCGCATCCGGCCGGTACGCCTTTCCTGGCTGCGGGCGCGGTCGCCTTCCTGGCGGGCCTGGTGTGCCATCTCGCCGTCCTCTCTGCCCTGGCCGCCGTGTTCGGGTTGTTCTGCCTCTATTTCTTCCGCGACCCGGAACGCGTGCCGTCGCCGATCGAGGGCGTCCTCGTCGCACCGGCCGACGGCACGGTGACGGAGGTCGGGCTGGCCGCGCCGCCGGCCGAGCTCGGCCTGGGTCCGGCACCGATGCTTCGCGTGGCGACTTTCCTCTCGGTGCTGAACGTCCATGTGAACCGCGTGCCGGCTTCGGGGACCATCGTCCGCGTGGCGCGCCGGCCCGGAAAGTTCCTTAACGCCAGCCTCGACAAGGCGTCCGACGAGAACGAGCGGGTGGCCCTGCTGCTGCGCCTCGACGAGGGGGTTCAGGTCGTGGTGGTGCAGATCGCCGGCCTGATCGCACGGCGCATCCTGTGCGACGTTGCCGAGGGAGACACCGTCGAGCGCGGCGCGCGGTTCGGCATCATCCGCTTCGGCAGCCGTACCGACCTCTATGTCCCGCCGGACGCCAGGCCGCTCGTCGCCGTCGGCCAGACCATGGTCGGCGGGGAGACCGCGATGGCGCAGCTCCCATGATGGGGGAGACTCGGCCACGCCGGCGCCGGCGCCTGGGCCTGAGGCGACGCCGCCAGCGGCGCCCGCGCTTTGCCGGCCAGTCGTTCAACCGGCTGGTGCCGAACCTGCTGACCATGCTCGGGCTCTGCGCCGGCCTGATGAGCATGCGCTCGGCGATCGACGGCCACTATCCGGTCGCGGTGCTCGCACTGGTGTTCGCCGCGGCCATCGACGGCATCGACGGCCGGATCGCGCGGATGCTGCGCGCGACCTCGCGCTTCGGCGCGGAGTTCGACAGCCTGTCGGATTTCCTGTGCTTCGGGGTCGCCCCCGCCTTCATTCTCTATCTGTGGGCGATGAACGGGGCCGGCCGGCTGGCCTTCCTGCCGAGCCTGATGTTCACCGTCTGCATGGCGCTGCGGCTCGCCCGCTTCAACGCGGCGGTCAACGTCGGCAACCCGCCGGCCTACGCCTACAACTTCTTTGCCGGGGTGCCGGCCCCGGCCGGCGCCGGCATCGTGCTGTTTCCGCTGTTCACCGGGCTCGAAGCGCACCGGCTCGACCTGCCGGTGATGTTTGCCATCGTGCACAATCCGGTCGTCGTCGCCGCCATCGAGATCGGCAGTGCGGCGCTGCTGATCTCGACGCTGCCGGTGTGGAGTTTCAAGAATTTCCGCGTGCCGGCGGAGTTCGTGCTGCCGCTGCTGCTCGGGACCGGCGGCTTTGCGGCGGTGCTGGTCGCCGAACCCTGGGCGGCGCTGGCCGCGGCGGGGATCATCTATGTCGGCCTGCTGCCGTTCGCGCGACGGTCGTTCCATCGCCTGCGCGCGGATGCCGAGGCGGCGGCGGAAGATGATGATGGAGAGCCGGAGCAGCCTGTGCGGTTGGAGGTGACGCGTTAGG
>CAXTSH010000090.1:0-14113 GCA_964246925.1 uncultured Acetobacteraceae bacterium
GACAGCCGGTTGTGTCAGAGCATGCAATTCTTCTCTGGACTAGGGCTGCTAATGCGGTCGGTGCGGCGGCCACGGTTGCGACAGCGATCATGGCACTCGTGGCAGCTAAATCGTGGCGCCTTGGTTTGAAGCAGCAACGTGCCGACGAGTGCATCCTTGCCGTAAAAGATTGCGGCTCTGCGATCGGGCGAGTTGTGAGCCACAGAGAAATGGGAAGAGACACGCAATGGGAGCATGTCCCGGATGCCTGGACTACGTGGAGACGCTTTCGCTCTTCTTTTGCTGTTGTCCGCCGCTATTACGATTTACCGGACGAGGGCGCGGTTTTTGCTGAAGGTGTGGCGATTCTACGACGACTTGAGGCTTTCTGTTCCACTCACGGCGCCGTCGCTCTCTCTGTGGGCGAAGGCATCAACGTAGACTTCGGCGTTTTAGAGCCAAGATCACCAAAGCCCTAAATAACGTGCCAGGTCCGCTGCAGGTCCGCTCTTTTTGGATACCGTAATGGAAATCATGTAAGCTACTGAGATCGTTGAGGTCCGGGCGGGAATCGAACCCACATTCGCGGATTTGCAGTCCGCTGCATCACCACTCTGCCACCGGACCGGCGACACAGGAGGCGATATCGGGCACTGCCAGTCGCCCGGTCAAGCCCGAAGCGCGATACCGCTGGGCGCAAAACTGCTCTAAAGCGCGACACGCGCCGCTGAGGGAAGCCATCGACCGCATGTCCGACACGACCGATTTCACACTTGCACGGAACAAGATGGTGGATGGCCAGATCAGGCCGGCGCGCGTCAGCGACCCGCGTGTCATCGCCGCGATGCGCAGTTTGCCACGGGAATTGTTCGTTCCTCGCGAGTTCGAAAGACTTGCCTACATCGACACGCCGATCGAACTCGGCGACGGCCGGACGGTCATGGAGCCGCGTGTTCTCGCTCGCCTGATCCAGCTCGCCGCGCCCCGTCGAGGCGAACGCGCGCTTGTCGTCGGCGCCAACACCGGCTACGGCGCAGCATTGCTCGCGATCATCGGCCTTCACGTGATCGCGCTTGAAGAAAATGAGAAGCTGCTGTCAATCGCACGCTGGGCCACCGCATCGGCTCACGCCCAGCTCTCGTTTCGTCAAGGCAGACTCGTCGACGGCGATCCCGAGCAGCCACCGTTCGACATCGTCCTGGTCGAAGGCGGCGTCGAAGTCATTCCGCCACCAATTCAGCGACTTGTCGCGGCAGGTTGTGGTCGGCTGGTCACCGTCCTGCTCGCGGGTGCCGCCGGTCAGGGCGTCATCGGCGAACACTCGGTCGGCGGACTTCGTATGAGGCCGCATTTTGATGCCGCGGCCCGGCTGCTGCCCGGCTTTGGCAAACCGGCCGGCTTCCACTTCTAGAGAGGCGGCCGGATTGCGACCTCATTGGCAGCCCACCCTGCTCTATGGCAGAACCGCGATGGACGTCGGGGGCTCATGCGATGGACAGGTCTGGCAAGGCGTTCGGCGTCGCAGCTCTGCTTAGTACAACAGCGTTGGCGGCGAACGCGAATGCCGACCCTTCCAACGACCCTCCGCTACTTGTTCCGCACACGCTGCAGGAGGCGCTGGCCCAGGCCTACCTGACCAACCCCCAGCTCCAGGCCGAGCGGGCCAATCTACGATCGGTCGATGAGGGCGTTCCGACAGCACTTGCCGGCTGGCGGCCAACCGTTCAGCTCTCGGGCGCAGGCAGCCAGTATGGGGAGACATTTACGGAGCAGCCGGGCGCGTTCACATCTTTCGGCACCTCCGGCCAAAGCACCGGCACCGCAGGTCCAGGGCAGCCCGGTTTCGGAACGCTGCCTCTTCCGGGAGGCTCAGACCCGGGTGCAACGAGAACGTTCATCAAGCCGCTCGGATACCAGCTCACCGCGTCGGTAACCCAACCGCTCTACAACGGTGGCAAGACCAGCGCGAGCACGCATGAGGCTGTCAACAAGGTGCTTTCCGAACGCGCCAACCTGATCGCGACCGAGGAGACGGTGCTCTTCAACGTCGTGCAGGCCTATGTCGGCGTGATCGAGGACAAGCAGCTCCTCCAGTTGCAGATCAACAACGAGCAGGTGCTCGCCGAGCAGCTTCGGGCCACCCAGGATCGCTTCAAGGTGGGGGAAATCACTCGCACCGACGTCGCCCAGGCCGAGTCTGCGCTCGCAAGCGCACGTGCGCAGCGCCAGAGCGCCGAGGGCACGCTCAACACCGCCGACGCGACTTACCTGCAGCAAGTTGGCTCACCGCCGCCCAACACCCTCGTCGACCCTCAGCCGCTCAAGCTGCCGGTCAAGACCGAGCAGGAGGCGATGGTCCAGAGCGTCGAGAACAACCCCAACGTGGTCTATCAGCTGTTTCAGGAGGCGGCCGCCCGCGACGCCGTCGACGTGGCATTCTCGAACGTCATGCCCAAGCTCTCGCTCCAGGGCGAATACTTCAAGCAGGTCAATCAGGGCTCGACCGGCTTTCAGACGGAAGGCGCCGAAGGCCTGATCAATCTCACGTTCCCACTCTATCAGGGCGGCGCCGAATACGCCGCCATTCGCCAGGCCCGTCAGACCGAGCAGCAGCAGCACCGCACGGTCGACGAGGCCCGTCGCACGGCGCTGCAGGCCGCCGTGTCAGCCTGGGAGACGCTGATTTCCACGCGTGCCGCCGTCGACAGCGATCATGCTGCGATCCGCGCCGGGTTCATCGCACTCGACGGCGTTGAACGTCAGGCGATCGTCGGAACCAGCACCACCCTCGAAGTCCTCCAGCAGCAGCAGACCTTGCTGAACGCCCAGACCGCGCTGGTGCAGAACCTGACCACGCTGGTCACTGCGTCTTACCAGGTGGCTCAGGCGCTTGGGCGCCTCACGGCAACCGACCTGCACCTCGACACGCCGCTCTACGACGAGACCGCCTACTACAACGCGGTCAAGGATCGTCTGTGGGGCACCAACGACTACGCTGTCAGGCAGCCCGGACGCTGATCGCCCGGAACGCGACCCGAGGAAAGGAATTCGTATGGAGGAGCGCGGCCGGCCGGACGGGGATGACAAGGGCATCCTCGATACTGTCAGGCGAATTCTGGGCGAGGACAAACAGCAGACGCCCGACGTGCCGGGCGATGCAAGGCGCACTTCACAGCGGCCGCTCGACGATGACGACGACGTCCTCGAGCTGGAATCGACGATGATGATCGACAGTCCGCCGCCGGCCAACTCCCGCCAGGCCGTTCCCGAAGGGCTCGTTGGTGACAAGGCAGAGCAGATCGCGCGTCATTCGCTCGGCTCGCTCCGAACCGTCATGCGCGAACGGCGAGCGCTTCTCACCCATCGTGGGGGACCGAGCATCGAAGACATCATCCGCGATGAGATGCGTCCGCTGCTCCGCGAGTGGCTGGATGCCAACCTTCCTCAGCTCGTGGAACAACTCGTGCGTGCCGAGATCGCCCGGATCGTCGAGCGTGAAGGAGCCTAGCCGATTCCCTCGGCTCGGGACCCGTGCGGCAGGCTGAACCGCTCGAACTGCGGACATAAAAGGCGCGCGACACCGGGCGCGTGCGCGCCGATCCGGCGAATGACCGTCGCCCGTTCATGGTCCGGGATTTCGCTCCAGCAGCTTTCCAGCGCACCAAGTTCCCACTCCAACCGGTCTGCCAGCTCCTCGATGGTGTCCCGGTTGCTGCCTCGCGTGGCCTGCATAACTGAGCCTCACGCTTTCGTTTCGTTCGCCACATGATGGCGCCGTCTTCATCAAGAAAGCGTGAACAAAGATCGTCGAATGCTCGATAAAATGTTCAGCCCGGGCGAAGTCGAGGCATCGCTTTATCAGGCATGGGAGCGTTCGAACGCCTTCTCTGCCGACCCGGGCTCGAGCTCGCCGCCCTTCGCCATCATGATCCCTCCGCCGAACGTCACCGGCAGCCTCCATGTCGGCCACGCGCTCGATGCGACGCTCCAGGACGTTCTGGTCCGGAGCGCACGCATGCGCGGTCGCGACGTGCTGTGGCAGCCTGGCACCGATCATGCCGGCATCGCCACCCAACTCATGGTCGAGCGACAGCTCGCCGCCGAGGGGTCCAGCAGCCGGGCCATCGGCCGGGAAGCGTTTCTGGACCGGGTCTGGGACTGGAAGCGCCAGCACGGCGGTGCCATCACTGGTCAGCTTCGTCGTCTGGGCGCCTCGCTCGATTGGTCGCGCGAGCGCTTCACCATGGACGAAGGTTTGTCCGAAGCCGTCCGCCAAGCGTTCGTCACGCTGCATCAGCAGGGCCTGATCACCCGCGCCCGGCGCCTGGTCAACTGGGATCCTGTGTTCCGCTCCGCCATCTCCGACCTCGAGGTCGAGAGCCGCGAACTGCGCGGGCATCTTTGGCATATCGCCTACCCTGTCGAGGGCGGAGGATCGATCACGGTGGCCACCACTCGCCCCGAGACGATGCTCGGCGACACCGCTGTCGCCGTCCATCCTGACGACGAGCGTTTTGCCGGTATGGTGGGCCGACGGGTCATCCTGCCGCTGACCGGCCGGCTTGTGCCGATCATCGCTGACCCCAGCACCGATCCGGAAAAGGGTACCGGTGCCGTCAAGATCACGCCGGCGCATGATTTCAACGACTTCGCCGTGGGCCAGCGGCACGGTCTGCCGATGCCGAGCATCCTCGACGCCGGCGCACTTATCACACTGGAAGACATCGGCGCCGGCCTGCGACAGGTCGACGGCCTCGCCGACCCTGCCTTCGTTCGCGCCCTGTCCGGCCTGTCGCGTGAGCAGGCGCGTAGCATCGTCACGGCCGAACTCGAACGCCTGGGCCTTCTCGTCGCTACCGAGCCGCACACCCACCAGGTACCCCACGCCGAGCGCGGCGGCGCCATCGTGGAACCTCGCCTGACCGAACAGTGGTACTGCGATGCCGCGGCCCTCGCCGGTCCCGCGATCGAAGCGGTCGAACAAGGCCGAACAACATTCCACCCTCGGCAATGGGAGAACACCTTCTTCGCCTGGCTGCGCGACATCCAGCCCTGGTGCATCAGCCGCCAGCTCTGGTGGGGTCACCGGATTCCCGCCTGGTATGGCCCCGACGGCCACGTCTTCGTGGCCACGGATGAAGAGACCGCCAGAGCCGAGGCCCAGGCCCGTTACGGCCGCCCGGAGTCGCTCGAACAGGACCCGGATGTTCTCGACACCTGGTTCTCGTCCGCGCTCTGGCCGTTCTCGACCTTGGGCTGGCCGCAGCAAACCGCCGACCTCGCCCGCTACTACCCGACCGACGTACTCGTCACCGGCTTTGACATCATCTTCTTCTGGGTAGCCCGAATGATGATGATGGGCATCCACCTCCAGGGTGACGTTCCCTTCCGCGACGTCGTGATCCATGGCCTGGTTCGAGACGAACGCGGTCAAAAAATGAGCAAGACCAAGGGCAACGTCATCAATCCTCTTGAACTGGTGGAGGAATATGGCGCCGACGCGCTTCGCCTGACCGTCACCGCGCTCACCGGTCCCGGTCGCGACATCAAGCTGTCCGCACGACGCGTGCAGGAACAGCGGAGCTTCGTCACCAAACTCTGGAATGCCGCCCTCTTCTGTGAACTCAACGACGCCGCCTCGGGTCATGGTTTCGACCCCGCAACGCTGCAGACCCCGCTTGCCCGCTGGATTGTGGGCGAGGCCAACGATGCGATCACTGCTGCGACGGCAGCCCTCGACGCCTTCCGCTTCGACGAGTACGCCGCCGCCTGCACTCGCTTTACCTGGAACGTCTTCTGCGACTGGTTTCTTGAGCTCGCCAAACCTGGTCTCGCCGGCAACGACGCAATCGCGGTCGAGCTTCGCGCGACCGCCGGCTACATACTCGGCGTCATTCTCCGCCTGTGTCACCCGGTCGTGCCGTTCGTGACCGAGACTCTGGCCGAGCGGCTGGGCCACTCGGAGCGCGCCGGCCTGATCCGCGCGCCCTGGCCCGAGACCGCAAACGTCCCCGCCCGCGCATCCGCCGCCAACGAGCTTGGCTGGGTCATCCGCGTCATCGGCGAGCTTCGCACGATGCGCGCCTTTCTCAATGTTCCGGCCGGGGCTCGCATCAACGTGAGGCTACGTGACGCTGCTCCGAGGACGATCGAGCGCTTCGCCGCTTGGCAGGAGCCGATCGCACGCATGGCGCGTATCGCCGGCACCGGGCCGCTCGAGGGCGACATTCCGCCCGAAAGTGCCCAGCTCGTCCTCGACGAAGCGACGCTGGTCGTGCCGCTCGCCGGCATCATCGATCTCGCTGTTGAGCGCGCCCGGCTTGCGCGTGAGCGCGACCGCACCGAGGCTGACGCGCGCAAGCTCGAAGCCAAGCTCGCCCGCGCTGATTTCGTCGATCGCGCGAAGCCCGAAATCGTCGAGGAAACCCGGGACCGTCTCGCCGCCCTGCGCAGCGACGCGTCCAGGATCGACGACGCCCTGAGCCGCCTCTGCGCCTAGGCGATTATGTCATCGCCCTTCCTGACCGGCAATTACGCTCCCGTCGACGACGAGCTGGTGGCGACGGACCTTCCCATCGAGGGCCGACTCCCGGGCGGCCTCGACGGCACGCTGTTGCGAAACGGCCCCAATCCTCAGTTCGTACCCGTCGAGCCGTACCACTGGTTCACCGGCGACGGCATGCTGCACGCGATCCGGTTCGGGCAGGGCAGGGCGTCCTACCGCAACCGCTGGGTCAGAACGCCACGATTTCTGGCTGAACGAGAGGCAGGACGGCCGCTCTTCGCCGGCTTTGGACAGCCGCTGTCCGAGGCTGCACGACCGCTCGACACCGGCGTCGCCAACACGCACGTGCTGTCTCACGCCGGCCGGCTTCTGGCACTCGAAGAGGCGCACCTTCCGACCCGGATTGACCCCGACGATTTGTCGACATTGGGCGCGGAGACTTTCGGCGGCGCGCTCGCGGGCCGCTTCACCGCCCATCCCAAGTACGACCCTCGCACCCACCAGCTCGTCTTCTTCAGCTACTCCGCGAGCGGCCCGCTCACGCCGGGCATGTCTTGGGGCACGATCGAGGCCGACGGGCAGGTCTCCCGCCTCGAGACATTCGAAGCTCCCTACTGCAGTATGGTTCACGACTTCGCCGTCACCCGCTCGCATGTCGTCTTTCCCGTCCTCCCGCTTACCGGCGATCTCGGCCGCGCCATGTCCGGCAGGCCTGCGTTCGCTTGGGAACCCGGCTGCGGCGCATTCCTCGGCGTGCTGCGACGCGACGAAGGCACGCCGAGCCTCGTCTGGCAGCAATGCGAGCCGCTGTTCATCTTTCACGTGATGAATTCCTATGACGACGGCGACGCGATCGTCATGGACGTCGTCGAGTACGACACCGCCCCGATGTTTCCACGCGCCGACGGCGGCCCACCCGGGTCCACCCGGTCGCGCCTGTCGCGCTGGCGCGTTGACCCGACGGGTCGGAGGCACGTCGAGCGCGAGACCCTGGACGACAGACCGGGCGAGTTCCCCCGTATAGACGATCGCTATGCAGGTCAGTCCTACCGGCATGGCTTTCGGACCGGTCCCGACGCGGACGAGATCGTGCATCACGACCTCCACCGGCAAATCCGCCGGTCCTATGTCCCACCGGGCGGCGATCGCCTTTCGGAGGCGGTTTTCGTTCCAGCATCGAGCGATGGTCCCGAGGGCGAGGGCTGGCTCATGACGGTCGTCTATCGTCCCGACCACGACGGCAGTGCATTGCTGATCCTAGACGCCACCGCGGTCGAGAAAGGCCCTGTGGCCATCGTCCAGCTACCCCGCCGCGTCCCGTTCGGCTTCCATGGCAGCTGGCTGCCCGCCTAGAGCAACCCTACCAGGCCACGCGCGAGCGTCATGTCGCCGCCATGGTGGCCAGCGCCGGGACTCGAAGGCTGCGGTGCAGCTTCTATCCACCACATCTCCACAGCGGTGGAGGTAGCCGCTGGTCGATCTCCGCGATGATGGGCCGCCGGTGCCAGGCCCAACGGCCAAAGCTCGCCACAGCCAACCGTCGAACGGTGCGTAGGAAGAATGAATGTTCGCTCGTCGGGTTGTCTTCGGCCATGCCAGGCTCCTTGATGCGTCAACAAGGACGCGTCTCCGAGCATTCCTCGCAGCATGGAGTTGCAGATCGATTGCGAACTCGATCAATTCGGCTACGTCCGTAGCAATGCGCCGGGCAGGTGTCGTCGTCGACGCTATCCTCCACCCCCGCCTCCCGCAACACTTCCTCGTCGATGAAGAAGTTGCCTGTGCATTCCTGCGAAGGTCGCGTGAAGATGGCGTGCGCCGTGTCCGCGACGATCTCCGGCTGGCGGCTCCGTCTCGCCATTGCCGCTCCGCCCAGAGCGAACCGCACTGCGCCCTATTGATCGCGGTGAGCGGCCAGAGCGAGTTCACCGCCATACCTTGGTCTCGGAACTCGGCCGCCATTCCGAGCGTGCACAGGCTCATGCCATACTTTGCCACCGCGTAGGCGACGTGCCCCTCGAACCACCTCGGATGAAAGTCGAGCGGGGGCGCCAGATTCCCGCGCATTGACCGCGTTCATCAGGTCGTACCGTTTCATGTCCGTGCAGCGTCCCGGTCAGCGAGATCGTACTGGCGTTGTTGACGCAGATGTCGATGCCGCCGAACGTCTCGACCGTACGCTCCAAGGCGGCCTGCACGGAGGCGATGGTGACATTCGCTCCGTCGCGAGCGGCCCGCAACGCGATCGCGAGCCCGATCAAGCGCTGCGCACTCTCACCCCGGCGCTGCGTCTTCCCAACCCCGCCCATCCCAGACCCGCACCGTCACCGACGGCGTGCCATCGGCGCCGATCGTCACGCGGTTGTAGGCGTTCGGCTCGCCGCGCAGCCGCACCGACGTCGCTGTCGCGCCTTGCAGCACCAGCACCCCCGGTGCGCTCGAACTCGAGCCTGCAAATCCGCGGTGTAGATGACCGGCCAGCACCAGCCGGACTCCCGCCGCCGCAAAGGCTGCCAAGGCCCGCGACGCGCCGCCGGCGACCCGCGTCAGCGGCGCCGCCGCGGGTGGCAGCAGAGGGTGATGCGTGACCACGATCCGGACCAGACCCGGGTCGAAACCGTCCAGGCGGCCGACCAGGCGGCCCAGCCGGACCGACGTGACCCGTCCGCGCGACCAGTCCCAGTGCAACCCCATCCGGTGCGCCGTATTGAGCCCGACCACGACGACCTGACGGTTCGACCAGGCCGGCTCGGTCTGGGCTGCGATGTTCGCGCGCCAGCGCCGATAGGGGTCCGTGAAGCGCTCAAGGAGCCGATACGGCGTGATGTCATGGTTGCCTGGCACGGCCAGCACGGGCGCGCGCAGCCCATCGATGAACGCGCGTGCCGCCCGGAACTCGCCCACTCGCGCCCCGAGGGTCAAATCCCCGCTGATCGCCACAAGATCGGCCGGCTCCTCGTTCAGCTCGGCCGACAGTGCGGCCACGATCGCCGGATCGTCGGCACCAAAATGCAGGTCGCTGAGATGAGCGATCCGGCAGCCGGTGTCGCTCACCGACCCGAGCCGCCGATGACGGTCAGAGCCCTTGCCCGGATGGCGTAGCGAAGTGGCGGCTGCAGGACCATCCGCTCGCCGTCATTCATCACATGGATGCCCGCCCGTCGCGCATGCACCACGAAGGCCGTCGCCACTCGCTCCTGTATCAGCTCAGGATACCGCCGGCCGCGAAGCAGGCCAGACATCATCGAGGCACCCTTCCGCCAATCTGGCCTCTGCACGACATAGGCGGCCAGCGCGCCTGCATCGAGCTTCGACCGGCCGAACAGCCGCCCGTTCTCATCGCCGAGGCGATTGACCGTGATCGTCAGCGACGCCGTCCGCAACGCGACGGCCTGCCCTTCTGCCTCAAGCAACAGGCCCCGCCGCACGTAACGCCGTGTCGCCCTCAGCGCGGCCCAGGCAAACCGCAGCCATTGGAGCCATCGCGGCCCACTTTCCCGCGCGGCTTCCCGATAACGCCCGAGCCGCGCCGGCAACCCGAGCATCGAAGCGCACAGGAACACCTGCCCGTTCACCTCCGCCAGGTCGATCTGCCGCCTCGTTCCGCGGGCGATCATCTCCACGCAAGCCCGCAGATCCCCGACCGGGATGGCGAGATCCTTCGCCAGCAGGTTCATCGTCCCGAACGGCAGTATCCCGAGCGCCACCCCGCTGCCGGCCAGCACTGCCGCCGCGCACGCCACCGTTCCATCCCCGCCGGCAACGGCCACCACCGGGGCGCCGGACCCTTTCGCCTGCTTCAATCGCTCGGTCAGGCCGCCTGCCGCTGCCGGCACGAACTCTGCCTGCAGCCCGCATTCCACGAACAATTCGCGCAACGCGTCGAGGCCGCCCGCCGATCCGGCCAGGCCGCCAGCGCGGCCGTTGACCACGACGGCCACCGCTAACGGCCGGCCAGACGCTCCGTCGCATCCCACACCGCTCGACGCAGCACCGGGTCCAGCGCCAGCTTGTTCGGCAGCGCGATCCGCCGGTCCTTGAGGTAGCATCCGCTGACACCCTCCATCGCCGGCGACATCGCCGCATGCAGCGGTCTGCGGGCGCCCTGCTCAGGCGTCAGCAGGAACGGCGTCAGCGCCCGCCAGGCGATCGCACCGATGCCGCCCCCGCGCATGATCCCGGTCGCGACCGCGCCCGGATGCACCACGTTGGCCGCGACAGCGTCGGCCTTGAGCCGCTCCGCCCACTCGAAGGTCGCCATCATCAGCGCCAGCTTGGATCGTCCATACGCCCTCACCGGTCCCCAGCGCCGGTCGAGCTCCAGATCGTCGGGCTCAATCTTGACCCGCTCCGACATCGTCGAACCGACATTGACGATACGCGCGATCCCGGCTGACAGCGCCGGTCGAAGTGCCCTTGTCAGAACGAAAGGCGACAGGTGATTGGTCGCCAGCACGAGGTCGCGCCCCTCCGTGGTCCGTTCACGCGCCGAGCGGAACACCGCCGCGTTGTTGATAAGCAGGGCGATCCGCGGGTGCGTTGACAAAAGCCGTTCACCCAGCCGCTCGGTTTCCTCGAGCGACGAAAGGTCGGCCCGCGCCACCTCGACCGACGCTCTCGGGATCCGCGCCTCGACGAACGCCTTCGCCCGCGCAAGCCGGCCATGGTCGCGACCCACCAGCACGGTGTGCAGTCCGGCGCGCGCGACATGCAACGCGATCCACTGGCCGATCCCGCCCGTTGCACCGGTCACGACCGCCACCTGGTCTCCCGTCCGGATCAAGCCGCATCCCTTCCGGCCACCGCGGGCAGCGAGAGCTCGGGTACGACGCAGGAGCCGCCCAGCAACCGTCCCATGGTCCCCGCCGGCAGCAGCGCGCCGAGCCGGGCCGCGATTCCCATCCACCACGGAAACACAACCCTGACCCGGCCGCTCTCGACCGCGCGCATGATCCGGCGCGCCGCCTCTTCGGGCTCCATCAATCCCGGCATCGGAAAGTCGTTTCGAGCGGTCATCCGTGTGCGCACGTATCCAGGACAGATGCTGGTCAATTGGACGCCCTGCCGCCGCGCGACATGCGCCTGGCCCACGATCCAGGCGTCCACGGCCGATTTCGACGCGCAGTAGGCGGCGGCCGCCGGCACTGCGACGAAGCCGGCCGTCGACGCGAGGGCTGCGATCCGGCCCCGTCTGCCATCGACCGGCGCCTGCAAGCGCATCACTGCGATCGCCGGCAGCACGGTGTTGAGCATCCCCAGCAGGTTGGTCTCGAAAATCGCCCGGACGTCGATGTCGGTCTCCGGCCCGACCATCGGGTTGCCCGCGGCGACACCTGCGTTGGCCAGGACGAAATCGAGTCGGCCGGCACGGCCGATCCACTCCTGCATGCCATCACGGTCGCACACGTCGAGCACCCGCGTTTGGACCTGCGCGCCGCGCCGAACGCACGCGAGCCGTGTGTCTTCCAGCGCCGATGGCTCCCGCGCGCACAGGTGCAGGGTACTGCCGGGGCGGGCGCAAGCGACCGCAACCGCTCGCCCGATCCCGTGCGAGGCTCCGGCGATCAACGAATGTCGGAAACTCATCGCTCCGCGCCAGCGCGGAGCGGCGTCTCGCACAACCGGGAGGTCAGTTCAGCTGCTCCACGTCGCGCACCGCCCCTCGGGCCGCACTCGTCGTCAGCGCCGCATACGCCTGCAACGCCTGGCTCACCTTCCGCTCGCGTGCGGCTGGCCGGAACACCGTCTTCGCCGCGCGCCGCGCTGCCAGCGTCTGCGCGTCGACATCGACCCTGATCGATCGCATCGGGATGTCGATCTCGATCATGTCGTTCTCCTCGACCAGTGCGATCGCGCCACCTTCCGCCGCTTCGGGCGACACGTGCCCGATCGACAGCCCGGCACTGCCACCGGAAAACCTTCCATCCGTGACCAGAGCGCAATAGGGGCCGAGACCCTTCGACTTCAGGTAGCTCGTCGGATACAGCATCTCCTGCATGCCGGGACCGCCTTTCGGGCCCTCGTAACGGATGACCACCACGTCGCCGCGCACGATCCGGCCGCCGAGAATGCCCGACACCGCATCCTCCTGGCTCTCGAAGATGCGCGCCGGCCCGCGAAACCGCAGACTGTCCGGATCGACGCCCGCTGTCTTGACGATGGCGCCATCCACGGCGACGTTGCCGTACAGCACGGCCAGTCCTCCATCTCGCGAGAATGCGTGTTCCGAGTCCCGGATCACTCCACCCGCGCGATCAAGATCGAGCGCGTCGTAGCGCTCTTCCTGGCTGAACGCCCGCGTCGTGCGAACGCCCCCAGGCGCCGCCCGGAAGAACCGCCCCGCTTCGCCGTCGGGGCCCGTCCGCACAACATCCCAGCGTGCCAACGCGTCGGCCAGCGTCGGCGAATGCACCATCGGGAGCTCCGCATGGATCAGGCCGGCCCGGTCGAGCTCGCCCAATATCGCCATGATCCCGCCGGCCCGGTGCACGTCCTCCATATGCACGTCCGCCTTTGACGGCGCCACCTTGCAGAGATTGGGCACCCGGCGCGACAGCGCGTCGATATCGGCCATGCTGAACGCCACTCCGCCCTCGTGCGCCGCCGCCAGCAGGTGCAGCACGGTATTGGTCGATCCGCCCATCGCGATGTCGAGGCTCATGGCGTTCTCGAACGCCGCCCGGGTCGCGATCGATCGGGGCAAGGCGCTCGCATCGTCCTGTTCGTACCAGCGACGCGCCAGGTCGACGATCAACCATCCCGCCTCGACGAACAGCCGCTTGCGGTCGGCGTGGGTCGCCAGCGTCGACCCGTTGCCCGGCAACGCCAGACCCAGCGCCTCGGTCAGGCAGTTCATCGAGTTGGCGGTGAACATTCCCGAGCACGATCCGCAGGTCGGACACGCCGATCGCTCCATCTCCTCGCTCTCGGCTTCCGTCACCGTCGGATCCGCCGCCGCCACCATCGCCGTGATCAGGTCCGCCCGCCTGGCCACTCCGTTGCGGACGATCTTGCCCGCTTCCATCGGCCCACCCGAGACGAACACGGTCGGTACATTCAGCCGCATCGCCGCCATCAGCATGCCGGGCGTGATCTTGTCGCAGTTCGAGATGCAGACCAGCGCGTCCGCGCAGTGCGCCTCGACCATGTATTCGACGGCGTCCGCAATCAGCTCGCGCGAGGGCAGGGAATACAGCATCCCGCCATGGCCCATCGCGATTCCATCGTCGACCGCAATGGTGTTGAATTCGCGCGCGATGCCTCCCGCCGCCTGCACCTCGCCCGCCACGAGCTGTCCCAGATCCTTCAGGTGAACATGCCCGGGCACAAACTGCGTGAACGAGTTGGCGACCGCCACGATCGGTTTGCCGAAATCGGCGTCCGTCATGCCGGTCGCGCGCCACAGGCTGCGTGCGCCCGCCATGTTGCGGCCGTGTGTGCTGGTGCGTGAGCGGTAGGCCGGCATGCGTTCCTCCAGAAAGCATGGGGCTCCGCCCCAAACCCCGCCAAAGGCTAGCCTTTGGAAACCCGGGGTTTGGGGCCGCCGGCCCCAACCGGGTGCGCTGGCAGGGCCCCGGGCCGGGGGGCTGGGTTTTGGGGTCGGCCCCCCGCGGGCGCCATGGGGGGGTT
>CAXTSH010000091.1:0-13542 GCA_964246925.1 uncultured Acetobacteraceae bacterium
TCTTGCCGGTCTGGCGGTCGCCGATGATCAGCTCGCGCTGGCCGCGGCCGATCGGAACCAGGGCGTCGATCGCCTTGATGCCGGTCTGCATCGGCTCGCTGACCGACTGGCGCGGCATGATGCCGGGGGCTTTGACCTCGGCGCGCTTCATCTCGACGTTGTCGAGCGGACCCTTGCCGTCGATCGGCTGGCCCAGGCCGTCCACCACCCGGCCCAGCAGACCCTTGCCGACGGGAACTGATAGAATATCGCCGGTGCGTGTGACGGTGTCGCCTTCGCGGATGCCGCGGTCGTCGCCGAAGATGACGATGCCGACGTTGTCGGCCTCCAGGTTGAGCGCCATGCCCTTCAGCCCGGCGCCGGGGAACTCGACGAGTTCGCCCGCCATGACGTTCTGCAGGCCGAAGACGCGGGCGATGCCGTCGCCGACGGAGAGGACCTGGCCGGTTTCGGCGATCTCGGCCTCGGTGTCGAACGACGCGATCTGCTGGCGGAGGATGTCGGAGATTTCGGCCGGACGGATGTCCATCACGCGGCTCCCTTCATGCGGTAGGCCAGGCGCTGGAGCCGGCTTTTGATCGAGGCGTCATAGAGGCGGGCGCCGACGCGCAACTGCAGGCCGCCGAGCAGCGAGGGGTCGACCTCCTCGCGCAGGTTGACGTTGCCGAGACCCTGGGCGGTGAGGCGGGAGCGGAGCTGGTTGCGCTGCCCGTCGGTGAGCGCGTGAGCGGTCGTCACGGCGGCGGTGACGACGCCGCGTCGCGAGGCCTCGATGGCCGCGTAGGCGGCGATGATCGAGCGAAGGGCGCGAAGGCGGCGGTTGGCGGCGACGACACCGACGAAATCGAGGATGAGCTTGTCGAAGCCTTGCTCCTCGAGCGCGCGACGGAGGCCTGGACCGGACTCGCTCGCGGGAACCAGCGGGCTCTGGAGCAGGCGGCGCAAGGCCGGGCTCTGATCGATGAGGCGGCCGAGGGAGGCCATCTGGTCGGCCACGAGGTCTAGCTGCTTGCGGTCGTCCGCGAGGCCGTAGAGAGCACCGGCATAGCGGGAGGCGAGACCACCCGCGGGCGCGACGGCGCCGACCTCACTGCTCGCACTCAAGCGTTCCGCCCTTCGCTTTGTTGCGCGCAGTTACCATGGCCGATCAAGCAAGGCCAGGGGCGCTGCGGAGCGCTGTAGAGGGGTTGGAAGGGAGACGGGCTTCAGCATCAGTGGCCGTTCCCGGCCGTGCTGAAGAGTCGGCTGCCCGTCATGACCTCATGACGGGCAGCGTGGTGTCAGGTCTCAGGAACGCAGGCGTGCCTGCACTCCGCCGTGGCGGGCCACGGTCGTGCAGGACGTCGCCTTCGCCGCGGCCGTCAGATAGAGAGTTGCCGGGTTGCTTGCCTGGGCGCTCGTCGCGGTGGTGCAGGTGCCGGCCGAGAAGTTGGCGGTGCCGTAAAGCGTCACGTTCTGAGTGACGCTGCCTGCCGGTGGCGTGACCGCGAACTGTTCGGTGATCGCCTGTCCCGGAAGCACGTCGCTGAACCCGGTTGCCGACAGCGGGGTGGCCCTCCAGCCATCGGGCACGGACAGCGTGAGGCTCACCTGCTTGAGCGTTTCCGTGCCGCCGGCGCTGAGCGTCACGCCGACGTCGCCGGCCGTCCCGGCGGTGAAGCTCTTGGGCGCGGTGACGGTGACGGCACGATGGCCGATGCCGGTGCTCATTGTATAGCTCTGGGTGAGCGGCAGGTCGGCGATTGCCGAGGAGTTACCCACATGGACGACGTAGTCGCCGGTGGTCTCGTCGTAGGCGTTGCCGTTCCACCACCACTCGTCGATCGGCTGGATGGTGAAGCTGATGTCGGTGGATTGGCCCGGCTGCAAGGTCACGCGCCGGTAGTCGACAAGCTTGCGCGGCGGCTCGCCGGCGGCGGTGGGCAGTCCGAGATAGAGCTGGGCGGCGTCGCTGCCGGCGACCTGGCCGTCATTGGTCACGGTGGCGGTCACCGTCACCGGTGTGATCCCGTCCACCGAATTGGCGACGTGAAGGTTGCTGTAGCGAAAGTGGGTGTAGGAAAGACCGAAGCCGAACGGAAACAGCGGGGTGATGTTCTTGGCGTCGTACCAGCGGTAGCCGACCAGCAGCCCCTCCGAATACTCGACGAGGCCGTTCACGCCGGGGAACTGGGCCGGCGTGGACGCAGGGACGTCGGCGAGGCTGACCGGGAAGGTGACGGGCAGGTGTCCGCTCGGATTGGCGTCGCCATAGAGGAGGGCGGCGAGCGCGGTCCCGTCCGTCTGTCCCGGGTACCAGGTGTCGAGCACCGAGGCGACGCTGCCGAGCCAGGGCATGGTGATCGGGGCACCCGCCTGGATCACGACGACCGTGTGCGGGTTGGCGGCAGCGACGGCCTCGATCAGCTCGTCCTGGGCGGAGGGGAGTGCGAGATCGGGGCGGTCTGCGGCCTCGCTCTCGGTGTCGTCGGCGACGACGACGACGGCCGTCTGGGCCGCCTTGGCGGCGGCGACCGCAGGGGCGATGAAGGTCTGGAGCTGCGACGGTGTTGCCCAGGCAAGATTGCTGCTGGGCCCGGCGCCGCCCAGGGTGAGGGTATAGGTTTTACCTGCCTGCAGGGCGATCGCGGCGGAGTAGACGGCCACCGGCGGCGTGCCGGGATTGTTGATGATGGTCGTGCCGTTGATCGTGAGCGACGTGACGTTGTAGCTGCCGGGATTGGTGAAGCCGAGAATGTAGGTGCCGGTTTCCGGTGCGGTCAGGGTGGCGGTGTAGCTCCCGCCATAGTTGGTGCCGCTGTAGGGCGCCGACAGGTCGGCGGCGGGGATCGGCGTGAGTTCCGCGTCGGTCGGCAGGCCCTGAGTGTAGGAGATGCTGCCGGTGCTCGCCGCCTCGATGCCGGCGAGCGGCGTGGTGGTGGCAGACGGGATGACGTGGGCGCTGCCGCCGCCGCCCGTGGTGGTCTGGGCAGACGCGGCGGGGCCGATGACGGCGATGCTGGTGCCTGGCTTGAGCGGGAGGAGCGAGCCCTTGTTCTGGAGCAGCACCGAACCGTCCTCGGCGATCTCGGTCGAGAAGGCGACGTGCGCCGGGGTGGTCGCAACCGCCGTCGTCGAGCCGGACGGCGGTGCGTTGAAGAAGCCGAAGCGGAACATCTCGTAGAGCAGCGGCTCGACCATCGAGTTCAGGACCGCCCTTGGGATGGAGCCGTTCTCGACGGCGGCTTCGAGCGGGGCGCCGAAATAGGTGTTTTCCGGCTGTTCGAAATCGGTGCCGGCGAGAGCCGCCTGGGTGTCGTGGATCGCCCCGTAGTCGGACATCACCAGGCCGCGGAAGTTGTACTCGTTACGCAGCGTGGTCTTGAGCAGCGAGGGGCTCTCGCAGGAGTAGAACCCGTTGACGGAGGAGTAGGCGCACATCAGCGAGGCGGCACCGGCATCCTCGATCGCGGTGCGGAACGCGGGCTGGTAGATCTCGTGCAGGACACGCTCGGAGACGATGACGTCGTCGAGCTGGGTGTTGCGGTTGGTCTCCTGGTTGTAGGCGTCGAAATGCTTGACCTGGGCCATGACGCGTTCGGCCTGCAGGCCCTCGATGACGTTCTTGCCGATGCCGGCGGTCAGTGCCGGGTCCTCCGAAAGGCTCTCGAAGGAACGGCCCCAGCGCGGGTCGCGGTCGATGTTGACGGTCGGTCCCAAATCGGCGGCAGAGCCCTTGGTGTTCTGCTCGGCGCCGATGACGGTGCCGTACTGCAGGGCGAGCGATTTGGAGAAGGTAGCGGCGAGGTCGACGCCGGCGGGTAGCTGGGTGACGTCGGTCAGCTCGTCGGCGACGCCGTTGGGGCCGTCCTCAAAGCCGAGCGGTGGAATGCAGAGCGCGGTGTTGCCCGCGACGTAGAAGACATAGGGCTCGCTCGATCCGTTGCCTTCGACGAGGGCGATCTCGTCGGCGACCGTCATTTTCGAGAGGATCAGGTTGACGCGGGCCGCGATCGACAGGCTTGGATTGAGCCAGGGGCACTGGGACGGATTGCCGACTGGGCCACCCTGCGCGAAGGCGGCGACGGGGGCGAGCAGGAGAGCGGGAGCTGTCAGTGCAGACCAGCGACGCAATGTCTGCCTGCGATGAGATGCCGGCGTCAGCGCACCGTGCTCGCCGCGCGCGATGCGCGGCAAGGCAGGAAGTCGATTCATGGTGTTTCCCCACACGTTTTTTATGCGGCGGGACGCTAACAGAAACTTCGTTTTTGGGAATGGCCTGCGTTCGGGACTGCACGGTCACGACTTGGTGAGATTGGGTTTGGTGGGGTTCTAGAGATGAAACCCCTAGTCGTTCAGTGCTGCCACCATGGTTGACCCCAGTGCGGCGGGCTCGGCGGCGACGTGGATGCCGGCGGAGCGCATGGCGTCGATCTTGGCCTCGGCGGTGTCGCGGCCGCCGGAGATGACGGCGCCGGCGTGGCCCATGCGGCGGCCCTTGGGCGCGGTCGCGCCGGCAATGAATCCAACGACTTTCTTGGGAGACCTGGCGCGGGCGAGGAACTCGGCGGCGTCGATTTCGGATTGGCCGCCGATCTCGCCGATCATGATGATGCTTTCAGTCTCGGGGTCGGCGAGGAACATCTCCAGGATCTCGATGAAGTCGGTGCCCTTGACGGGGTCGCCGCCGATGCCGACGCAGGTCGATTGACCGAGGCCCGCGGCGGTGGTCTGGGCGACGGCCTCGTAGGTCAGCGTGCCGGAGCGCGACACGATGCCGACATTGCCCCGCCTATGGATGTGGCCGGGCATGATGCCGATCTTACACGCGTCGGGGGTGATGACGCCGGGGCAGTTGGGTCCGATCAGGCGCGAGGCGGAGCCGTCGAGCGCGCGCTTGACGCGGACCATGTCAAGCACGGGGATGCCCTCGGTGATGCAGACGATGAGCGGAAGTCCGGCGTCGATGGCTTCGAGGATGCTGTCGGCGGCGAAGGGCGGCGGGACGTAGATGGCGGACGCGGTGGCGCCGGTGAAGTGAACGGCCTGGGCGACAGTGTCGAAGACGGGCAGCTCCATGTGGATCTGGCCGCCCTTGCCCGGGGTGACACCGCCGACGACCCGGGTGCCGTAGGCGAGCGCCTGCTCGGAGTGGAAGGTGCCCTGGCTGCCGGTGAAGCCCTGGGTGATGACGCGGGTGTCGGCATCGACGAGGATAGCCATCAGGCGGCTTCCCTGACGGCGCGTGTGACCTTGTCGGCGGCGTCCGCGAGGTTGTCGGCGGGGATGATGGCGAGGCCGCTCTCGGCCATGATCTTCTTGCCCAATTCGACGTTGGTCCCCTCCAACCTGACGACGAGCGGGACGGTGACGGAGAGTTCGCGGGCGGCGGCGATCACGCCCTCGGCGATGATGTCGCACTTCATGATGCCGCCGAAGATGTTGACCAGGATGCCTTTCACGTTCGGATCGGAAAGGATGATCTTGAATGCTTCGGTGACGCGCTCGCGGGTGGCGCCACCGCCGACATCGAGGAAGTTGGCGGGCTCGGAGCCGTAGAGCTTGATGATGTCCATCGTCGCCATCGCGAGGCCGGCGCCGTTGACCATGCAGCCGATTTCGCCCTCGAGCGCCACATAGGAGAGGGAGTGCTTGTTGGCCTCGAGCTCTTTGGGGTCCTCCTCGGCCTCGTCGCGGAGCGCCTCGATGTCGGCGTGGCGGTAGAGCGCGTTGTCGTCGAAGCTGATCTTGGCGTCGAGTGCCACGATGCCGCCGGATTTGGTCACGACGAGTGGGTTGATCTCGACGATGGCGCAATCGAGCGCCACGAAGGCTTCGTACATGGCGGCGAGGAACTTGCCGAAGGTGGCGACCTGCTTGCCGGTGAGGTGCAGGCCGGCGGCGAGCTTGCGGGCGTGGAAGCCCGAGATGCCGGTGGCGGGGTCGATGGGCGCACGGAGGATGCGCTCGGGATGGGTCTCGGCAACCTCCTCGATCTCCATGCCGCCCTCGGTGGAGGCCATGACCAGGACACGCGAAGTGGCGCGGTCGACGAGTAGGGAGAGGTAGAGTTCGCGGGCGATGTCGCAGCCGGCCTCGATGTAGAGGCGCTGGACGCGGCGGCCGGCGGGGCCGGTCTGTTTGGTGACCAGGGTGTGGTTGAGCATGGCGGTGGCCGCCTCGCGGACCTCTTCCGGCGACTTCGCGAGACGCACGCCGCCCTTGCCGTTCGGGTCGTCGGCGAAGCGTCCGGCGCCGCGGCCGCCGGCGTGGATCTGGCTTTTCACCACGTAGATCGGACCGGGGAGCTTGCGGGCGGCGGCTTCGGCCTCTTCGGGCGTGGTCGCGAGATGGCCGTCGAGGACCGCGACGCCGTAGCCCTTGAGCAGTTCCTTCGCCTGGTATTCGTGGATGTTCACGTGGGCGATCTCCGCCGGGCCTCGGGTGGCGGCAAAACAGACCGGTGACGCAGTCGAGTCAAGGCGCGCAGCCTGGTTAATAGACCAGGGCGCTGCCCTGCACCCGCCGGGGGCAGCGCCCTTGGACCCGCACGATCTTAAAATCAAGGTTTCCAAAGGCGAGCCTTTGGCGGGGTTTGGGGCGTCACGCCGGAAGGCGTGCTGACGCACGACGCCTCAAGTCTCAGGTGACGATGCAGGGGCGGGGCACGCCGGCGATGCCGGGGCGCAGGCGCATGAGGGCGCCGGCGTGGGGTTCGCGCTTTCGCTGCTCGGGAGAGAGGCCGGCGGCGGCGCTGGTGACATACATGATGTCGAGAAGCTCGCCCGCGAAGGCGCACATGGTGGGCTGGCTGACAGGGAGCGGAACGTCGCGATCGTGCGATCCGTCGGGGTGGAAGCGCCGCAGCCGGCCCGCACCATGCAGCGCGCACCAGTAGCCGCCCGCCATGTCGACGGCAGCGCCGTCGGGGATGCCGTCGGTGTCAGCGATCGCGGCGAAGCGGCGGCGGTGGCCGATGTTGCCGGCGCGATCGACCTCGAACCGATGGATTTCACGCCTCTGGCTGTGGGACAGGAAGAAGTGCCGGCCGTCCCGGCTCCAGGCCATGCCGTTGTGGAGCTCGGCCGCGTCCGGTTCCGGTCGCAGGCCGCCGGCGAGGGTGAAGCTGTGCAGGCCCGCCTGCTCTGTCTGGTGGCGGCCGGGTTGGAGCGGGTCGAACATGACGCCGACCCAAAAGCGGCCGGACGCGTCGCAGGCGCCCTCGTTGAAGCGGTGCCGGGCGGGGTCGAAGGGCGGAGCCGCGAGCCGATGCTGCGAGCCGGACGCGAAGTCCAGACGGCAGATGCCGGTCCGGAGCGCGACGATCGCACCGCTCAGGTCGGGGAGGAGCGCGAAGGCGCCGACATCGGCGGCGAGATGCCAGGATCGCTGTTCGGCCGTGTCCGGCTGGTAGCGGTGGAGCGCCGGGCGCTTGATGTCGATCCAGTAGAGGGCGGCCTCGGTTGGCGACCAGGTAGGCTGCTCGCCGATCGCTGCGTGGGCGTCCAGCACGATCTCGATCTCGCTCACAGGCTCGCCTCCGGCGCTGGATGACGATCCTGCTCGATCGAGCGCAACGCAACGTCAGGTCCTTATCACGATCTCGCGCTTGCCGAACGCGGCCGGGATCCTGGCGTAGGGGAGACGACCGATCGGCGGGGGCCTCGCATGAGCATGAACGTCAGCGACTTCGTTTGGCATCGGCTCAACGAATGGGGCCTTAAGCGAGTCTACGGCTATCCCGGGGACGGTGTCGGCGGCCTGGACGTCGCACTCGAGCGTGCCAAGAGCACGATGGAGTATGTCCAGGTGCGTCATGAGGAGATGGCGGCGTTCATGGCCTCCGCCCATGCCAAGTTCACCGGCGGGGTCGGGCTCTGCTACGCGACATCGGGTCCGGGTGCGATCCACCTGCTGACCGGGCTCTATGACGCGAAGATGGACCACGTGCCGGTGGTCGCCATCGTGGGGCAGCAGGCGCGAACGGCGATCGGTGCGCACTATCAGCAGGAAGTCGACCTGCAGAGTTTGTTCAAGGATGTGGCGAGCGAGTATGTGGCGACCGCCACGGTGCCGTCGCAGATCCGGCATCTGGTCGATCGGGCAGTGCGGATCGCGGCCAACCGGCGCAGCGTGACCTGCATCATCATCCCCAACGATCTGCAGGAGTTGGCCTACGAAGACCCGCCGCTGGTGCACGGGACAACACACACGGGGGTCGGATACGCGGGCCCTGCCCTGCTGCCGGACGAGACGGTGCTGCACCAGGCTGCGTCCGTGCTTAATGCGGGGAAGAAGATTGCGATCCTGGTGGGAGCCGGCGCGCTGCAGGCGACCGACGAGGTGATCGCGGTGGCCGAAAAGCTTCAGGCGGGGATTGCGAAGGCGCTGCTCGGCAAAGCGGCGGTGCCGGATGACCTGCCGTTCGTCACCGGCTCGCTCGGCCTGTTGGGAACCAAGCCGTCGTGGGATTTGATGAAGGAGTGCGACACCTTTTTGATGGTCGGATCGTCGTTTCCTTACAGCGAGTTCCTGCCCAAGCCGGGCGACGCGCGCGGTGTGCAGATCGATCTCGACGGCACCAAGCTGAGCCTGCGCTACCCGATGGAAGTCAGCATGGTCGGCGACAGCGCGGTGACGCTGCGCGCGCTGTTGCCGTTGCTCGAGCAGAAGAAGGAGGATGGCTGGCGGCGTGGGATCGAGAGCGGCGTCGCGAAATGGTGGAAGACCCTCGAAGAGCGGGCCATGGTGGCCGCCGAGCCGATCAATCCGCAGCGCGTGTTCTGGGAATTGTCCAAACGATTGCCGGAGAATTGCATCATGACCGGCGACAGCGGCTCGGTCGCCAACTGGTATGCACGCGACATCAGGATGCGTCGGGGCATGATGGGATCGCTGTCGGGGAGTCTTGCGTCGCTGGGGGCGGCGACGCCCTATGCGATGGCCGCCAAGATGGCGTTTCCGGAGCGGGTGGTGATCGCCTTCATCGGCGACGGCGCGATGCAGATGAACGGTCTGAACGTGATGATCACCATTTCCAAATACTGGAAGGACTGGACCGATCCGCGGCTGATCGTGATGGTGCTGAACAACCAGGATCTGAACCAGGTGACGTGGGAGGAGCGGGTGCAGCTTGGTGTCGGCAAGACCGAGTCGACGCAGAGCATTCCGGATTTCGCATATCATTCCTACGCCGAGTTGCTAGGTCTGAAAGGGATCGTGGTTCGCGACCCCGAGCAAATCGGTGCGGCGTGGGACGAGGCGCTGCGTGCCGACCGGCCGGTGATCATGAATGTGTATGCCGATCCGAACGTGCCGCCGCTGCCGCCGCACATTACGCTGAAGGATGCGAAGAACTTCGCGACGATGACGGTGAGCGAACCCGAGCTCGGCAGCGTGGTGAAGAACAGCCTCAAGCAGGTGCTGAGCAGCGTGCTGCCCGGCAGGGGTTAGTCAGTGACCGTCGAGGTGGGGCAGA
Source organism: uncultured Acetobacteraceae bacterium (assembly GCA_964246925.1). Classification (GTDB taxonomy): domain Bacteria; phylum Pseudomonadota; class Alphaproteobacteria; order Acetobacterales; family Acetobacteraceae; genus CAXTPV01. The sequence continues at coordinate 9,458 of CAXTSH010000091.1, forward strand.
CGCCGGGCCTGGCGGCGACGGCACGCGCGGCAAGACGGCTCAATCGCGCATCGGGTGTGCTGGCGATGTCAGTGCTGGCCGACAGTGCGGTGGAGCATTACCGCGGAAGCTTCGAGAACAAGGCGATGTTCACGCCGCTGGTCGTCTCCGCGCTGGCGTTGGCGGTGAGCACGCACGGTACGGCGGATCGCAGGGCCGCATCGCACAAGTTGCGTGATGCCGTCTACGCGATGACGGCGGTGACCGGGATCGTGGGTACGGGCTTTCACGTCTACAATGTCGGCAAGCGTCCGTCCGGTTTCGTGTGGCAGAACCTGTTCTACGGAGCGCCGTTGGGCGCGCCGGCGGCGATCCTGCTCTCGGGCATGCTCGGCGTGTATTCGGAGCGGCTGCGTGAACATCGGGGTGCCACGCCGAAGGTGTTCGGATTGCCGGCGGGACGGGCGCTGGCGGGGCTGGTCGGGCTGGGCCTGCTCGGCACGTCGGGCGAGGCCGGGCTGCTGCACTTCCGCGGCGCGTTTCAGAATCCGGCGATGTATGCGCCGGTGACGTTGCCGCCGGCGGGCGCGCTGTTGCTGCTCAACACGGCGCTTGGCGCGCCCCGACGCAACCGCTGGGTGACGCGCTGGTGGATGCGGGCGCTGTCGGTGCTCGGGTTTGCAGGCGTGGGTTTTCATGCCTGGGGGGTGCATCGGGCGATGGGCGGCTGGCGGAACTGGACGCAGAACCTGGTGGACGGGCCGCCGTTGCCGGCGCCGCCAAGCTTCACCGGACTGGCGCTGGCCGGATTGGCCGCACTCGGATTGCTGGAGGACCACCCGGATGGCTGAGCGGTTTGCCGGTTACGACGTGCTGGCCAAGCGGCACACGCCGTCCTGGAACGCGAAGACGCGCGAGGTGATCAGCGAGCGTTTGGCGCTGCCGCGCGGGCCGCGTTTCCTGACCGAGGCTGAGTTCGCGACGCTGGGGGCGATCGCCGACCGGATTGTGCCGCAGCCGGCGGACCGGCCGCCGATCCCGGTCGCAGCACTGGTCGACGACAAGCTGTGGCGCGACCAGCAGGACGGGTTTCGCGCGGTCGGGATGCCGCTTGAGCGGGAGGCCTGGCAGCGCGGGCTGCGTGCCATCGAGGCGGAGGCGCAGTCGGCGCACGGGATGCCGTTCGGCGCGCTCGATACCCGGTCGCAGGATGCGCTGTTGTCGAAAGTCGAAGCGGGCGACGCTCACGATGCCGCCTGGGGAGGCATGCCGCCGAAGGTTTTCTTCAAGCAGCGGCTGATCAACGATGTGGTGCACGCCTATTACGCGCATCCGACGGCCTGGAACGAGATTGGCTGGGGCGGACCGGCCTCCCCGCGCGGCTATGTGCGGATGGGCTACGGCGAGCGCGACCCCTGGGAGGCGGCCGAGGGCGACGACGCGGCGACGCGCCGGAAAAATGCGCGTGTCGGCTGATCCGCTCGCCACGCCGCGCGGCGTGGGCGGGCGGGCGCCGGATGTATTCCGGCCCGGCGGATGGGTGCCGATGCGCTCCTACCGGGAGGACGAGGCGGTCGATTTCGTTATCGTCGGCACCGGCGCTGGAGGCGGCACGCTGGCCTGCCGGCTGGCCGAGCAGGGATTTTCGGTGGTTGGACTGGATGCGGGGCCCTGGTTCCGGCCGCTGGAGGATTTCGCCTCCGACGAGAGCGAACAGACCAAGCTTTACTGGACCGACGACCGGATCTCGGCGGGTGAGAACCCGGTCGCACTCGGCAGCAACAACAGCGGAAAGGCGGTGGGCGGCAGCACCGTGCATTTCGCGATGGTGTCGCTGCGGTTCCGGCCGGAATGGTTCAAGTCGAGGACCAAGCTGGGCTACGGGTTCGACTGGCCGCTCGATTGGCGCGAGATGTGGGAATATTACGGCCGCGTCGAGGACGCGCTGAAGATCGCCGGGCCGGTCAGCTATCCCTGGGGGCCGAAACGGCCGCGCTATCCCTATCGGGCGCATGAGATGAACGCGGCTGCGCTGGCACTCGCCGAAGGTTGCGAGAGGATGGGGATCGGCTGGACCGAGACGCCGCTTGCGACGCTGTCGGCACCGCGCGGGTTGGCGCATCCCTGTGTGTATCGCGGGTTCTGCGTCGCCGGCTGCTCGACCAACGCCAAGCAGAGCGCGCTGGTGACGTGGATTCCGCGTGCGGTCGCGGCGGGGGCCGAGATACGCGACCTCTCGATGGTGGGACGGATCGAGGTGGACGCGACGGGGTTGGCGACGGGCGTGCATTACTACCGTGAAGGTCAGTGGCGTTTTCAGAAGGCGCGCCACGTGGTGGTGGCGGGCTACGCGATCGAGACGCCGCGGCTGCTGCTCAATTCGGCGACCGATCGGTTCCCTGATGGGCTCGCGAACAGCTCGGGGCTGGTCGGCAGGTATTTCACCGTGCAGTCGAACCAGGCGGTGTGGGGCAATTCGGCCGAGGAGATACGCGGCTACAAGGGGCCGCCCTCGCTGTCGATCACCGAGCACTGGAACTACGACGACAACAAGGATTTCTTCGGCGGCTACTGCTACATGGCGCAGGGGCCGTTGCCGCAGTTGTGGGGAAAGACGCAGGCGGCCGACCACGGGTTATGGGGCGAGCGGCTGGTCGAGACGATGCGGGACTACAATCACGTCGTGGGGCTCAAGATGGTGGGCGAGATGCTGCCGCTGGAGGACAACCGGGTGACGCTTGCGGACGCGAAGGATCAGTATGGGCTGCGGGTCGCGCGTGTCGAGTATGGCTGGTGCGACAACGACCGGGCGATGATCAGGCATGCGCTCGGGTTCATGCGGCGCGGGCTCGAAGTGATCGACTGCACCGACATCTGGGACCAGACCGACGATACGTGCCACATCAATGGCGGTGCGCGGATGGGCGACGATCCGCGGCATAGCGTGGTCAACGCCGATTGCCGGAGCTGGGACATCCGCAATCTCTGGGTCTGCGACGGGTCGGTGTTTCCGACGGTGGGCGGGGTCAATCCGTCGCTGACGATCCAGGCGATCGCGCTGCGGACGGCGGACCGGATCAAGGCGCTGGCCTCGCGGGGTGAGCTTTGATGCGACAATCGTCAAAGGTGGCCGTCATCACTGGCGGGAGCGCGGGCGTCGGACGTGCGACGGCGAGCGAGTTCGCTCGTCACGGTTACGATGTCGGACTGCTCGCGCGCGATCCGGATCGCCTCGAGCGGTCGGCCGCCGAGCTTCGGCAGCAGGGCGTTCGTGCGCTGCCGATCCCGACCGACGTCGCCGATGCGGATGCGGTCGAGGCAGCGGCCAGTCGTGTCGAGGACGAACTCGGACCGATCGATGTCTGGGTCAACGTCGCCATGGCGACCGTGTTCGCGCCGGTCGACAAACTGACCGCGGCCGAGTTCGAGCGCGGCACACGCGTGACGTATCTTGGCCAGGTGCACGGCACGATGTCGGCACTTCGCCGCATGCGCCCGCGCAACCGGGGCACGATCGTTCATGTCGGGTCGGCGCTGGCCTACCGGTCGGTCCCGCTGCAATCGATCTATTGCGGTGCCAAGTCGGCGATACGCGGCTTTGTCGACGCGCTGCGTTCGGAACTGATCCATGATCGGGTCGACATTCACATCACGACCGTCGATCTGCCCGCGGTCAACACGCCACAGTTCAACTGGGCAAAGAACAAGATGGGCCGTCGCGCGATGCCGGTGCCGCCGATCTACCAGCCGGAAGTGCCGGCGCGCGCGATCTTTTTCGCGGCGACGCATCGCAGGCGCGAGATCTGGGTCGGCTATCCGACCGTGCAGGCGATCCTGGCCAACCGGATCGCGCCCGGGTTGATCGACCGCTATCTCGCCAGCGCAGGCTATTCCGGCCAGCTCACGAGCGAGCTCGAGCCTCCCGACGCCCCCGGCAACCTGTTCGAGCCGGTGCCCGGTCCTTATGGGGCGCACGGCCGCTTCGATGCGCAGGCCCGCTTGGGCAGTTGGGAGATGTTCACCGATCGGCATCGCGCCGCCTTCTGGGGCGCGGCGGCGCTCGGCGCCGTTGCGGTGGTCCATCAGGTGGCGAAGCGGCTGGGCGT
>CAXTSH010000092.1:0-10667 GCA_964246925.1 uncultured Acetobacteraceae bacterium
ACCCCGTCCACCGCCGCCGCCACGTCCGCGAACAACCGGTCGTACTCCGCAGCCCAGTCCGGCAGGCGCATGATCGGCGCCACCGTCAGCCCGACCGGATACCCGGCCTGCGCCATCGACCGCAGGGCCGCCAGCCTTGCCGGCATCCGTGGCGCGCCGCCCTCATGCCGCTCGGCCGACCGTGCGTTGACCGAGAAACGCACCCGCGTCCGCCCCCGATGCGCCAGTCCCAGCAGCGACTCCACCGCGTCGAACTTGGTCGTGAAGCGCAACTGCACAGGCGCCTCCCAGGCCCCGAAACGCGTGATGCACGCGGCCAGATGGCCAGTCAGGTGCTCGATCGACAGCGGGTCGGTGTAGCAGGAACACTCGAACGTCGTGCCTTCCGCGGACCGTGCCGCTGAAGCCGACGTCACCCGCCCCTGACCCACCGCCGCGGGCAACTCGCCCAGGATCTCGTCGAGATTGGCATACGCCCGGATGATCGGCGGACCAGGGAGCGACCCCGCGAGATAGCAGTAGGAGCAGTGCGCCGGGCATCCCTCGGCGACGTCGAACCGCCAGTCGGCACTCGGCGGGATCGGCTGCAGCCGCCGCCGGCTGGCACTTGCGCTGACCACGGCCATCGTCGTCTTCGCGTCGCGATACGTGTCCGGCAGCCCGCTCAGCCGGTCCGCCGGCAGCCGGACCACCTCGGACCCGAGCGACGCCGCCCGCTCCACCATCGCCCGTCCCGCGTCCCAACCCAACGCGGACGGGGTCACCAGAACGCGCCGTGGAATCCACATCCGAGCCATCGCCTGCATGTCGGCCTCGTCGGCGACCGGACAACCCGACACCCGTCCGCCTCGTTCTCCTTCCACGCAAGGAGAACCACATGACCGAAACCCGGACGCTCGAGCCGCATGACCCCCTGCCCGGAGGCCATTCGGTCGTCCTGATGCGCCGCTTTGCCGAGGACGCCCCCGACGGGCTGATGATCGAGATGATCGTCACCAACCCGGACCGCAGCGAGGAGACCTCGATCCCGGTCGATGCGTCCGGCAACCCGGTCGATTGGGACGCTGCACTGGCCATCGCCCGCGCCCGCGCCGAGGACGAAGGATTGAAGCGCATCTGGACCGTCGATCGCACCGCCGGTCAGCGCGAGCGCGAAATCATCGCCCACGGCGGCGACCGCATGGCTGAGGGCGAGAAGCTCGCCGACGACGATCTCGAGGAAGGCCAGTCCGGGCCCGACATGCGCGACCCCGACCGCAACGCCGCACCCCGCCGGTTCCGGTGACGTGCGGATCCTTCTCATCGAAGACGACGATCTGATCCGTGAACTCATCGCCGAACACCTCGGAGAACAGGGTTTTGAAGTGTCCGGTCTCGCCTTTGCGGAGGACGCACTGGTCCTGCTCGGCAGCGGCGAGCGGATCGACGTGCTGGTCACCGACATCGATCTCGGCGATGGCCTGACCGGAATGGACGTCGCCGACGTCGCGCGTGCCCGTCACCCGGACATCGAGCTGATCTTTATCAGCGGGGCAGCCGTCGACCGCGACGGCCGATCGCCCAGGCCGCACGAGCATCTGCTGCTCAAACCGTTTCGGCCATCGCAGCTCGTCGAGCTGATCCGGCAGGTCGCAAGCGAGTAGCGGCGGCGGCCGTCGTCCCGGCGATGGCTCCGTTGTTGCTAAGCAGGTGGAACGATCATGGACGACCAGCCAAGATGACGCTCCACGTCGCCCTGACCCATCGCACCTCCTACCGCTACGATCGTGCGGTCACCCTCGGCCCGCAAACCATCCGCCTCCGTCCTGCGCCGCACGCACGCACCCCGATCGTCTCCTACGCCTTGCGCATCAAGCCGGAACGGCACTTCATCAACTGGCAGCAGGACCCGCAGGGCAACTTCGTCGCACGCGCCGTGTTCCCCGACCCCGTCGTTCGTTTCGAAGTCACCGTCGACCTTGTCGCCGACATGGCGACAGTCAACCCGTTCGACTTCTTTCTCGAACCGGAAGCCGACACCTGGCCCTTCACCTACGACCATGTGCTCGACTCCGAACTCGCGCCGTTTCGCACCACGGCCGAACCCGGGCAGCACCTCGCCGCCTTCCTGCGCGACCTGCCCCAGCATGAGCAACCAACCATCGGCATGCTCGTCGCCCTCAACCGTCGCGTCTTCGAGCGCGTCGCCTACATCGTGCGCCTCGAAGCGGGCATCTTCACGCCCGAGCAGACCCTGGAGTTCGGCCGCGGCTCCTGCCGGGACAGCGCCTGGCTGCTCGTCCAGATCCTGCGTCATCTCGGTTACGCCGCCCGCTTCGTCTCCGGCTACCTGGTCCAGCTCAAGCCGGATGTCGCCGCTGGCGGCGCATCTGGACCAGGCGCCGCTGGCGGCGCATCTGGATCAGGCGTCGACGCGGCCGCCCCGGGTCCGACCGCCGACTTCACCGACCTGCACGCCTGGGCCGAAGTCTACCTCCCCGGCGCCGGTTGGATCGGCCTCGATGCCACTTCGGGCCTGCTGACCGGCGAAGGCCACATTCCGCTCGCGGCCTCCCCCGAGCCCGCCTCGGCCGCGGCAATCTCCGGCCTCGTCGGCCCGGCCCAGGTCGAGTTCGACGTCGAAATGTCGGTCACCCGCGTTCGCGAGACCACGCGCGTGACCAGACCGTACGCGGACGCCGCCTGGCAGGCGATCCTCAAGGCCGGTGAGGACGTCGATCGGGCGCTGGCCGACGGCGACGTCCGCCTGACCATGGGCGGTGAGCCCACCTTCGTCAGCCGGACCGGCAACGAGCAGGCGGAGTGGAACACGGACGCCCTCGGTCCCACCAAACGCCGCCTGTCCGGCCGCCTGATCCGCCGCCTCGCCAGGCTCTGGTCGCCTGGTGCCGCCATCCAGTATGCCGCCGGCAAACACTATCCCGGCGAACAGCTCCCCCGCTGGGCGCTCCATGCCCACTGGCGGCGCGATGGCGAGCCGGTCTGGCGCGACCCCGAGCTCCTCGCCGGCGATGACGACAGCGACGACATCGACGAGACCGACGCAAACCGCTTCGTCCTCGCCCTGGCCGAGCAGCTCGGCGTCGGCGCGGACGGCGTCGTGCAAGCCCACGAGGACATTCATTATCATCTGTGGCGCGAGAACCGTCTCCCCGCCAACGTGCTCGCCGAGGACAACCATCTCCGCGATCCGCTCGCCCGCGCACGCCTGGCACGCGTCTTCGGCCAAGGCCTGAACCGTGCCGTCGGCAGCGTGCTTCCGTTGCGGCGCGAGGACGGACGATGGGTCACCGGCCGCTGGCTGCTCCGCTCCGACTTCCTCTTCCTTGTCCCCGGCGACAGCTCGATCGGGTTCCGCCTGCCCCTCGAAAGCCTGCCCTGGGCCGATGAAGGCGCGATTGAACAGTGGGTCGAGCCTGACCTCTTCGCCCCGCGCGCGCCGCTCGGGCCTCCCCAACCTCTGATCCGATCAGGCATGCCCAACCCGGGGCCGGTCGCCGAAGCCTACCGGCCTCCCCGCCAGGATCGTCCCCTGGCGATCGGCCGCGGCGAACCGGACCTCGTCCGCACGGCCCTCACCGCAGAGGTCCGCGACGGCAGGCTTCACGTCTTCATCCCGCCCCTGACCGCGGCCGAGGACTGGCTCGACCTCGCCACCGCCATCGAGGCCACCGCCGCCCGACTCCGCCAGAAGGTCATCCTCGAAGGCTACCTGCCCCCGCGCGACCCACGCCTCGAAACCTTCTCCGTCACCCCTGATCCTGGCGTGATCGAGGTCAACATCCACCCCGCCCGCACCTGGACCGAACTCGTCGCGCGCACCGAGCAGCTCTACGCCGAGGCCCGCGACCTCGGCCTGGCCGCCGAGAAGTTCATGCTCGACGGCCGGCATGTCGGCACCGGCGGCGGCAACCACGTCGTCATGGGCGCGGCCGAGCCCGCCGACAGCCCCTTCCTGCGCCGTCCCGACCTGCTGAAATCCATTCTCGGCTTCTGGCACAACCACCCGAGCCTGTCCTACCTGTTCAGCGGCCTGTTCATCGGCCCGACCAGCCAGCACCCGCGCATCGACGAGGCCCGCGACGACGCGCTGGCCGAACTGGAAATCGCGCTGGCCCAAATCCATCCCGGCCGTACCACTCCGCCCTGGCTGGTCGATCGCCTGCTGCGCAACCTGCTCGCCGACATGACCGGCAACACACACCGGACCGAGTTCTGCATCGACAAGCTCTATGCCCCCGAGAGTGCCTCCGGCCGCCTCGGCCTCGTCGAGTGCCGCGCCTTCGAAATGCCACCCGACGCCCGCATGTCGGCCGCCCAGTCGCTCCTGGTCCGCGCGGCGATCGCCGCCTTCTGGGCCCGTCCCTACGAGCGCCGCCTGATCCGCTGGGGCCCCCGTCTGCACGACGACTTCATGCTCCCGCACTATGTCGAGCAGGACTTCCGCGACGCGCTGGAGGAACTCGCCTCGCTCGGCTTCCCGCTCGACCCCGGCTGGTTCGCCCCGCATCTCGCCTTCCGCTTCCCGGTCATCGGCGAAACCCATTTTCGCGGCATCGGCCTCGAACTCCGTCACGCCCTCGAACCCTGGCACGTGCTGGGCGAAGTCCCTGGCATCGGCAGCACCGTCCGCCACGTCGACAGTTCCGTCGAACGCCTGCAGGCGCGCGTCACCGGCTACACTCCCGACCGCTATACGCTCGCCTGCAACGGCCGCGCCGTTCCGCTGTCCGCGACCGAGCGGCAGGGCGAGTACGTCGCCGGCATCCGCTTCAAGGCCTGGTCTCCCGCCATGTCGCTCCACCCGACGATCCCGGCCCAGACCCCGATCGTCGTCGAGCTCCACGACGACTGGACCGGCCGCTCTCTCGGCGGCATCAGCCATCACGTCGCACATCCCGGTGGCCGCCACTACGAAACCTTTCCCGTCAATGCCGCCGAGGCCGAAGCCCGCCGGCGCGCGCGTTTTTTCCCGTTCGGCCACAGCCCTGGCCCGACCGCCACGCCGCGCGCCACCATCGCCTCCGAACGTCCGCGAACGCTCGACCTCCGCCGTCGCGACTGATGCAGCGGGAGCGCACCGCCGGCCGGACCGACGACACGCCCCTCGACGAGATGGTCGATGGTGGCGGCCGCACGCGCCCGCACTGGCGAGGCATCGTCGAGCGCGCCTTCACCCTCGGCGCCGACGCGCTCCGCGAACGCGCCCGTCTCCTCGCGCGCGCCGCGAGCGAGGAGGGGGCTGCCGGCCTGCTCGCCGGCAGCGACACCCAAGCCTGGCGCTGCGACCCGATCCCGATCCCGCTGCCTGCCGCCGAGTTCGCCGCGCTGGCCACCGGTCTCGCCCAGCGCGCGGCCATTATCGAGCAGGTTCTCCGCGATCTCTACGGTCCGCAGACCCTGCTCGAACGCGGCCTGCTCCCGCCCTCCTTCGTCTACCGCGGCAACGGTTTCCTGCGCGCCGGCCACATGCCGGATGACAGCCGCCGCCGCCTGCATCTCTACGCCGCCGATCTCGTCCGTGGCCCGGATGGCGCCTGGCGCGTGATCGCCGACCGCTGCGCCAGGCCCGGCGGCATGGCGGCCGCCCTCGAGCACCGCCGCCTGCTCGCGCGCGTCATGCCCGAGCTGTTCCGTCAGGACGTCGAGAGCCTCGATCCGTTCTTCGAGACCTGGCGCGAGACCCTCCGTGCCTCGCACCAGGCCCCAGGCATTGCACTGCTCACCGAGGGCCACCGCGACCCAGCCTGGTTTGAGCACGTCCTGCTCGCCCGGGAGCTCGGCGTCGACCTGGTCCAGGGCGGCGACCTCACGCTGCGCGGCGGCACCCTGAAGCTGAAGACCCTGCGCGGCCTCAAGCCCATAGGCACCCTGATCAACCGGCAGCACGTCCCGCTGCTCGACCCGCTCGAGCTCGACTGGCACGACACCGCCGGGATTCCCGGCCTGCTGTCGGCCTGGCGCGGCAACCGCGTCGTCATCCTCAACGATCCCGGCGCCGGTTTCGCCGAGCAGCCCGGCCTCGCCGCCTTCCTGCCCCGCATCGCCGCCTTCCTCGGCGAACCCCTCCAGCTCAACGCAGCCGTTGTTCATTGGCTCGGCGACGCCGCCATCCGCGCCCGCGTCACCGCCGATCTCGACCGCTGGCTGTTCCGCCCGGCCCACGACGCCACGGTGGCTCCCGTCGCCGCCGCCACTCTCTCCCCGCACGCCCGCCGGCGCCTCGCGGCCGAGATCGACCGCGCCCCCGAACTGTTCGTGGCCGCCGAAGGCCTGGTCGGCTCCGTGGCACCCACCGTCGAACCGGCGAGCCTGGACGCGAGAAGCGTCATCCTGCGCCTCTTTCTCCTCCATGACGGTGAGCGCTGGGTTCCGATGCGCGGCGGCCTCGCCCGGATTGCGCCGGCTTCGCGGGCGGGCTCCGCACTTCCCCGCGAAGGCATCGCCAAGGACGTCTTCATCCTCGCCGACCGCGAGACCATCCGCCCCCTGGCATGGTCCCAGCCCATCCTGCCGCTTTCGGCCCAGCCGCCGCTCGCCATTCGCCGCACCGAAGGCGACCTCCCGGCCCGGGTCGCCGAGGAGTTTTTTCAGCTCGGCCGCCGGCTCGAAGTCTTCGAGACCGGTGCCCGCTTGGTTCGGGCGCTCGCCATTCGCCTGTCCGGCTTCGTCCACCGCCCGCGCGAACTCGTCGAGCTCCGCATCCTCGCCGCCTGCCTCGCCCCGCTGCGTCTCGTCTCCCCCGACCTCCTGATCGATCCTTCCGCCCCAGGTCTGACCAACGCCCTGATCCGCCTCGCCCACACCGGCAGCCCGCTCGCCGAGCAGGCCCGCGCCCTGTTCGGACGGATCAACCAGCTCCGCGATCGCCTGACCGCCGAGATGCACTTCATCCTGACCCAGCAGCTCGGCGACGTGCTCGGCGCCTTCGCCGGCCTCGATCCGGGCCACGCGCCTCCCAGCCTCGACGATCTGGCCCACGTCACCGGCCGCATGCTCGGCTTTGCCGCGACGCTCGCCGGCCTGGTTGCCGAGACCATGGTCCGCGGCGGCGGCCGGCTATTCCTCGAGCTCGGCATGCGTCTGACCCGCGCCGAGACCGTCGCGACCGAACTCCGCGCCTGTCTCGGCGCGGCCGCGACCTTGCCGGGGCAGAGCACCCCGGACCTCGACGCCGGCCTCACCCTGGCGCTCGAGCTGCGCGACAGCGCCATCACCTATCGCAGCCGTTATCTCGGTCGCCTCGAACCCGCACCCGTGCTGGACCTCGTCCTCGCCGATCCGGCCAACCCGCGCGCGCTCGGCACCCAACTCGACGCCGTCTGCAATCTGCTGGTTCGTCTCGGCGAAGTCGGCGGCACCGAGCTGCTCGACGCGGCGGAACGCCTGATGTCCGCCAATCAGGCCAGTCTGGAGCAGGATATCGAAACGCTACCAGAACATTTGGCTCGGCTCGAGACGGATAGCAGCCCCCCCCGCCGCGCCATCGCCCCCCGCTACAGCGACCTGCTGCCAGAAATGCAGACCCTCCAGTAAAAGCGGGGCGCTGCCCCGCGCCCCGCCGGGGCCTTGGCCCCGGACCCCTTTCGTCACAGGCTGGACGGAACATGATGTACCGCGTCCGCCATACCACGACCTACGACTATGCCCGTAAGGTGGAGCTCGGCTCGCATCTCGCCCACTTGCTGCCGCGCCATCTGCCCGGCGCTCAGCGGATTGCGTCCAGCATGCTGATCACCGACCCGCAGGCGAGCTTTCGTCGCGACGAACTCGACCATTTCGGCAACCGCATCGCCTGGCTCACCATTGAGCGGCCGCACACGCATTTCGAGGTGGAGGCGCTCTCCCGCGTCGCAGTCATCGTCAACCGGCCTCCGCCCGACGACGCGACGCCCATCTGGACCAGCCTCACCGGCGGCATCGCCCAGTCTGCCCGCGCCGTCGCCGAATTCACCCTGCCCAGCCCGCTCCTGCCTCACAGCCGGGCCGCCGCCGACTACGCCCGCGCGAGCTTCCCGTCCGGGACCCCGATCCTGACCGGCCTGCGCGAACTGACCACCCGCATCCATCGCGACTTCAAGTTCAAGACCGGTGTCACCACGCTCCGCTCGACCGTCGGCGACGTGCTGGCCCTGCGGGCGGGCGTCTGCCAGGACTTCGCCCACCTCATGATCGCCGGCCTGCGCGGTCTCGGTCTGCCCGCGCGCTACATGTCGGGCTACATACGAACACGTCCGGCCCCGGGCGCCGAAAAGCGGCCGGGGTCGGACGTCAGTCATGCCTGGGTCGGCGCCTGGCTAGGTCCCGACCACGGCTGGTTCGGCTTGGACCCCACCAACGACCTGCTGGTCCAGGACCAGCACGTCGTCCTCGGCTGGGGTCGCGATTACTCGGACGTGAGCCCGCTGTTTGGTGTCATCCTTGGCGGGGGCCGGCACACGCTGCGCGTGTCGGTCGACCTCGCCCCGGACGACGCTGAGTAGCTCAGCGCGCGAAGCTGCCGTCCACGACCGACGGAATGTCCGCCCGGCTGATGCCGAGATCGGCAAGCTGACGATCGCTGTAGGCATTGAGTTCCTGGCGTGCACGGGACAGCGCCCGTTGCTCGGCCACCGCGCCGGCGATGGTGGCGCGCACCGACCGGAACAACGCGGTGAGGCCCGACGTCGAGCCGGTATGGGTGGATGCGTAAGCCTGAGAGAGTGACATCGGATGATCCTTTCAGATCAGGGAAATGCTGCAACGCACAAAATAGTCCTGTCCCGCCCAAGGTCAAGAGACAATTGTGCAACGCACCATTTTGAGACATCACGGTCGCGTGGCCGTTTCGCAAGCCCTCGCCACCTATGCTAGGTGCTGACCCGACCAACTGCCCGCGAAAGCCAAGAGTGCCCCAGATTGCGACTCCGCCACGGGCCTGTCCGTGAGCGACGCCCAGCCACCCTCCGACCGCACGCCCGTGACCATCGAGGAGGAGATGCGCACCTCCTACCTCGCCTACGCGATGTCGGTGATCGTCAGCCGTGCGCTGCCCGACGCGCGCGACGGCCTCAAGCCCGTCCATCGGCGCATTCTCTACGCCGCCAGGGAAGGCGGCTTCACCCCCGACAAGCCCTACCGCAAGTCCGCCCGCATCGTCAGCGACGCGATGGGCAAATACCACCCGCACGGCGACGCCTCGATCTACGACGCCACGGTTCGCCTCGCCCAGTCCTGGTCGATGCGTGTCACGCTCATCGATGGCCAGGGCAATTTCGGCTCCGTCGACGGCGATAGTCCGGCGGCGATGCGCTACACCGAGGCCCGTCTGTCGCGCGCCGCGATGTTCCTGCTCGACGACATCGATCGCGACACCGTCGATTTCCAGCCCAACTACGACGAGAACGAGCAGGAACCCACCGTCCTGCCCGCCGCCTACCCAAACCTGCTGATCAACGGCGGCCAGGGCATCGCCGTCGGCATGGCGACCAACATCCCGACCCACAACCCCACCGAGATCATCGACGCCGCCCTGGCCCTGATCGCCAACCCCGACCTCACGCTGGAGGATCTGCTCCAGATCGTGCCGGGCCCCGACTTCCCCACCGGCGGCATCATTCTCGGCCGCGCCGGCATCCGCCAGGCCTTTGAAACCGGCCGTGGCTCCATCACCATCCGGGCTCGCGCCGGCATCGAGGAAATCCGCCGCGACCGAACCGCGATCGTCGTCACCGAGATCCCCTACCAGGTCAACAAATCCACTCTGCTCGAACGCACGGCCGAACTGGTCCGCGCCAAAACGCTCGACGGCATCAGCGACATTCGCGACGAGAGCGATCGCTCCGGCATGCGCATCGTCATCGAGCTCAAGCGCGACGCCACCCCAGAAGTCGTGCTCAACAACCTCTACCGTTTCACCACGCTGCAGACCTCGTTCGGCGTCAACATGCTCGCCCTTGACCGCGGCCAGCCGAGACTTCTCGGCCTCAGGCAATGCCTCGACCTGTTCCTCGCCTTCCGCGAGGAGGTCGTGCTTCGCCGCTCCCGCTACGACCTCGCCCGTGCCCGCGAGCGCGCCCATGTCCTGGTCGGCCTCGCCATCGCCGTCGACGACATCGACGAGGTCATTCGCACCATCCGCGCCTCTCCCGACGCCGCTGCCGCGCGCGCGGCCCTGATGGGACGCGACTTCGCCTCGGAAGGTGTCGAACCCCTGCTCGCCCTGATCGACGACGTCGCCAACACGATCGTCGGTGGCCGCGTCAAGCTTACCGAAACCCAGGCCAGGGCCATCCTCGACCTGCGCCTCCAGCGTCTCACCGGCCTGGAGCGCGACAAGATCACTGCCGACCTGAGCGAGCTCGCCCGCAGGATCACCGACCTCCTCGACATCATCGGCAGCCGTCCGCGACGCCTCGAAGTCATCCGCGACGAATTGACAGGAGTGCGCGACGAGATCGGCACCCCGCGCATGACCGACATCGTCGACGCGGTCGCCGACCAGGACGAGGAGTCTCTGGTCGAACCCGGCCGCATGGTCGTCACCATCACCCGGGACGGCTTCATCAAGCGCACCGGTCTCGACATCTTCCGCCAGCAGAACCGCGGCGGCCCCCGCCCCCCCCCCGCCCGCCCCCCCCGCGCCCCCAAAAAAACCCCCACCCTAAAAGCCCCCCCCCCAACAAAGG
>CAXTSH010000092.1:10677-13168 GCA_964246925.1 uncultured Acetobacteraceae bacterium
CCGCCGCGCCCCGCCCCCCCCCCCCCCCCCCCGCGGCCGGCCCGCCCGCCCGCCCCCCCGGCCGCCGCGGCGACGACATCATCACCCGCTCCTTCATCGCCCACACCCATCAATGGGTCTTGTTCTTCTCCTCGGGCGGCAAGGCCTACCGCGAAAAGGTCTGGCGTCTTCCCGAAGCCGCACCCACGGCAAAGGGCCGCGCCCTGGTCAACCTCCTCCCCGAACTCGGCGCCGACCAGATCACCACCGTCCTCCCGCTCCCGCAGGACGAGAGCCTCTGGGAGAACCTGTTCCTCATCTTCGCCACCGCCTCGGGCAACGTCCGTCGCAACCGCCTCAGCGACTTCCGCAACGTCCGTTCCTCCGGCCTGATCGCGATGAAGCTCGAAGACAACGATCACCTGATCGGCGTCGCCACCGCCCGCGACGGCCAGGACGTCCTGCTCGCCACCCGCCGCGGCCGCTGCATCCGCTTTCAGATCACCGACGACGCGCTCCGCGTCTTCGCCGGCCGCGACAGTTCCGGCGTCCGCGGCATCCGTCTCAACGACGGCGACGAGGTCAACTCGCTCTGCGTCCTCGAGCACGTCGACGCCACCGTCCAGGAACGCGCCGCCTACCTGCGCACCGCCATCTCGAGGCGACGCGGCCAGGAAGCCGTCGACGACACCGACATCGCCGCCGCAGCCGACGAGATCGAGGCCGAGCCGGAGGAGCCGGCCAACGACACCAACGGCGGCGCCGACCTCACCCAAGAGCGGCTCGCCGAGCTGGAACTCAAGGAAGAGGTCCTGCTCACCGTCACCGACGGCGGCTTCGGCAAGCGCAGCTCCGCCTACGAGTACCGCGTCACCGGCCGTGGCGGCCAGGGCATCGCCAACGTCGCACTCAGCAAGCGCACCGGCACCGCCTCTGTCGCCACCCTGCCGGTCCAGCACGGCGTCGACGTCATGCTGGTCACCGACAACGGCCGCCTCATCCGCGTCCCCGCCGACCAGGTCCGCATCACCGCCCGCCAGGCGATGGGCGTCACCCTCCTCCGGCTCGACGCCGAGGAGCGCGTCGCCACCGCCTTCACCGTGCTCGAGGACCCGCTCGAGGGCCCCGACTCCGAGCCCACCGAAACCGACGCCCTGGGCGCTGGCGCCCTGACGGAGGCCGACGACCCGATCGGCCAGGAAGAGCCCACCGACAGCGCCCCCGACCCGAGCTCAGACCCTGGCCTGGACGATGGCTGACACGCCTCGTCCGGCCCGCTGCGGCCTCTATCCGGGGACCTTCGACCCCGTCACTTTCGGCCATCTCGACATCGTCCGTCGCGCCTGCCGCCTGCTCGACCGCCTGGTCATTGGCGTCGCCGCCAACGCCGGCAAGGGCCCGCTCTTCACCCACGACGAGCGTACCGAACTCATGCGCGGCGAGGTCGCCGCCATGGCGGGGCGCGGCGACCTCGACGGCTGCGCGGTCGAGATCCGCCCGTTCGACGGCCTCCTCGTCGACTGCGCCCGCGAGGTCGGCGCCCGAACCGTCTTCCGAGGCCTTCGCGCGGTTGCCGACTTCGACTACGAGGTCCAGATGTTCGGCATGAACTCCCGCCTCGACCCCAGTATCGACACGGTCTTCCTCGTCGCCACCGGCGACAACCGCTTCGTCGCCTCCCGCCTGGTCAAGGAGATCGCCGGCCTGGGCGGGGACCTGTCGGCCTTTCTCCCGCCCCACACGCTCGAGGCGACGCTCGCCCGCCTTCGCTGACCAGCGCGAGACCTGGAGTCCGACCAACCATGCTCACCCGGCGCGCGGCTCTCGCCGCAACCCTCATCCTGGGAATCACGATGTCAGATCAAGCAAGCGCCGACAGCACCGCCACGACCGACGAGAGCAACCTGATCGACCTGACCCTCCCGCAGGGCCTGGTCGTCATCAAGCTCCGCCCCGACCTCGCCCCGAAGGCGGTCGAGCGCCTGAAGACCCTCTGCCGCCAGGGCTTCTACGACAACACGCCGTTCCACCGGGTGATCGAGGGCTTCATGGCCCAGGGCGGCGACCCGACCGGCACCGGCACCGGCGGCAGCCAGCTCCCGGACCTTCCGGCCGAGTTCACCCGCAACGCCAACTTCCTACGCGGCACGGTTGGCATGGCCCGCACCAGCGATCCCAACAGCGCCAACAGCCAGTTCTTCATCATGTTCGCCCCCGCCCCATCTCTCGACGGGCAGTATACGATCGTGGGTCAGGTGATCAGCGGCATGGATGTGATTGACAAGGTCAAACGCGGCAGCGGCGGCAGCGGCATGGTCCAGGATCCTACCAGGATCATCCACATGCGCGTCGCCAGCGACCAGAAGTAGCAAGGAAGGGCAGGGGCCAGCCCCTGCACCCCGCCGGGGCTAGCGGCCCCGGACCCGCCACACAAAGGGGGCCGGTAGCTCAGTGGTAGAGCATTCGACTTTTAATCGAATGGTCGTGGGTTCGAACCCCACCCGGCCCACCA
>CAXTSH010000093.1:0-7768 GCA_964246925.1 uncultured Acetobacteraceae bacterium
CCTGCGCCCGGCAGGACTCGAACCCGCAACCAAGCCGTTATGAGCGGCCCGCTCTAACCGTTGAGCTACGGGCGCATGGGCTTGGCGGTTGATGGCGCATGCGTCCGGGCCGCGCAAGTGGTAGGGTCGAGGGATGGATACAGCCGTCCAGAAGGGTATGACGCTTGCCGAGTTCTTCCCCTGGGCGGAAGCGCAGAACGGGCGCTACGAGTTCGACGGGGCGGGACCGGTCGAAATGACCGGCGGCGGCCGGAGGCACAGCCGATTGCAGCTCCGCCTGCTGCGCACCCTCGCCGATCGGCTGGAGCGAACGGGCTGGGAGGTGGCAGGGCCGGATGCAGGCGTGAGGACGATCGGTGACGCGCTCCGCTATCCCGACGTTGTCGTCTGTCCGTCAGGGACGTCGGACGAAGGATACTGGTTCGACGATCCGGTGGTCGTGTTCGAGCTGGTCAGTCCGAGTTCGGGACGGATCGATCGGGTCGTCAAGCGCCGGGAGTACGAGGCGGTCGCGACGATCCAGCGGTATGTCATCCTGGAGCTGGATGGGAATGTGACGGACCTGGCGCGCGGGACAGACGGGCGGTTCGTCGAGCGTCTGCTCGGCCTGGGTGACGTGTTGGAGATGCCGGAGATCGGCGTGTCATTGAAGCTGTCGGAGCTTTATTAGGCGGGTCTGGGGGCGCTGCCCCCAGCGGGGTGCAGGGGCAGAGCCCCTGGTGTGCTTGGAGGGTTTGGTGGACGTCTCGAAGATCAGCACCGGCAAGGAGCCGCCGTCGGACATCAACGTGGTGATCGAGATCCCGCAGGGTTCTTCGGTCAAGTACGAGATCGACAAGGACAGCGGGGCGGTGATGGTCGACCGGTTCCTGTTCACGTCGATGTCGTATCCGGCGGCCTACGGCTTCATCCCGGGCACGCTGGCCGATGACGGCGATCCGGCGGACGCGCTGGTGCTGACGCCGACCAACGTGGTGCCGGGTGCGGTGATCCGCTGCCGGCCGATCGGGATGTTGCGGATGGAGGACGAGAGCGGGCATGACGAGAAGATCGTGTGCGTGCCGCACGACAAGATCCATCCGACCTACAAGACGATCGAGCGGATCGAGGAGCTGCCCGACATCCTGCGGCTGTCGATCGAGCACTTCTTTTCGCGCTACAAGGATCTGGAGCCCAACAAGTGGGTGAAGGTGACGGGGTGGGCGGACCGCGAGGCGGCGGAGCGGGTGATCGTGGCCGCGATCGAGGCGGGATCGAAGTCGGGTCGCGTGATCGAGACTCAGGAATCGTAGGCGACGAGGGCCTCGAACGGGACGCCGTCGAGGCGGTCGCGGCCGCCGAGAAAGGTGAGCTCGATGATGGCCAGCGCGCCGACGATCTCGGCGCCGGCGGTTCTGAGCAGCTTGATGCCGGCGCCCATGGTGCCACCGGTGGCGAGCAGGTCGTCGACGACGACGACGCGCTGGCCCGGATGGACGGCATCGGACTGGATTTCGACGCGGTCGGCGCCGTATTCGAGCGCGTAGTCGAGACCGATGGTGGGACCGGGCAGCTTGTTGCGTTTGCGGATCATGGTGAAGGGGCAGGCGAGCTGCAGGGCCAGCGGTGCGGCGAGCAGGAAGCCGCGTGATTCGACGCCGGCGATGAGGTCGGGCTGATAGGCGCACAGCATGCGGGTCAGGCGGGCGATGGCGACCTGCCATGCCTCGGGGTTCCGGAGCAGGGTACTGATGTCGTAGAAGAGGATCCCGGGCTTGGGGAAGTCCGGGACAGCCCGGATGTGGTGCTTCAGGTCCACCTGGGAGGGGTCAGCTTCCGTTCTTGACGGCGTTGGCGCCGTTGCTGACGCCCTGGCCGGCGGCCTTGACGTCCTGGCCGGCGCCCGAGATCGTGTTGCAGGCGGCGAGCGCGAGGGCGGCGACAAGGGCGGCGGTCGACAAGGTTTTTGTCATCGTTGCGTGTCCTGGCTGTCTGGTCCTGGAACGTGGCAGCGTTTGGCGCACGCGTCCACTTTGGTAACAGTTAGCCGCTCCGCAGCAGGCTCTTGGCGAGCAGCATGTGGACGCCCTTGTTGCCGTCGACGGTCTGGGTGACGCGCAGATTGCCGGCCAGCGAGCAGAGCATGTAGGCCTGGTTGCGGGTCAGGTTGGTCTGGCGGCAGACGTGGTGGACCATCTCGCGGACCGCCTGTTTGGCGGCGTCGTCGAGGTCTTCGTCGAGGCCGATCGACATCAGGTCGGTGGGCGTTTCGGCGAAGGGGAACTTGAGCGGGAAGTCGTCGCGAACCGTCAGGCGGAAGGTGCCGGTCAGGCCGGTTTCGAGGGCGGTGATGCAGACCTCGCCATCGCCCTGAACGCCGTGGCCGTCGCCGGCCATGAACAGCGCGCCGTCGTTGAAGACCGGGAGGTAGAGGGTGGTGCCTCCCTTGAGCTCCTTATTGTCCATGTTGCCGCCGAAGGCGCGCGGAACCGGGGAGCCGCAGCGGCCCCATTGCGGCGGCGGGGCGACGCCGATGATGCCGAAGAACGGGTCGAGCGGGAGTTCGGTGCCCCAGGGCAGGGTGGTGACGCGGCGGTCGCGGTCGATCGTGGGGTGGATGGTTTCGTAGTCGGTGAACTCGTCGGGCAGGGTGCCGAGCAGCGGCATGATGGCGACGAAGCCCCAATCCATGCTGGGCTTGGCGTCGAGGATGTCGATCTGCAGGGTGTCGCCGGGCTTGGCGCCGCTGACATAAACGGGGCCGGTGATGAAGTGCGGGCCGGGGCCGGCGGGGAGGGCCTCCAGGGCGGCGAGGTAGTCGGCGGGGACGCGGGAGCGCTCGGGCAGCGTCGCGTGGCCGCCGGCGGGGAAGGAGGTCAGGGTGACGGTGTCGCCGGACTCTATGGTCAGGATGGGCGGGGTGGCGGCGTCGAGGTAGCCGAGGACCATGTTTTCCGGGGTTGGCGGGATCGTGTGGTGGGCCATGGTGTCTCCGTTCAGAACTGGACGCCGCGGGTGAGCGCACCGTCGACGACGAGGTTGGTGCCGGTGACGAAGCTGGCGGCGGGGCTGGCGAGGAAGGCGACGGCGCGGGCGATCTCGTCGGGACGCGCCATGCGGCCGGTGGGATTGAGCGCCAGCGCGGTCCGGAAGAGTTCGGGGTTGTCGCGTTCGATGCGCTGCCAGATGCCGCCTGGGAAGTAGGTGTTGCCGGGCGAGACGGTGTTGGCGCGGATGTTCTCGGCGGCGAGCTGGGTGGCGAGGCCTTGGGCGTAGTGGATCAGGGCGGCCTTGAAGGCGCCGTAGGGGCCGGCGGCGAAGTCGATTTCGCGGCCTGACACGCTGGAGATGATGACGATGCTGGCGGCGTCCGAGCGGCGCAGGAACGGCAGGGCGGCGTCGACCATGCGGACGCTGCCCATCAGGTCGGTTTCGTAGCCTTGCTGCCAGGCGTCGGGGCCGCTGACGGCGAGCGCGCTGACGTTGGGGATGACGATGTCGATGCCGCCGAGGGCTTCGGCCGCGGCCTCGACCCAGGCGGCGAGTGCGGTGGCGTCGGCGACGTCGAGCGCGGTTCCGGAGGCGAGATGCAGGGTTGCGACGGCCGTGTCGATGTCGGCGGCGTCGCGCGCGCAGATCGCGACGTGCGCACCTTCGGCGGCCAGACATTCGGCGATGGCGCGACCGATGCCCTTGGTGGCGCCGCTGACCAGCGCCCTGCGTCCCTTCAGGCCCAGGTCCATGTGCGTTTCCTAGATCGAGAGAAAGCGGGCGACGTCGTCGCGGTCCATGTCGGCGCCTGCGCCGCTTGCGACGATCGTGCCACGGCTGAGGACGGCGTAGCGGTCGGCGAGCGAGCGGGCGAAATGGTAGTATTGCTCGACGAGCAGGATCGACATCCGGCCTTTCAGTTGGGCGATGGCTGCCTCGATCGACTTGACGATGGAGGGCTGGATGCCTTCGGTCGGCTCGTCGAGGACCAGCAGCCTGGGGCGGCCCATCAGGGCGCGGCCGATGGCCAGTTGCTGTTGCTGGCCGCCCGACAGGTCGCCGCCGCGGCGGCGCCAGAGGGTCTGCAGGGCGGGGAACAGGGCACAGACCTCGTCGAGGACTTGGGCGTCGGCTCGCTGGGCCTTGCGGCTGATGAGCAGGTTTTCGGCGACCGTCAGGCCGGCGAAGATCTCGCGGCCCTGCGGGACGTAGCCGATGCCGCGACGGGCGCGGCGGTGGGATGGCCATGAGGTGATCTCGCGGTCCTCGAGGCGGATATGTCCGGCGGTCGGGCGGGCGAGGCCGGCGAGGCAACGAAGCAGGGTGGTCTTGCCGGCGCCGTTACGGCCGAGCAGGGCCAGGCACTGGCCGGTCTCGATGTCGAGGGTGACGCCGCGCAGGCTCTGGGCGCTGCCGTAATGGTGGTCGAGACGCTCGATGGCGAGGTGGGTCATCGGCCGATATAGACCTCGATCACGCGCGGGTCGTTGCGGGCTTGGTCCATGCTGCCCTCGAAGAGGGTGCGGCCTTCGTGGAGCACGGTCACCCGGTCGGCGACGAGGGCGACGAAATCCATGTCGTGCTCGACGACGACGATGCTGCGCTCCGGGGTCCGCAGGCTGCGGACGAGGCGGGCGGTGTGCTCGGTTTCGGCGTCGCTCATGCCGGCGACGGGTTCGTCGAGCAGCAGCACCTTGGGCTCGCCCACGAGGACCATGCCGATCTCGAGCCACTGCTTCTGGCCATGCGAGAGGGTGCCGGCGGGACGGCGGCGCTCGGCGGCGAGGCCGACGGTGTCGAGGATGGCGGCGAGCCTTGCCTCCTTGGCCTGGCTGGGGGCGAGGATTTCGCGGATGAGGGACGAGCGGTGGAGGCGGAGTGCCAGGTCGAGGTTCTGTTCGACGGTGAGCGCTTCGAAGACGCTGGGTTTCTGGAACTTGCGGCCGACGCCGGCGTGCGCGCGCTCGACTTCGGTCAGACGGGAGAGGTCGGCGCCGTCGAGCAGGACTTGGCCGTGGCGGGCAGCGGATTTGCCGGTGAGCACGTCGAGCAGCGTGGTCTTGCCGGCGCCGTTGGGGCCGATCAGGCCGTGCACCTGACCGTATTCGGCGTGGAAGCTCAGATCGTCGATGGCGAGGAAGCGGCCGAAGGCGACGGTCAGGTTCAGGGCGGAGACGGCGATGCTCATCGCAGCGCGCGCCGGTGGGCCGGCGCGAGGGGGGTGCGGGCGAGGTCGCCGAGCCAGTCGCGGGAGCGGTTGCGCAGGTCCAGCAGTCCGTTGGGCAGTGCGAGGACGACGAGCAGGACGAGGAGTGCGAGCACGAACGGCCAGGCGTTCGGTGCTGCCGCGGACATCCAGAACTTGAGCAGGTTGACCAGGACCGCGCCCAGGATCGCACCGCACAGGCCGCCGCGTCCGCCGATCGCGACCCAGACCGCGATCTCCAGCGACAGTGACGGGTCGAGCAGGGAGGGGTTGATGATGCCGACCTGCGGGACGTAGAGCGCGCCCGCGATTGCGGCCGTGGTTGCGGACGCGCACCAGGCGGCGAGCTTGAGCCACAGCGTTTCGTAGCCGAGGACGCGCAGGCGCGGCTCGTCGTCGCGGATCGCGGTGAGCAAGCGGCCGAAGCGCGAGGCGAGCAGGGCGCGCCCGGCGATCAGCGCGGTCAGCACGGCGGCGGTCGCGAGGGTTGCGAGCAGCACGGCCGCGCGCGGGCCGCCGGCAGGCAGGCCGGCGATGGCGTGAAAGCCGGTCAGGCCGTTGTTGCCGCCGAAGCCGGTGTCGTTGCGAAACATCAGCAGCATGGCGGTGTAGGTGAGCGCCTGGGTGATGATGGCGAAATAGACGCCGTTCACGCGCGAGCGGAACGAGACGTAGCCGAACACCAGCGCGAGCAGCGTGGGGAGGGTGAGGATGGCGACCAGGGTGAGCGGCGCGCTGTCGGCGAAACGCCACCAGGCGGGAAAGCCGGCATGGCCCATGAAGAGCAGGAAATCGGGGAGCGTGCCGGTCGCGTGCCAGGCGGTGCGCAGCAGGTGCATGGCCGCGAGGTAGCCGCCGAAGGCGAAGAACAGGCCGTGGCCCAGGCTGAGCACGCCGGCGCCGCCCCACATCAGGTCGACCGACATCGCGAGCAGGGCGAAGCACATGACCTGGCCGGCCAGGTTGACGGTGTAGATCGGCAGCGGGAGCGTCGGGAGACCGATCAGCAGCAGCGTGAGAAGGGAGGCGGCGAGGAGCGTGGTGCGGTCGAGCTTGCGTGTCATCGGCGTCCGCGCGCGGGGACCAGGCCCTCGGGACGCCATTGGATGATCAGGATGATCAGCAGGAGTGCGATCACCTTGGCGGCGACCGCGCCGTAGAACGGTTCGATGCCGACGTTGACGAGACCGATGCCGAGCGAGGCGAGCGCGGTGCCGAGCAGGCTGCCGACGCCGCCGAGCACGACGACCATGAAGCTGTCGATGATGAAGCCGGTGCCCATCGACGGATTGACGTTGTAGATCGGCGAGAGGGCGAGGCCGCCCAGGCCGGCCAGGCCGGCGCCGAAGCCGAAGGCGATCATGTCGGTGCGTCGGGTGGAGACGCCGACGCAGCCCGCCATGGCGCGGTTCTGGGTGACGGCGCGGATGAAGAGGCCGAGGTCGGTGAAGCGGAGCAGGGCGGCGGTGGCGGCGAAGGCGATGACGGCGCTTGCGATCGCGACCGCGTGGTTCCAGGTGACCAGGAACTCGCCCACGACCCTTGTGCCGCCGACGAGATAGGGCGGGGTCAGGAACTCGAGGTTCTGGGTGCCGAACACCACGCGCACCAGGTTGATCAGCAGGAGGCTGATGGCCCAGGTGGCGAGCAGGGTCATCAACGGACGCCGGTAGAGATGGCGGATGACCGCCACTTCGATCGCGATGCCGACCAGGCCGGTGGCGGCGAAGACGATCGGGATCGACAGGATTGGGTACCAGTCGGTCCAATTGGGGGCGATGGTGCGGAGCGTCTGCTGCACGCAGTAGGTGACGTAGGCGCCGATCATGATCAGTTCGCCCTGGGCGAGATTGATGACGCCCATCAGGCCGAAGATGATCGCAAGTCCGACCGAGGACATGAACAGCACGCTGCCGGCGCTCAGGCCGTTGTAGAGGAGCGAGAGCACGTTGCCGATGGTCAGCCAGATATGCACGCGGGTCAGCGAGCGGGCCAGGGCGGCCTTCACGCGCGGGTCGGCGGCGTAGGCGGGGTCGGTGCTCAGCGCGGCGAGCGTGGTGGCGTTGCGTTCGGTCGCGTCGCTACCGAGTGCCTTGATGGCGGCGATGCGCGGCACGAGGCCGGGTGCGTGCAGGCCGGCTTGCACGATGAGTTCGCGTAGCGACGCGGCGACCTGGGGGTCGTGCGTGCGGGCGAGTGCCGTCTGCACCAGGCCGGGCGGGAGAGTGTCGCTGTGGCGGGCCAGGGTGGCGACTGCGCCGAGCCTGTCCTGGCGGCTCTCGCCGGAGGCGAACAGGGTCAGCGCGGCGGTCACCTCCTCGATCACGCGCCTGGCGCGCAGGCTTGGCAGCCGCGCGGTCGTGCCGTCGGGGCAGGTCAGCGTGTGGGTGGCGTACGCTTGCACCGTTCGGAGGTCCCGGTCGGCGTCGGTGGGTGCTGTTGCCTCGATGGTACGGAGGCCGGTGAGCGGGTCCTCGCAGAGGTCTGCCGCTTCTGCTCGGCAGAAAAGAAGAAGGAGGCGGGGGGCTGCCCCAGGACCCCCCCCCAAGCTAGGCGTTTGTAAACCGGGGGTGGGGGCCAGCGCCCCCCCGG
>CAXTSH010000093.1:7778-12791 GCA_964246925.1 uncultured Acetobacteraceae bacterium
GCGGCCGGCGGCGGCCGGCCCCCCCCCCCCCCCCCCCGCCCCGGGCCCCCCCCCCCCCCCCCCGAAGCTTCATGTGTAGGGGCTGAAAGGGACGGGCTTGGGCGTGCCCTTGGACTGCCAGAGCACGTCGAAACCCTGATTGGCGTTGACCGAGCCGATGAAGACGCCGCGAGAGACGTAGTTGTTCGCGGCGTTCATGGCGAGCGTGTAGCCGGACGGGTCGGCGAAGCTCAGGCCCGGAAAGGCAGCGCGCATCGCGGGCACGTCGAACGAGCCCGCTTTCTTCGCGGCCAGCGCCCAGAGATGCACGCCGTCATAGGTCGAAACCATCGGGTCGATGACGGTGGTCGGGCTGTAGGGGGCACCCGAC
The DNA here is from genome assembly GCA_964246925.1 of uncultured Acetobacteraceae bacterium. Lineage (GTDB taxonomy): Bacteria > Pseudomonadota > Alphaproteobacteria > Acetobacterales > Acetobacteraceae > CAXTPV01. The sequence goes on from CAXTSH010000093.1 coordinate 8,149, forward strand.
TTCTTCACGTAGGCGGCCCATTCGGCCAGGAACGCCTTGTTGCGCGGGCCTGGAGCGTTCTGGAGGTAGGCCCAGCAATTGAGCGTGCCGACGAGGCCGTCGGTCTTGAGGCCTTCGAGGTCGGCTTCGACCATGTCGAGGCCGAGGACGGGAATGTCGGTCGGCTTGATGCCCTGGTTGGTGTATTCGCGCAGGAAGTCCGGGATCGAGCTGCCGACAACGGTGAGCACGACGATCGGCTGGCCGCCGCCGGCGCCGGCGAAGCTGCGGACCTGGTTGACCAGGTTCTGGAAGTTGCTGAAGCCGAACGGGACGTACTGCTCCTGCCAGGACGCGGCGGTGATGCCCTTGGTGCCCCAGTAGCCTTTGAGGATTTTGTTGATGGTGCGCGGCCAGACATAATCGCTGCCGATCATGAAGAAGCGCTTGGCGCCGACGCCGTCGGGACCCATCAGGTAGTCGACCGCGGGGAGGACCGAACTCGACGGGGGCGAGTTGAGGTAGACGACGTTCTTGGAGTTCTCCTCGCCCTCGAAGTGAAGCGGGTAGTAGAGCAGGCCGTCGTTCTGCTCGACGACGGGGAGCACGGACTTGCGCGAGACCGAGGTCCAGCAGCCGAACAGGGCCGCGACCTTCTGCTCCTGCAGCAATTGGCGTCCGATCTGCGCGTAGGTGGGCCAGTCGGAGGCGGGATTGGTCACCACGATTTCGACCTGGCGTCCGAGCACGCCGCCTGAGGCGTTGAGTTCGTCGGCCGCCATGCGGGCCACGTAGTTGAGGCGGCCTTCTAGGTTGGCCATCGTACCCGACGACGAGAACAGGCAGCCGAGCTTCACGGTGTCGGCAGCCCAGCCGGGGCGGATGATGGCTGGCGCCGCGAGGGCTGCGCCGGCGAGCTTGAGGGTCGTCCGGCGGGTGGTCGGGATCATGGCTTGCTCGCTGTCCGGTGTCGGGTTGCAACACCGGTTGATGCAAGCGAGATGCCGGGTTTGAGAACGGGCTGACGCCGCCGCGGCGAGCGGCGTCAGCCGGCGCGTCGGCTATTCGGCGGCCACCTGCATCGGTTCCATCCCGATCCCCTTGGCGACCGCAGCCCCGAAATCGGGGTGGATTTTGTACCAGTGACGCAGCATCCGCTCCTGGATCGGTCGCGGGTTCTCGATCGCCATCATCGGGTTGGTCATGGAACCGACGATGTTTTCGACGAGGTGCGCGCGGCCGGTGTCGTCGAGGACCTTTTCCCAGAAGTTCCGCGGCTGGCCGTAATAGTCTTCGTCGTCGCATTGGTATTCGTAACGGGCGGCGTCGCCGGTCAATCGCAGCGGCGGCTCCTGGATGCCTCGGTTCTCGACCGGGCCGCCAAAGGAGTTCGGCTCGTAGTCGACGCGGCCAGCCCCGTTGCCGTCGACGCGCATCCTGCCGTCGCGGTGATAGGTGGCGGCGTGCGCCGCCTTCGCCCGGTTGACCGGAATCTGGTCGTAGTTGACGCTGCCGAGCCGGTAGCGGTGCGCGTCGCTGTACGACAGCACCCGGTTCTGCAGCACCTTGTCGGGCGAGAAGCCGATGCCTGGAACCACGTTGGACGGCTCGAAAGTCGCCTGCTCGACCTCGGCGAAGTAGTTCTCCACGTTGCGGTTGAGTTCCATCACGCCGACCTCGTGCAGCGGATAGTCCTGGTGCGGCCAGACCTTGGTCAGGTCGAAGGGATGGATCCGGTAGGTGTCGGCCTCCGCTTCCGGCATGACCTGGACGAACATCGTCCATCTCGGGAACTCGCCGCGATCGATCGCCTGGATCACGTCCTGGGTGGAGAAGTCCGGATCCTTGCCGGTCATTTCGGCCGCCTCGGCGTCGGTGAAGTTCCTGATGCCCTGCTGGGTCTTGAGGTGGAACTTGACCCAGTGACGGTGGCCATCGGCGGTCCAGAACGAGAAGGTGTGCGAGCCGTAGCCGTTCATGAAGCGGGCGGAGACCGGCGTTCCGCGATCGCTGTAGAGGAACATCACCTGGTGCAGCGCCTCGGGCGACAGGCTCCAGTAGTCCCAGCGGCGGTAATGCGGCTTGAGGTGGGTGCCGGGATCGCGCTTCTGGGTGCGAATGAAATCGGAGAACTTCAGCGGGTCGCGGATGAAGAAGATCGGTGTGTTGTTGCCGACGAGGTCCCAGTTGCCCTCTTCGGTGTAGAACTTCAGTGCGAAGCCTCTCGGATCGCGCGCGGTGTCGGCCGATCCCGACTCGCCGCCCACGGTCGAGAAGCGGGCGAACATCTCGGTCTGCTTGCCGACGGCGGAGAACAGTCTGGCGCAGGTCAGATGCGAGATGTCCTTCGTCACGGTGAACGTACCGTAGCCGCCGTAACCTTTGGCGTGCACGACGCGCTCCGGCACGCGCTCGCGATTGAAATGCGCCATCTTCTCGATGAGGTGGTAGTCCTGCATCAGCATCGGCCCGCGCGGACCGGCGGTCAGGGAATTCTGGTTGTTTTCGATGGTTCGGCCGAACGCCGTGGTCATTTTGGGACTGGTGTCGCCTGGCGTGTCCACAGTTTTTTCTCCCAATCGGGTGAAGCGAGCTTGGCACATGAAGGCGCAAAATTCAGGTCGCGTTGTCAATCGATCTCAAGGGATCGTGAGAGGCAAGCACGGCGGCCATTCGGCGCACGATGTGCGCTGCGCCGCCCTGCTCTCGCTCCGGACCGGAGGCGAGGTTCTCCGCCTCCAGCATGACGAGCCCGTGCAACGTGGACCAGACCCACAGCGCGGTAGCGCGGACATGTTCCGGGGCGGTGCTGCGTGAGATCTGTTCCAGCAAAAGGTCGAATGAGGCTGTCGACGCCTTCCTGAGCGCCTCGTCGCGGGTCGCTGCGAGTAGTCGCGACGCGAACATCAGCCGGTAGAGACCCGGATTCGTGCGGCCGAAGCTCAGATAGGCGAGACAGGATCGCTCAAACCCGTCCTCGGGCGGACCTTTCCACGCCGCCGCCAGCTCGGCGCGGAACTGCTCGAAGCCGTCGGTCGCCACCGCGGTCAGGAGCGCTTCGCGGCTGTCGAAATGCCGGTAGGGCGCCGGTTGTGACACCCCGAGGCCGAGTGCGAGCGACTTCAGCGAGATCGATTCCGGCGCGGTGGTCTCGAGCGCCTCACGTGCCGCCAGCATCAGGGCCGCGCGGAGGTCGCCATGATGGTAGGTGGCGGCTCGCCTGGCCGTCCGGGCGGTTGGGCACGTCATGTGATTACCTATTACTTCTTGTTGACAGGCGCGGCAAACACGTATGTGATTGCTTATCACATTGGCGAGTTCATGGTGATGGACGTCCTCGAAGGACCTGTGGCTCTGCCGCCTGGCAACCCCTATCTGGAGGGGAACTTTGCACCGGTCGCCGAAGAGACAACCGTGCTGGACCTGCCGGTGAAGGGGCGGATCCCGGAGGAACTCGAAGGCCGGCTGCTGCGCATCGGTCCGAACCCGGTCGGGATGCAGGAGGGGGCGCATTACCACTGGTTCACGGGCTCGGGCATGGCGCACGGGCTGCGTCTGCGCGGCGGCAAGGCGGAATGGTATCGCAACCGGTTCGTGGTGTCCGACAGCATCGCGCCACGTCTCGGCCGTCCGGGCCTGCCCGGGCCGCGCAACGGGCCGCGCGAGAACACCGCCAACACCAACATCATCGACATCGGCGGACGCACCTACGCCATCGTCGAGGCGGGCGGCCTGCCGGTCGAATTGAGCTACAATCTTGAAAGCGTCGCCCGCTCCGACCTGAACGGCACGTTGCGCCATGGCTTCGCCGCCCATCCCAAGCGCGACCCGGTCAGTGGGCAACTCCATGTCGTGACCTATGAGCCGGGCCTGCAGGCGTTGAGCTACCTTGTAGTGGACCGGGAGGGACTGGCGAGGACGGTCGCGTCGATTCCGGCGCCGCATTGCCCGATGGTACACGACATGGCGTTCACCGCGACGAAGATCATTGTTCTGGACCTGCCGGTCACCTTTGAGAAAGCGAGCGTCGGACGCAGTTTTCCCTTTGCGTGGAATCCCGCGCGCCGGCCGCAGATCGGGTTGCTGCCGCGCGATGGTAACGTGTCGGAGCTGCGGTGGGTCGAGGCGCCCTCATGCTACGTCTTTCACGTGATGAACGCGTTCGACGACGGCGACGAGGTCGTCATCGACGTGGTGCGGCATCCGCGGATGTTCGAGCGCGAGCGGCGCGGCCCGAACGAGGGCGATCCCACGCTCGTCCGGTGGCGCATCAATCTGCCTGCAGGGGAGCTTCGTGAGACAATGCTGGAGCAGCGCGGCTGCGAGTTTCCGCGCCTGAACGACGCTTTCGCAGGCAGGAACTACCGGTTCGGCTACACGGCTGCCATGGAGGCGGGTGTTCGTTTCGGACCGGCCTACAAACACGAGGTCGGCACCGGCCGGACCGAGGTGCACGACTATGGTCCGGGATGCGCCACGCTGGAGCCCGTGTTCGTCGAGCGCGAGGGGTCGACGGACGAGGATGACGGTTGGGTGATGTCGTTCGTCTACGACGCCGGACGCGATGCGTCCGACGTCGTCATTCTCGACGGGAGGAACTTCTCCGACATCCCGGTCGCCACGATCCCGCTACCGGTGCGGGTGCCGTTCGGGTTTCACGGCAA
>CAXTSH010000094.1:0-12443 GCA_964246925.1 uncultured Acetobacteraceae bacterium
GACCCGCGCCGTATCGAGAACGACTCCAGCCGCACCGGATACCGCAGCTCCAGCACCTCCGGATCGGTCATCCGAGTGTTGGTCATGTGCGTCTGCACCGCCGACTGCCCGTCGAACCCGGGACCTGCGCCGGCACCCCCGCAGATCGTCTCGTAATATTGCCGCCTCGCGTCGCCGAACAGGAAGTTGTTCATCGTCGCCTGGCTCGACGCCACCGCGCCCAGCGCCCCGAACAGCGCGTTGCATACCGCCTGGCTCACCTCGGTGTTGCCGGCCACCACCGCCGCGTCCGGCCCTGGCGACAGGAAGCTGCCCGGCGGAATGCACAGCGTCACCGGCCTGAGGCAGCCGTCGTTGAGCGGGATGTCCTCGCCCACCAGGCAGCGGAACACGTACAGCACCGCGGCCCGCGTGATCGCCGCCGGCGCATTGAAGTTCCCCGCATGCTGCCCGCCAGTCCCGGTGAAATCCACCGTCACCGCCCGCGCCACCCGGTCGACCCGTATCGAGACCCGCAGCGGGGCGCCGTCATCCATGACAGTGTCGAAGCGGCCGTCGGGCAGCCGGTCGATCACGCGCCGCACGCAGGCCTCGGCATGATCCATCACGAACCCCATCATGGCTCGCACCGTCTCCCACCCGTACTGCGCGACAACCCGCGCCATCTCGCGCGCGCAGGTCTCGTTGGCCGCGATCTGCGCCTTGACGTCGGCCACGTTCACGTCCGGGCTGCGCGCCGGATGGACCGCTCCCGTCAGCAGCGCCCGGAACTCGCTCTCCCGGAAATGGCCGCCATCCACCAGCAGGAAATCGTCGATGACCACCCCCTCTTCCGCCAGAACCCGTGAGTCGGGCGGCGTCGAACCCGGCGTGATGCCGCCGATGTCGGCGTGATGCCCGCGGCACGCGACAAGGAACCTGATCTCCGTCTCGCCGAACACCGGCGTGACCACCGTCACGTCAGGCAGATGCGTCCCCCCGTTGGCCGGGTTGTTCAGCGCCACGACGTCGCCCCGCTTGAGCGTCGTGCCGCGATTTCTCAGCACTACCCGCACGCTCTCGCCCATCGCGCCGAGATGCACCGGGACGTGCGGCGCGTTCGCGATCAGGCTGCCGGCCGCATCGAAGATCGCGCACGAGAAGTCGAGCCGCTCCTTGATGTTCACGCTCATCGCCGTGTTCTGCAGCACCGCACCCGCCTGCTCGGCCGCGCTCATGAACAGGTTGTTGAACAGCTCGATCGACACCGGGTCCGCCCGCGCGCCGTCCGCCGCCCTGCTGCGGCCTGCGCCGGTCCGCCGCAGCAACAGATGGGCAAGCGGGCTCACCTCCGCTTCCCACCCCGCTTCGACCACCGTCGTGTCGCTCGCGGCGATCACCAGCGCCGGCCCCTCGATCCGATCGCCTGCGCGCAGGCCCGGGCGGTCGAACACCGGCGCGCGCAGCGCCCGGCCGCCGCTCCAGATGTCCACCTCCTCGATCGCTTCCGGACCGCCGGCCTCGCGCTGCCCCAGCCGCACGTCGCTCACCCCCTCGCCGGGCTCGATCGCCTCGATCTCGACCGCCTCCACCACGACCGGCCGGTCCGGCGTCGCAAACCCGAACCGCTGTCGATGCGCCTCGGTGAAATCCTCCACGAGCCCGTCAAGCGTCCCGAGCGGCACCAGCAGCGCCGCCTCCGTCCCCTCGTAACGGAGATGCAGCCTCGTCTCCGCCCGCACCCGCGCCGGCTCGGCACCCTGCCGGCCCAGATCGGCGATGGCGTCACGCACCAGCTCATCCGCCATCGCCGACACCGCCGCGAGGCAGTCCGCATCCAGACGCCGTTCCACCGCGACCTCGCGCATCACCACCTGGTCCGCGAGCCCCATGCCGTAGGCCGAGAGCACGCCTGCGAGCGGATGGACCAGCACCGTCCCGATGCCCAGCTCGTCGGCGACCAGGCAGGCATGCTGACCGCCCGCGCCGCCGAAGCAGTGCAGCGCGAAACGCGCCGGATCATGACCCCTTCGCACCGAAACCTGCTTGATCGCGTTGGCCATGTTCGACACCGCGATGCGCAGGAAGCCCTCCGCGACCTCGCGCGGATCGCCGCCGATCTCCCCCGCCAGCGCCGCGAACCCGTCACCGACCGCCGCCGCGTCCAGCCTCTCGGTGCCCGAAGCCCCGAACAGCGCCGGGAAATGCCGGGGCTGTATCTTGCCCACGCAGACATTCGCGTCCGTCACCGTCAGCGGGCCGCCCCGCCCATAGGCCGCCGGTCCCGGGTCCGCCCCGGCACTGTCCGGCCCGACGCGGCAGCGCGCGCCGACGAAATGCAGCACCGAGCCGCCGCCGGCGGCCACCGTGTTGATCGCCATGGTCGGCGCACGCATCCGCACGCCGGCGATCTCGGTCTCCAGCCTGCGCTCGAACGCCCCCGCGTACAGTGCCACGTCCGTCGACGTCCCGCCCATGTCGAAGCCGATGACCCGGTCAAGCCCCGCGCTCGCCGCCGTACGCACGGCGCCCACCACACCGCCGGCGGGACCCGACAGGACGGCGTCCTTGCCGCCGAACGCCCCCGCCTCCGCCATCCCGCCGTTGCTCTGCATGAAATGGAGCGCGACGCCGGGCAGCTCGGCCGCCACCTGTCCGACATAGCGCCGCACCATCGGCGAGACGTAGGCGTCGACCACCGTGGTCTCGGCACGCGGGATCAGCCGCAGCAGCGGACTGACCTCGTGGCTCGTCGAGACCTGCGCAAACCCCGCCTCCCGCGCCAGCTCGGCCAGCCGCCGCTCGTGCCCTGGATACTTCCAGCCATGCATCAGCGCGATCGCGCACGCCCGCATGCCGCAAGCAGCCGCGTCCGCCAACACGCTGCGCGCCGCCGCCTCTCCCAGAGGAGCCACCTCGCTCCCATCCGCACCGACCCGCCCGGGCACCTCCCGCACCACCTCGTACAGCATCTCCGGCAGGACGATACGCAGGGCGAACAGAAGCGGCCGCGCCTGATTGCCGATCCGCAGCAAGTCGGCAAATCCCTCGTTGACCAGCAGCAGCGTGCGCTCGCCACGACGCTCCAGCAGCGCGTTGGTCGCCACCGTCGTGCCCATCTTCACGCATTCGATCAGCCCCGCCGGAACCGGCTGGTCGAGTGCCACGCCGAGCACCTCCTTGATCCCCCTGATCGCCGCGTCCGGCCCGCGCACGCCCTCGCTCAGCACCTTGCGCGTCACGGTCCGCCCGTCCGGACTTCGTGCGACCACGTCGGTGAACGTGCCGCCACGATCGATGAAGAACCGCCAGCGCCCCTCGGACACGGCTAGTCGAAGTCGGTCGGCAGCGCGTCGTCGCCGACGTGCGCGAACATGCGCCGCACCTGCTCCGGCAGCACGCGCCCGAGCGACAAATCTCCGGGCAGGTCCGCCAAGGCGAACCAGTCGACCGCCGACGTCTCCGGTCCGCTCCCGGCGGCCCCGCCGACGATGTCGCAGATGAAGAAGAACTTGTAGCAGGAGAACATCTCGCCCGGGTGCCCCTGCCGCGTCCGGTCCCAGACGGCGGCGAGCTTGCGCACCTGCGTCTGCAGGCCGCTCTCCTCGCGCATCTCCTTGACCACGTTCTCGGCCGGCGTGAGGTTCACGTCCGCCCAGCCGCCCGGAAGCGTCCAGCGATCCGCATCCGCGCGCTCGCGCACCATCAGCACCCGCCCCTGCTCGTCGAAGGCGGCTCCTCGTACATCGACCTTCGGCGTGGCATAGCCGGTCTGATCCGCAAACAGCCCTTCGATACGCACCTTCGAAGCGTCCGTGTGAGCGGCGGCGATCGACGCCGCCAGCCCGCGCAGGCTCTCGTAACGTTCGCGATCATAGGCGTCGCGGGTGAACGCGAGGCCCGTCTGGGCAATCGCCTGCAGCTCCCGCGTCCAGCTCAGCCAGTCCGGTTCAGCCATCATCTCGTCCCGCTTCGGAAGATCAGCATGCGTCGTTCCTGTAGGCTGTGACATCCCGGAGTCGCATCCGCCTCAACGAGGTCCCGGCGCTGTCACTGCTCATCCTCCTCGTCCTGCTGCTCGCCACACTCGCCCTGCTCGGCGTGGCCCTCGCCGGCTCGACGATGCCCGCCGTATCCGCCGCGATCGCGCCGATCTGCGCCGTCGCCTTGCTCGCCGGCCTCGCCGGCAGAGTTTGGAACGCGCCCGCGTCGCTGACCCTGCCGATCGGCTTCCCGGGGCAGCCTTCCGTCTTCGCCATCGATCGCATCTCGCTCGCGTTCCTCCCGGCCGCCGCCCTCGCCGCCGCCGCCACCTCCGTCACCGTCTCCGCGACCCACGCCTGGCGGCTGGCAGTCCTGATGGCGGCGTCGCTGCTGGTGCTCTGTGCCGGCAACGCTTCTCTTCTGGTGATCGGGGCAGGGCTTGCATGGCTCGCCAGCGGCCGGCCCGGCGTGGTCGCGCTGGTGTTCACGCTCGCAGCGTCGCTGGCAGGGCTGCTGCCCCATACCGGCCTGCTGCCGCAGGACTCGCTGCCGGCGATGCGAACGGCGACGGGGGCCGCCGGACCATCGACACCGGTCCTGCTCGTGCTCGTCCCGGTCCTGATGCTGATCGGCGCCGGTGGTGAGGGGATCGGCGGCGCCCTGCTGCCGGTCCTCGGGAGTTTCCTGCTGGTGCGTGTCCTGTTCGACCTGAGCGGGCCATCCCCCTTTGCCTGGGGCCTGATCGTGGCCGCGTCAGGGCTCGCGGGCGGGATCGAGCGCGGGGTGCGCGCCGTCAGGGCGGGATCGCTGGAAACGGTCCTGACCGGGCTGTCCGGGCTGGGCGGCTTCGTGGCCCTGACCGGCTTCGGCGTCGCCCTCGCAGCCCGTTCGGCCGATCTGCCGGCCATCGCCTCGGCGTCTCTCGCCGCCGGATGCCTGCTCGTGCTGCAACTGGCCTGCGCGATCCCGCTCGCCTCGATCGCGACCGCCTCGGTGGCCGAACAGGCGGGCAGCCGTTGGCTCGGCGCGCTCGGCGGCCTGCAGCAACCGATGCCGCGAACCATGCTCGCAGCACTGGTCGCAGGCGGCACCATCGTGGGTCTGCCCCCGTTGGCGGGGTTCGCGCCCATCTGGCTCGTCGTTCAGTCGCTTCTGTCGGCGCAGCGTTTCGGCGGCCTCGCGACACCGGTGATCCTCGCGGTGGCGCTTGCCTCGCTCGGGCTGGCACTCAGCCTCGGCCTCGTCGCCGGCTACCGGCTGGTCAGGGTCACGTTCGGCGGCCGGCCGCGCACGCCGCGCGGTGCGGCAGCCTCCGAGGCACGCCCGGCGATGCTGCGGGCGATGAGCGCACTCGCCGTCCTCCTCCTGCTGGGAGCGCTGCTGCCCGGACCGCTGCTCCGCTTCTACGATCCGGTGGTGGCGGCCTTGACCGGCGCCACCATGGCCTCGCGTGCAGGTCCGTTCTCGGTGCAGGCGGTCGCGGGCGGTACCCTCTTCTCACCGCTGGCGACCCTGGTGCTGCTGGCCGGCCCTGCCGCGCTGGCGCTCTGGGCCGCCCGGCGCACCGGTCCGGCCGCGGAAGCGCCGGCCTGGGACGGCGGCGCCGGACCGCCGCCGGAATGGCTGCCGTTCGGCGAACCTCGCGCGCAGGCCAGTGCGCCGGGCTTTGCGCGCCTCGTGCTGTCCGCGCTCGGGCTCGCCGCCGGGACGACGCTGCCCGGAGAAGGCGCCGGCCGGGCCGACCGCTCGCAGGCGCCTGCTTGGCGCACCGCCGCCGCGGCGGGTCTGCGTGCGCTCCGGCGAACGGCCCGGTCAGGGACGGCGCTTGACCGGCTCCTGCTCCCGGCGGGACCCGGATTGCTCGCCTTGCTGCTTGCCTCCGTCCTGGCCGCGTCCGTCCTGGCGATCGGTGGCCGCAGTGGCTGACCTGCCGCACCTGTTGCTGGCGACCGCCGCGACCGCTGTCCACGTGGCACTCCTGTCGACCGCGCCCTTCGTCTCCGACCTGGCCAGGGCGAGCGAGCGGCTGCTCGAAGCACGCTCACCGGCTCCGTTCGGCCACGGCTGGCGCTCGATCGCATCACCACTCCGATCGCCGGACGCGAACGCCTCGCCCTCGATGCTGGCATCCTTCGCGCTGACCGCTGCTGCCGCGTTGCTGGTCCCATCGTTCGCGACCGGCATGCTGACCGGTCCGCTCGACGACCTTCCCCTGATCGCCCTGCTCCTCGCCGCCGGGCGGGTCGCGTCGGAGTGGGGCGCCCCTCCAGTCTCCGCCGGCCGCTCGCTCGGTGCCGTCGTGCTGTCGATCCCTGCCTTGCTGCTCGCGTCGCTCGCGCTGGCGCTGATCGCCGGCAGGCCGGGGCTCGATGCGGCCATCGAGGCCGCGCCGAGTGCCGCCGCCGTGCCGCTCGGGCTGGTCGCACTGGCGCTGGCGCTCACCGCGCTCGCCGATACCGGCGCCGAGGCCGATCTCGCCGGACCGGTAGCGACACTCCGCCTCCTGGTCTGGCTCGACCTGGTGGCTTGCCTGCTGCCACCCTGGAGCACGACCCCGTCGAGTGCCGGGCCGATCGCATGGCTCGCAGCCTTGCTGCTGTGGCCGGTCAAGATCGCATTGCTGGCGATCCTGCTCGGCAGCGGTCGCTTCATGCTCGCGAGCTGGCGTCCATCCTGGCGGCTGGCCTCGTTGCGCGCAGCGTCGCTGCTGGCGTTGCTGAGCGGCGTCTTCGTCCTGATCGGGCAGCGTCTCGAATGACCGGACCGGGCCTGGTCGCCCTGGCCGCAGCCTTCGTGGTGGTGCTCTCGTTCGCCATGCTGCGCGCGGCGGGGCTGGCGGCTTCGGTGTCGCTGCTGCGCTGGCATCTGGCGGCGACCGCCACGGCGGTGTCGGCCGCCGCCTTCGGGGCATCCCCGGCAAGAGCGGCGATCCTGCTCGCCGGCGCCGCCATCCTGCTGGGACTGGCCGCTCGGATCGGCGTCGTGCTCGCGCGTCTCGACCGCCGCACCGGCAGCACCGTGGCGAGGCCGGCTCCGATCGCCTCGCTCCCGCTGCTCGGCATCGGCCTCGCACTGACGTCCCTGGCCGTCTTCACGGTCTCGGCTCTGGCGCAACAGTCGGGCCGCCAGGCAACGGCGCTGGGGCTCGCCGCAACCTTGCTGGGCCTGCTGTCGGCAAGCCGGCAAGGAAGCCCCGCCCTGTGCCTGGGCCGCCTGGCCTCCGCCGCCGACGGCCTGGTGCTGCTGGCCTGCGCTTCGTCCGCGCCGCTGGCGTCGATGGGCGCGAGCTTGCTCCTGACCCCTACGGTGCTGCTGGTCGCCGCACTGACGATCGGTCGTGCCGGAGGCCTGCCGTGATCGATCGCCCGTTCGACGCGTCCGTGGTCTCGGTCGGCGGCGGATTGCTGCTGGCAACGCTGCCGGTCCGCACAGGCCTGCCGTTTCGGCTTCTCGCACCGGCAGTCGGGGTCCTGACGCTCGCCCTCGCCCTGTCGCCGGCGCAGCCGGCCCTCGACGCCGCATCCGGGTTCGCCTGCGTCGCGGCACTGCTCGGCGCCTTGTCGTCGGCCGCCTGCGCCGGCGACCCTGACTTCGCGGGCCTCGCCGGCCGCCGCCTGCGGCTGGCGCGCGCGATCCCTGCGCTGATGACGGGCGCCTCGCTGCTGGCCACCGCCTGCGCAGACCTCGCCTGCGCAACAGCCGCGCTGGCCGCTCTCGCGCTGTTGTCTTCGCTCGCCACCGGTCTCGCACGCGGTTCGGTCGCGGCACTCGCGTCCTGGCGGCTGCTGCGGTTGCAGTCGATGGCGATCGCCGGCTGCCTGCTCGGCCTGTCACTGCTGCATGTCGGCATGGCGCCCGCCGGCGCCGGCATGCTGCTGCTGGGCTTCCTGGCCCTGGGTGGTGCGGCGCCCTTCGCCAGCGCCTTGGCGGCGGCAGGCGCCCAGGCCGACGCCCCGTTTGCGTCGCTGATGGCCGGGCTGCTGCCGCTGGCCTCCTTCGCCCTGCTGCTGCGGGCGCGGCTGCTGCTGGTCGGCAGCGGCCTGGCGTCGATTGCGGACGGTACGCTGCTGCTGTCAGGGCTGCTGTCGGTCGCGATCGGGGCGGGGCTGGTGTGGGCGTGCCCCGCAGGTGCGAGGCGCGATGCCGCCGCCGGCCTCGGCGTGTCCGGACTGGTGGTATTCGCCTTCGGCACCGGTGGCGCCGCGGGACTGCAGGCTGGCCTGGTCGGGTTGCTGGCAGCGTCGTTCGCCCTGCCAGCCAGGGTGCTGGCGGGCCGACTGTCAGGCGGCTGGCTGCGGCTCGCGACCATGCTCGCCGCTGCCTGCGTTCCCCCGTTCGGTCTCTTCGCCGCCGCCGTGCTGATCCTCGAGGCGACACTGGCCCACGCGCCGGCGCTGCTGCTGCCATTTCTCCTGTTGTCCTGTGCGTTGCTCGGCGGCTGCCTTCGCGGCGGCGCGGCCCACGGGCCGGCGCCCAATCGCGCGGTGCAGACGGTGCTCGCGCTGCATCTGGCGATCGCGGCAACGATCGGCCTGGCGCTCCCGGCCACCGTGTCGGACCGCATCGTGGCCCTCGCCGAGCGCCTCGCCGGAGCGCCGGGATGAACCCGATCGCCCATCTCTTCCCGCCCAACCGCGCCGACCTGATCCGCGCGGGTCGCCGCGAACGGATCAGGTTTATCCTCGAGCCGCAGGCCTGGGCCAGCCTCGCGACCGATGCCGCGCGCGCCGACCCGACGCCGCTGCTCGGCCTGTGGGGCGACGCGACCGGTCACGTCCATGCGCTGTTTCACGACGGCAGGGCGCGCCCGCTGATCGCCTCCGTCGCCGTCGAGGCCGGCCGCTATCACGCGTTGTCGGTGCGAACGCCGGCAGCGATCCCGTTCGAGCGGCTGATCCGCGACCTCTGGGGCTTCGAGGCGATGCACGCCCGCGACAGCAGGGCGATCATCGATTACGGCGCCTGGGGAGCGACGGCGCCGCTGGCCGCCCGGCCCGGTCCGCCGCCGCGCAGCCCCGAGCCGCCCGAGTGGCGCGCGCCGGGCCCGGACGACGATCGAGGTCTCGCCTATGTCGAGCAGGGTCCGGTCGGACTCCCCCGAACGGCGGGCGCCCGGATCCGGGTGACGGTCGCCGGCGGCAGCACCCGCAGCGTGGAGCTGCAGCACGGGTGGGGGCATCGCGGCCTGCCGGGCCGTGTGGCGGGCCTGACGCCGGACGCGGCGGTCCGCCTCGCGAGCCGGTTGTCGGCGGACGCCATCGTCGCCCACGCGGTCGCGTTCTCGCGCGCCGTCGAGGCGGCGAGCGACGCGGCCATCCCCGCGCGCGCCGGCATCCTGCGCGAGGCCGCCTGCGAGCTGGAGCGCGCGACCGCCTTCCTCACCACGATCTCGTCGTGCGCTCAGGCCGCCGGCGCGCGCTGGCTGGCCTCCGAAGCCGCAATCCTGCTGGAGAGCTTGCGGGTCGCCAGCCAGGCCGCGTTCGGCCATCGGTTCGCGGCGGACCTGGTCGTCCCTGGCGGGATCGTGCGGGACCTGTCGGACGAACGCCTCGACGCGCTGGCCGCCACCTCGGACACGATCGCGTCCCGGCTCCCGGCGCTCACCGCGCTCTACGAGGCGTCCGGCCTGGCCAGGCGTCTTGACGGATTGGGGCCGGTCTCGCCGGCACAGGCGTCGGGCCGCGCCGCCTGCGGGATCGTCGGCCGTGCTTCGGGACAAGCCTACGATGCGCGCCGCGCCAACGCCATCGTCCCGGTCCAGTCGCCGTCCGCCGAGGCTGGCTGCGCCGACGCCCGCATGCGCCTGCGCCTCGCCGGCGTCGGCGAGGCCGGGGCGCGCTTGCGGCAATTGCTGGAGGTCCTGCCCGCCGGCCCGATCCGTGTCGGCCTCGGACAGACAACCGGCGAAGGATTGGGACTGGCCGAAGCGCCGGAAGGCGATCTCTGGCATTTCGTCCGGTTGGACCCGAACGGGACGGTGGCCGCCTTCTTCCCACGCGACCCGCGGGTATGCCACGTCGCCTTGTTCGAAGCCGCCTGCGTGGGCCTCGAATACGAGGACATCGACCTGGTCCGAACCTCGTTCGGACTGTCGGTCGAGGCGATCGATCTGTGACATGCTGCCTGAACTGCCGGACCGAGCTGCAGGGCGGCTGGTGCCATCGATGCGGCCAGCGGGCGGGCGGACACGCGCGCTCGCTGCGGCACGTGGCTCTGGAAGGCGTGGAGGTCCTGACCCACGCCGACAGCCGCCTGTGGCGAACGCTGCGCCGGCTGGCGTTCGAGCCGGCGCGCCTGACGCGCGACTACGCCGAGGGCCGCCGGGTCTCCGAAATTCCGCCCATGCGCATGTTCCTCATCGTGCTCGTGCTGCTGTTCGCCACCGGTTCGTTCGGCGGCTCCGGCCCGCCCGCGCCGTCGGTCGCCATCGACCACGCCGAACTGGCACGCTGGCTCGCCCACCTGCCGCCTCGCGCCGCCGCGTGGCTGCAGGCGCACATCGAGCGCGCCGCCGCCGACCCGCGTGCCGTGCTCGACATCATGCGCGATTGGTCGGAGCGGTTCGCGTTCCTGATGCTGCCGCTCGCGACATCCATCCTGTGCCTCCTCTTCATCGCCGATCGCCGCGCCACGCCGTACGACCACGCCATCTTCTCGCTGCACTCGCTGTCGTTCTCGCTGTTCGTCCTGACCCTCTTCGTCATCCTCGACGAACTGGTCGGCGACGTGTCGCTGCTGCTGCTGGGGCTCCTGCCGCTGCATCTGTGGCGGCACATGCGCGGCCTGTACGGCACCGGCCCGGTCGGAACCCTGGTCCGGATGACGCTGCTGGGCGTGCTCTCCCTCGCCGGCGGTCTCGTTCTCCTGCTCGGCCTGGTGCTGCTCGGCCTGCAGCTCGCCGATGGCTGACCCGACCACTATGCCGCTGCGTCTCTGGTTGGACCGTCTGATCCACCCGGTGGCGGCAGCACTGCCCTCGCCTGACGCGGCCCAGGTGTCGATCCTGGCCGCCCGTCTGGAGGCTGCCGGCCGGCGCCGTTCCGGGCCGGCGACCACCCTGCTGCATGTCGGCACCGGCGGTTGCGGCGGCTGCGGGCTCGAGATCGCGACGCTCGACGGCCCGGTCCTGGACGCCGGCCGCGCCGGCCTGCGCTTCACGGACACGCCGCTCGACGCCGACATCCTGCTGGTGACCGGTCCGGCGGCGCGCAACGCCGTCGGCACTCTGCGCCGGGCCTGGGAGGCGATGGCCGAGCCACGCTACGTGATCGCGATCGGCGACTGCACCGGCGGCCAGCCCGACGGTTATGCGCTGGCGCCCGAGGGCATCGCCGGCGTGGTGCCCGTCGACCTGGTCGTCCGCGGCTCGCCGCCGCCGCCGGCGGCGATCCTGCTCGGCGTGCTCACGCTGATCGAGGCGGCGCGGCGCTCGTGAGGTCGAGCCGCAGCGTCATGCAGTAGGCGCCCCCGCCCGACAGGATGAACGGGTCGAGCGGAACGCCACGGACCTGGTAGCCGTGCGCGGCCAGACGCTGCACGAGGGCGGGCGCGGGCTCCGCCATCACGATCGTGCTGCCGAGTGCCACCGCGTTGACGCAGAACCGTGCGGCGTCCTCGTCGGTCGCCTCGATCAGCTTGCCGGGCGGCACGATCGACCGGATGGACCCCAACCCCTCCGCCGAGAACGCAGGCGGGTAGAACAGCACCTCGCCGCGCGGCAGCACGCACAAACAGGTGTCGAGATGGTAGAAACGCGGGTTGACCAGCTCGAGCGCCGTGCTCGGCCGGCCGAAGAACGCACCGATCGCATCCACGCTGCCGGCGCTGGAGCGCTGGCCGTAGCCGACCCAGAACCGGGCCCGGCCGGCGTCCCAGATGCAGTCGCCCGCACCCTCCTGGAACACCCCATCGGGAAGCGAGGCGACCTCGGCAAGCAGCCCGCGGACGCGCAACGCCTCGAAGGCCTCCTCGAAATGAGGTTCCTCGCCCTGCCGCTCCGAATGGCGGAACCGTGCGACCAGGGCACGGCCGTCCAGCACGACGGCGGCGTTGGCGGGGAACACCATGTCCGGCAGACCGGGGGCGCCGTCCAGGGTGACGATCTCGGCGCCCGCATCCTGCAGGGCGGTCTGCAGCGCCTCGAACGAACGCGCGGCCCGGCTGCGATGGGTGTCCGGGTCATCGCGCCAGGTATCCGGCCGCATCCAGGGATTGATCGCATACGACACGTCGTAATGCGACGGATCGGTCATCAGCAGCGTAGGTCCCACGGTGCGCCCTTCAAGCTGTGGCCAGGGGCGTCGTGCTTTAGCACGCCTTTCGGCGTGACGCCCCTGGACCCCACCAAAGGCAAGCCTTTGGAATCCAGACTTCAAGTCGCGGGTCTGGGGCCGCCGGCCCCAGCGGGTCCAGGGCAGCGCCCTGGCCTAACGCGTCACCTCCAACCGCACAGGCTGCTCCGGCTCTCCATCATCATCTTC
>CAXTSH010000095.1:0-12379 GCA_964246925.1 uncultured Acetobacteraceae bacterium
AACAGCAGGACGCCGCCAACATATCCCTTCCATCCGATGAAATTGTCAAAGAACACGAACTGACCGAAGCACCGGGGCGCTTCAGTCCGCTTCCATAAGCAAGGAAGTAGGCCTCACGCCGCCGAGTGTCAACCGACCGTCATGGAAGTGACGCAGTCTTGGCGGGTTCACCGCCCGACGCCGGCATGGTCGCCGCCGGGAACGTCTGCTCCCAACCTCCACCCAACGCCGTGTAAAGCTGCACCAGATTGGTCGAGACCGTCACCGTGCTTGAGGCCAGCTGCTGTTCCGCAGAGAGCAGCGTGCGCTCCGCATCCAGAACATCGAGAAATGTGGTCAATCCATGCGCATACTGGTTCTGGGCCAGGTTGAGCGCTAGGCGACTTGCGTCGACAGCGAGCGCCAACTGATCGCGGCGTTGCTGCTCACCTCCATAGGACGTCAACGCGTTGTCGACATCGTGCCAGGCTTGCAGGACGGTCTGTTCATAGTTCGTGGCAGCCTCAGCCTGTTGCGCCTTGTTCAGCCGCAACTGTCCCCGTAGCCTGCCACCCTCGAACAGCGGCAGCGTAACCGAGGGCCCGAACTCGTAACCGGCCGATTGCCAGGTGAACAGGTCGCGAAACTGTATGGAGAGCTCGTTGAGGTTTCCGGTCAGCGTGACCTGCGGGTAGAAGGCGGCGATGGCGACGCCGATCTGGGCGGTCGCGGCATGCAGTTGGTCCGCCGCCTGCCGCACGTCGGGTCGGCGCAAGACGAGTTCAGACGGCACGCCCACGGGCACTCGCGGCGGAACCGGGGGGACCGGCGCCGCCGTGGAGAGCTCCGATACCAGCGCCTGCGGCGGCTCGCCCAGCAGAAGGCTGATGGCGTTGATCTCCTCGGTGATCTGTTGCTGCAGGTTGGGAACCTGGCTTTGGGTCGAGGCGACCTGCGCCAGCGCATCTTGCACGTCAAGGTCCGTTGTCAGACCCCCGGTAAAGCGCTGCCTCGTCAGGACCAGCGATTGCTTCGCCGTGGAAAGGTTGTCCAGTTGGATCTTCAGCAGCGTCTGGTCGCCGCGCAGGTTGACGTAGTCGCGCGCGACCTCGGCTTCAGCGGAGATCAGCGCGCTGCGGCGAGCGTCAGCCGACTGCTCCTGCTGCGCGGTCGAGGCTTCGACCTGTCGCCTGACCGATCCCCAGAGATCGAGCTCGTAGCTGGCATCGATGGCGTCTTGCCACAGGTCGACAGGCGGAATTTGCACCTCTCCCGCCTCCTGTCTCAAGGCATCGAACTGCGAACCGGAGATCGGCAGGCCCGACAGCGTTTGCTGCAGACCTCGTTGAACCACACGATTGTTGAGCTTGTAGCGATTGTATGACCCCGTCCCTTGCAACGACGGATACAGCGCCGCCGCGCTGATCTGCCGCTGCGCCCGGCTCTCGACGAGCCGGAACGTTGCCTGGCGGACGGAGAGGTTCGATCTCGCGATCCTGTTCTCAAGCGACGTCAGCTCGCGGTCGTTGAACACGCTCCACCAGGATGGGTCGGGCGCAGCCGGAACTGCAAGACTACCATTCCTGCCGTCGTTGGCTAGCGTCGGGCCATGCACTTCGTCGAAGGTCCGTGCGGACCACGATCGCGGCCGCTCGAAATTCGGCCCGAGCATGCACCCCGCGGTCACCAGTCCGGACAGCATCAGAACGGCCAAGCGCCGAGCATGGCCAATCGATCTGTTCAGGGCACCTGCCGACACTCACAGCTCCCGGTGCCCGCGACGGATCACGCCTGACCGACCCGTTCGGTCAGCGTTGACAACCTATCGGCTTTTCCAGGATCGTCAATTCGGCTCGGTTCGGAGAGGAATTCCCCTTGTTGACTGCCTCGCCGGCGGAGGTAGCCGGCAATCCGAAGCGGCGGCAGATCATCGACGGCGCGGCGCTGGTTTTCAATCAGTCCGGCTACGAAGGCGCAAGCATGTCGCGGATCGCGGAGCGAGCGGGCGTCTCCAAGGGCACGCTGTATAACTATTTCGACAGCAAGTCGGCCTTGTTCGCGGCCTTCGTGGAGCGGGAGACCACCGAAAAAGTTGCCTGGGTTCTTCAGCCGAGCGACCCGGAGCAGAGTGCCGCCGTGTTCCTGGCAGGCGTCGCGCGGCGGCTGATCCACACGCTTTTGTCGCAATCGTCTCAGACGATGCATCGGATCATCATCTCGGAAGCCGCCAAGTTCCCCGACTTGGCGCGCATCTATCTCGAATCCGGATATCTGCGCGGCTGCCGCGAACTTGCGTCGTGGCTGAGCGAGCAAGACGGCCGCGGGGAAATCGTCGTCCGTGACCCGTTCCTCGCAGCGGAGCAGTTCGGCGCACTCTGCCGGACCCGACTTTGGATGCATCGCTGCCTGGACGTTTCCAGCCAAGCTAGTCCGGGCGAGATCGATGCCATCGCTGACGCGAGTGTCGCGATGTTCCTCAACACATACGGCCCGCGACCTGGGCGAGGAGTTCCAACATGATGGCGCCGGAGCGGTTGGATGCGGTGTTGGCCAACCTCCATGACGGGAGACCGGCAGCGGAGGCCAGGCTCGCGGCCCTGCTCCGTATCCCGAGCGTGAGCGCGCAGCCGGCGC
Organism: uncultured Acetobacteraceae bacterium; assembly: GCA_964246925.1. GTDB lineage: Bacteria > Pseudomonadota > Alphaproteobacteria > Acetobacterales > Acetobacteraceae > CAXTPV01. The sequence continues at coordinate 2,614 of CAXTSH010000095.1, forward strand.
ATGCCGACGATTGCGCCCGGGCGGCGGATTGGCTCCGGTCCGTGCTGAGCGAGATCGGTTTCGCCGTCTCGATCGACCCGACGGCAGGGTTGCCCATTGTGCGTGCGTCCCATCCGGGGCTCGGACCTGGTCCGCGGGTGCTCCTGTACGGCCATTACGACGTCCAGCCGGCGGAGCCGCTCGAGCCCTGGAAGTCGCCACCATTCGAACCGGTGTTCGTCCACGGCCCGCATGGCCGGCGGATCGTCGCGAGAGGTGCGGTGGACGATAAGGGTCAGGTCCTGACCTGGCTCGAGTCGCTCCGTGCGTGGCATGCAGTCGCCGGCGGCCCGCCGATTCCGGTCACCGTGATCATCGAAGGCGAGGAGGAAGTCGGAAGTGCCCACCTCGAGCCCTACCTGGCGGAGCATGCGGAGGCGCTCGCGTGCGATATCGCGGTCATCAGCGATACCGGCATGCTCGGCGTCGACCGGCCGGCGATTACGACGAGACTGCGGGGACTGGCCTACCTGCAGGTGACGTTACGGGGTCCATCGCACGATCTCCACTCCGGGATGTTTGGTGGCGCGGCGCTGAACCCCCTCAATGCACTCACGACCATCCTCGGCCAGTTGCACGATCGGCGGGGGCGTGTGGCGATCCCCGGCTTCTACGACGGCATCGTCGAACCGTCCGACGCGGTTCTCGACAGTTGGCGGCAGCTGAACTTCAGCGAGGATGCCCTGTTGTCGGGGATTGGTCTGTCGACTCCCACCGGGGAGGCCGACCGGACGGTCCTGGAGCGACTGTGGGCGAGGCCGACGGCCGACCTCAACGGGATCTGGGGCGGCTACCAGGGAGAAGGTGCCAAAACGGTGATCGCGCGACAGGCGCAGGCCAAGGTTTCGTTCCGGCTGGTTCCGGGCCAGTCGCCGGAAGCCGTCGTCGCTGCGTTCAAGGCTTTCGTCCGCGCGGCGGCTCCCCCCGACGCGGAATTGGAGTTTGCCGAGTTCGGGGCCGCACCAGGCATCGAGATAACCGAGGGGAACCGCTTCATCGACATCGCACGTCGCGTGCTGTCCGACGAGTTTGGCAGGCCGGCGGTGCTGATCGGGTGCGGTGGTTCCATCCCGGTCGTCGAGAGCCTCAGACGTATGCTGGGAGTCGAAAGCATACTGATGGGATTTGGTCTCGAGGACGACCAGATGCACGGGCCCAATGAGAAATTCGAGATGTGCTGCCTGCATTCAGGCGCGCGGGCACACGCGAGGTTGATGGCAGCGCTCGCATCCGGCGTTGAGGCCTGAGAATCGTCGAAGGGAGCGCGCAACGGTAAAGACAGGTTTATTCCGGGCAGATATCGAAACGTCGGACGGCGGGTCCAGGGCCGATGGGCCGCTCGCTTCCGGCAACATCCGGGAGCCGATCGTTGCGAACTCTTGCCCTCTCACTCCTCATCGGCTGCCTTCCAGGGCTGGCGGCCGCTGCCGGCAATGCGCTCACCATGACCGCCACCAGCTACGACACGGCGACGCCCAAATTCGGCAGCGGAGCGCTGTCAGCCGGCTATGGCATGGTCACCTTCACCGCGCCGGCGAGCAACACCTTCACGTGGGAGGCATGGGTCAAGCTGCCGGCCGCCCCCGGTCAGACGATCATCGCGATCGGATCGGCACTCGCGGGGTATGTCGGGGCGAATGCCCAGGGCCAGGAAGTCTGCAACGTCGCCTCCGGAAGCACGACGATCACCGGTCCTTCCCTGCTGGACGGCAACTGGCACCTGCTCGATCTCGTCGGCAGTTCATCGGGGTTGACCTGCTATCTCGACGGGAGCTCGGTCGGAACTTCGACGGTGGTGCAGACGGTCCCCGCCAACACCACATTCGGCGTCAGCAGCATGGGCTATTATCCAGGAGCGGGTGTCTGGTCGGGTGAGCTCGACGAAGCGTCGATGTGGAGCGTTGCGCGCTACAGCGGCAACTTCGCGCCTCCGAGCGCCGCTTACCTGGGAACCGAGACCGGGCTCGTTGCACTGTGGCATCTGAACGGGAGCGGCGTCGATAGCGCGAACGATGTCGTTCTGTCACCGGGCGATCCGTCGATCCTCTACTCGCCATTCAATTGGTCGGCCAGCGCCCCGTTGGCGATGACGATCAATGCCGGCGCCTATTTCCGAACGATGTTCACCGGCAGCGCCTGCACGCTGAACTTTGATCTGTCAACAGCGACCGCCCCAGCGAGTGAGATCTACTGGCGCGTGGATGGATACGAGGCGGGAGGGCCCTGGATCCGAACAACACCAGGTGCAAACGTGCCCTGCCCGCCTCCGACCGATCTCGCTTCGGTGCCCTGGCACGAGCTGGAGGTGGTGGTGAAATCAACCTCCGAGACCATCAATCGCTGGAACACGGCAGCGCCCGGAACCGCCGTTCGGCTCGCCGGGGTCGCGCTGCAGCCAGGTGCCTCGGTGCAGCGCCCGCGCAGCGCGCCATGGAGCATTCTCTTCTACGGCGACTCGATCACGGAGGGTGTCAGAACCGTCAATCAGACGGCCACGAACGACACCGACCGCAACGATGCCACTCTCGGATGGGCCTACCGGTTGGGTCAACTGATGGGAGCGGAGGTCGGCGTTGTCGGCTTTGGCGCGACCGGATTGACCGTCGGCGGCAGCGGCGGCGTTCCAGCGCTTCCATCAAGCTACAACTATATTGCGAGCAACGTGTTGCGCACGGGGCCGGCGCCCGACCTGATCGTCATCAACGAAGGCACGAACGACAGCGGCAGCGTGACCTCGGCAGCGCTCACCGTCCTCAATGCGCTGATTGCGCAGTATCCGGACACGCCGATTGCACTTCTCGTGCCTTTCAACCAAACCCATGTTTCCGATCTGCAATTGGCTGCGCAGACCTGCAATCGGCCGGCCTTGGTGCACCTCGTGCAGACGAGCGGCATCCTCAACCCTGCCAACGGCATCGACTCGCTCGGCCTGCATCCGACCGGACCTAACAATACCGGCTTTGTCGCGCCGCGACTGGCTTCATTACTGATGCCGATCCTGCTGGGTGGCTCGGCGTCGCTTACTCCGGCGCAATTGGCTCGCATTCCGTAAGGCCGGCGCGGCCTCTTGCGAGAGTGACGGGCTGCCGCTAGGGAACGCCAGCAAGCTGGCGGCAGCGCTGCTGTAGCTCAGTGGTAGAGCACTCCCTTGGTAAGGGAGAGGTCGTGAGTTCAATCCTCACCAGCAGCACCAGCCTTTGCTGGGAGTGGCAATGACCGATCGGCCTGGACCTGATCAGAGCCCGGACAGGCTCGTCGAGCACGAGGAACGCAAGCGTCGGCAGGCCGAGGCGCTTCGCCTCAACCTGCTACGGCGCAAGGCGCAGATGAGGGCAAAAACGGGTCGGAGCGCTGTCGCGAAACCCGCAACGGGACTGTCGCGCCCGCGCGATGAAGGCCCGTAGCGGCCAGTCTGCGAACACCCCGAGGGTCCGGCCCTGGCCTTCGTCGCCGGACTTGGGCTAGACCGCCGACATGCCAGTGATGTCCGACGGCTGGATTCGCCGCATGGCGGCCGAGGCCCGCATGATAGAGCCGTTCGTTGAAGCGCAGCGCCGCGACGGCGCCATCAGCTATGGCCTGTCATCCTACGGCTACGATGCAAGGGTCGCGGACGAATTTCGGGTGTTCACCAACGTCGACAGCGCGATCGTCGATCCGAAGAATTTCTCACCGGACAGTTTCGTGACCCGCGAGGGCCCGGTATGCATCATTCCGCCCAACAGCTTCGCGCTCGCGCATACGATCGAGTACTTCCGGGTGCCACGCGATATTCTGGTGATTTGCCTTGGCAAATCTACCTACGCTCGGTGCGGCATCATTGTGAACGTGACGCCCCTCGAGCCAGAATGGGAGGGCCAGGTCACCATCGAGATCAGCAACACGACCCCATTACCCGCTCGTATCTATGCTTTCGAGGGCATCTGTCAGTTCCTGTTCCTGCGTGGCAACGAACCTTGCGAGACAAGCTACGCCGACCGTTCCGGCAAATACATGCGGCAGCGCGGCGTCTCGCTGCCGCGGCTGTAATTTAGGTGACGAGGACTGGCCATGGATCGGTTCATCATTTCTGGCAGGCAGACGCTTGCAGGCTCAATCCCGATCGGGGGTGCGAAGAACGCGGCCCTGCCACTTCTGGCCGCAGGCTTGCTGACCGACGATCGCCTGACGCTTTCGAACGTGCCGTCCATCGTCGATATCACGACCATGGTGGAACTGCTGTCGCAACACGGCATCGCGGTTGACAAGGTCGGCGGAACCGGGCGCCGGCTTTCCCTGGGCGGCCGTATCACCAATACCGTGGCGCCCTATGACATCGTCCGCAAGATGCGTGCATCAATGCTGGTGCTCGGGCCATTGCTCGCCAGGACCGGCACGGCACGCGTATCGTTGCCGGGCGGTTGCGCGATCGGTACCCGGCCGGTGGATCTCCATCTGAAGGGACTGGAGCAACTGGGCGCGCAGATCACGCTGGAGGGCGGCTACGTCATCGCCGAGGCGCCCCGTGGGCTCAAGGGAGCCACAATCGTTTTTCCGTTCGCATCGGTCGGCGCGACGGAGAACCTGCTGATGGCAGCGGCGCTGGCGACGGGGCGGACCGAGTTGGTCAACGCCGCGCGCGAACCAGAGATCGGAGATCTGGCGAGCTGCCTGGTGGCGATGGGGGCACGTATCGAAGGGATCGGGACAGACCGACTGGTGGTCGAGGGTGTCGCACAGCTCCACGGCGCGGATCATCCCATCATCCCCGACCGGATCGAAACCGGTACCTACGCCTGTGCTGTCGCGGCTGCCGGCGGCAGTGTCCGGCTCGAGGGCGGCCGGCTCGACCACCTCGGTGCGCTCGCTCGAAGCATGCAGGAGGCGGGCGTTGCGATCGAACAGGACGGCGACGCGCTCGTCGTGACACGTGAGGGCGCGCTGGCCGGCGTCGACGTCATGACGGAGCCATATCCCGGGTTCCCGACCGACATGCAGGCGCAGTTCATGGCAGTGATGTCGGTGGCCAACGGCGCTTCGATGATCACGGAGACAATCTTCGAGAACCGCTTCATGCACGTCCCTGAACTCGCCCGAATGGGCGCGCGGATCAATGTCCATGGCGCGTCGGCAATCATCCGCGGCGTCCCCGCCTTGTCCGGCGCACCGGTGATGGCGACCGACCTGCGCGCTTCGGTCTCGCTCATCCTGGCTGGATTGGCCGCGGAGGGCGAGACGGTCTTGAGCCGGGTGTACCATCTCGATCGAGGTTACGAGCAGGTCGAGCGCAAGCTGGCCGGCTGTGGCGCGCGGATCGAGCGCGTGCTGGACTGACCGGGTGACAGCAGCTTTTCCCAACGCATCGCTGGCGCCGGAAAAGCTGAGCAGGGCGCTTGTCATTGCCATGCCGAAAGGGAGAATGCTTCCAGAGGCGGTGGCGCTGTTGCGCCGGGCCGGGATCGAGCCGGGGCCGGGCATCGACGATGAAAGCGACAGACGGCTAAGGTTCGGCACGGACGATCCAGGCGTCGATCTGATCCGAGTCCGCTCGTTCGATGTCGCGACCTTCGTGGCCACCGGTGCCGCACCCATCGGCATCTGTGGCGCTGACGTGCTGATGGAATTCGACTATCCGGAGATCTACGCGCCGGTTGATCTTGAAATCGGCCGTTGCCGCATCGCGGTGGCGGAACCCGCCGAGACGGCCGGGCTGGACCATCCGGCGCGATGGTCGCAGGTCAGGGTCGCAACCAAGTATCCGAACCTGACCAGACGCCATTTTGCGGCGCGTGGTGTGCAGGCCGACATCGTCCATCTCAATGGCGCGATGGAACTGGCGCCGCGCCTGGGCGTGGCGCGCCTGATCGTGGATCTGGTTCAGACGGGATCGACCTTGCGGGCGAACGGGTTGGCCGAGGTCGAGACGATCGCGCAAGTGACAAGCCGGCTGATTGTGAACCGGACCGCCATGAAGACCGGGTCAGAGCGGATCATGGCCATCGTCACGGCGATCGGCGCCGCGGTCCAGTGAGGCGTCTGTCGACGGCCGATCCCGGCTTCGAGGCCGGGTTATCAGCACTGTTGCAAGATCGCAACGCCGATCATCTCGCGGTCGCCTCCGATGTGGCTTCGATCATCAGCGCCGTACGACAGGATGGGGACACGGCGGTGATCGCGTTGACCGAGCGCCTCGACGGCGTGCGCCTGGCCGAGCAATCCCTGCGTGTGAGTGAGGCGGAAGTGGCGGCTGCCGTCCTGGCGGTCCCACAACCAGTGATCACGGCGCTGGATTTTGCGGCGAGGCGCATCGAGGCCTTCCACACGGCGCAGCGGCCGGCCGATCTGGTCATGGAGGATGAGGCAGGCGTTCGGATGGGGATGCGGTGGACGCCGCTGGACGCTGTCGGACTGTATGTGCCGGGCGGCAAAGCGGCCTATCCGTCGTCCGTGCTGATGAACGCGATCCCGGCACGGGTCGCCGGGGTCGACAGGATCGCGATGTGCGTGCCGGCCGCGAAGGGCATCGACCCGCTCGTGCTGGCGGCCGCGCGGCGGGTTGGCGTCTCGGAGATTTATCGGATTGGCGGTGCACAGGCGATTGCAGCGATGGCATACGGCACGGCTCGGATTGCGTCGGTCGATCGGATCGTTGGACCGGGAAATGCCTGGGTGGCGGAGGCGAAGCGGCAGGTCTTTGGACGGGTCGGGATCGACAATATCGCCGGTCCGTCCGACGTGGTGGTGCTGGGCGACGCCGCGTCGGACCCGCGCGCGTTGGCCATTGACCTGCTTGCCCAGGCCGAACACGACGAGGCGGCAAAGTCGACGCTGATCACCGACGATGCCGCCTTGGCCGACGCGGTCGTTGCCGCCGTCGAGCGTGAGCTGCCGACGTTGCCGAGAGTCTTGATCGCACGGGCAAGCTGGGATCGGCATGGCGCGGTCATCCTGGTCCGCGACTGGGATGAGGGTTGCCGCCTGGTGGATCGGCTGGCGCCGGAGCATCTGCAGATCGTCACGCGCGACCCCAAGTCGCTATTCGCGCGGGTGAGGCATGCGGGATCGGTGTTTCTGGGTCACTGGACGCCAGAGGCGATTGGCGACTACGTCGGTGGGCCAAATCATGTCTTGCCTACGGACAGGACCGCGCGATTTGCGTCCGGGTTGTCGATCTTCGATTTTCTGAAGCGCACGACTTGGCTTGAGGTCGACCAGTCATCGCTGGCATCCGTTGGGCCTGCCGCCATCGTGCTCGCCGAGGCGGAGGGGCTGCAGGCTCACGCGCGCAGCGTGGCGCTTCGGCTCAGCCAGACCGGCTCGGCTTGACCCGGGGTCGGCCTATCCTCATGTTCCGCACCCAAATGATAAGAGTGTCCAGGCGGTCGTGGCCTGCGGTTTGAAAGGATAGAATGTCAAAGGAAGACATGATCGAGTTCAGCGGCACCGTACTGGAGCTGCTGCCAAATGCGATGTTTCGCGTCAAGCTCGACAACGAGCATACGATCCTTGCCCACACCAGCGGCAAAATGCGGAAGAACCGGATCAGGGTCCTCGCCGGCGACCGTGTCAACGTCGAGATGACACCGTACGACTTGTCCAAGGGACGGATCACGTTCCGCTTCAAGTAACGGCACCTCTCGTATTGGCCTCGGCGAGCCCTCGCCGGCTAGATTTGCTCGCGCAGATCGGGATCGCCCCCGACTTTACTTGTGCTGCCGATCTCGACGAGACGAGCCTTCCCGGCGAGACGGCGAGGGCGACGGCTCTTCGGCTAGCCCTCGCAAAAGCGGCTTCTGTCGGTTTGCGAGAAGACTGGCGAAAAGCCTTCGTATTGGCGGCCGATACTGTCGTCAGCGTTGGACGTCGGCAACTCGGCAAGGCGGAAACCGAACAGGACGTGCGGACATTTCTTGAACTGTTGTCCGGGCGGCGGCATCGGGTCACGACGGCCGTGGCACTGCTGTGTCCCGGAGGGACGGTGTCGTCGCGGGTGGTTGAGACAGTGGTAGCCTTCTCGCGCCTGACGCCCGTGCAAGTCGATCGCCTGGTGACGGCGGCAGATTGGCGGGGAAAGGCCGGCGGCTATGCCATCCAGGGTCATGCGGGCTCGGTTGTGCGGTTCCTGTCGGGCAGTCACTCCGGTGTCGTTGGGCTCCCGCTGTTCGAGACCGCGCAGCTTCTCCGCGGGCGCGGGTTGCTGCCGTGACGGACAGCATCTGCCTTCGTACGAGGCCGGGCGAAATCGAGGTGGTGGTGACGATCGGCGGCGCGTTGGCCGACTACGCGCTGTGGCGGCCGGCTGCACCGGACGGCTTTGGCGACCTGCATCGCGGTCGGGTCAGCGAGCGAGCGCCCTCGCTCGGCGGCACCTTTGTGAAGCTGGAGGGAGAGCCGGACGGGTTCCTGTCGGATCGGGACGCAGGCTCGGCGCATGCGGTCGGCGACTTGATCGGCGCTCGGATCATACGCTCGTCGCGCGGCGAGAAGGGACCAAAGCTCAGCTCCCGACTCGGAAAGGGCGATGCGGCGGCAACCGGGGGTGAGTTGCGGCGAGTGCGGCGTGGGCCGACACCGCTGGACGAGGTGCTCGAAACCTACCCGGACTTGCCAGTCTCCACGCACGATCGAGCATTGGCCGCGACCCTGGGTCTTCGGGTGATCGAGCGCCTGATCGTGTCGGACATCGGGTGCAGTCCCGACATCGAGGACCAGATCGCCTCGTTGCGCGAGGCCGAGATCGCGTTGCCAGGTGGCGCGCGCGCTTCCATTTGGCCGACACCCGCCCTGGTCGCCATAGACGTTGACAGCGCGGGGGCGGGCCGGACGCGATCTCCCAAGCAGGCGGCCCAATTTGCGGTCAATCGTCTGGTGCTGCCGCGATTGCTGCACGAGGTCAGGCTTCGCAACCTGTCCGGCGCGATCCTAATTGATCTGGCTGGGCTGGCATCACGCAAGCGGGTGCTGCTCCAGCCCGATTTCGAGGCGGCGCTCGCCAGCGATCCGTTGCGGCCGCGCTTGTTGGGGTTCACCGCACTTGGCTTGGCCGAGATCGTCCGGGTCCGGCGCCGCCCGGCGCTGCACGAGTTGTGTCACGGGCCGTACGCGGGCGCTCTCGCGGCGGCGGCTTCGCTGGCGGCTGCGCAGGCAGGCGTTCCGCATCGAGCGCTCGCCTTACGGGTCTCGCCGGATCTCGGGCGGCTACTCGACTCCGATCCGGCGATCGGACGTGATCTTGTGCAGGCAAGCGGACGTCCCCTGATCCTGAAGCCGGACCCGTCGTTGAAGGCAGGCACGTGGAACGTGGAGGAGATCGGCGCATGACGGGAGCCCCCTGCCCGGTTTGCGGCAAACCGGTCGATCAGGATGGTCCGGAGCGTCGCCTGATCCCGTTCTGTTCGGTGCGATGTGCCGATGTCGATCTGGGGCGCTGGTTCACCGGCCGCTACGTGGTCTCGACGCCTCAGGAGGAGGAGGTTGATCCGCCAGACGTGCTGGGCTAACCCCATCGCGCCCCGTGCGCCCAGGTAGCTCAGTTGGTAGAGCATGCGACTGAAAATCGCAGTGTCGGTGGTTCGATTCCGCCCCTGGGCACCATTTCTCCCTGCACGAACATGTCTTCTGACAACCGCAGCTACGCCGTTCGGCACTGACTTTCGGGCCTCTGGCCGGATTTGATTCGGATCAGGACGCCGGTGAGCTCAGCAGCGCGAGAATGGCCAGAGCCGTCGTCGCGTCGGTCACCAGCGCA
>CAXTSH010000096.1:0-12173 GCA_964246925.1 uncultured Acetobacteraceae bacterium
CCCCCCCCCCCCCCGGGGGCGGCCCCCCCGCCCCCCCACCCCTAACGCCCGGCGGGTCTGGGGGCGCTGCCCCCAGCGGGTCCAGGGCAGAGCCCTGAACTTCCCCTTCGCCCAAAATCCAACCGACCACCTCCCCGACCTGAACCTCGACACCCTCGCCCGCCTTCACCCCCCGCAGCGTCCCCGAAACCGGCGCCTCGATCTCCATCGCCGCCTTGTCGGTCTCGATCTCGAACAGCGGCTCGCCGGCGCTCACCTGGCCGCCCTCAGCCACCAGCCAGCGCCCGATCCGCCCGCTGGTCATGTCCATGTCGACCCGCGGAAAGATGACTTCCGTCGCCACCTCAGACCTGCCCGCGCACCAGCCGCCGCGCCGCGTCCACGATGTCCGCCACCTGCGGCACGGCGGCCCTCTCCAGTGCCGGATTGTAAGGCACCGGACACTCGGCCCCGCCCAGCCGCAGGATCGGTGCATCGAGCCGGTCGAACGCCTCGCTTTCCGCGATCAGCGCGCTGACTTCCGCCCCGATCCCAAGCGTCTTGACTCCCTCATACACGCACAGCAGCCGCGTCGTCCGCGACACGCTCGCGATCAGCGTCTCGCGGTCCAGTGGACGCAGGCAGCGCAAATCCACCACCTCGGCATCGATCCCGTCCCCGGCCAGCACGGACGCCGCCTCCAGCGACCGCGACACCATGATCCCGCTCGCCACCACCGTCAGGTCCGCTCCTGCGCGCCGCACCACCGCCGTCCCGATCGGCACCCGATACGGCTCCGCCGGCACCGGCCCCTTCGTCTTGTAGAGCAGCTTGTGCTCGAAGATCATCACCGGGTCCGGATCGTCGATCGCCGCCAGCAGCAGCCCCTTCGCGTCGTAGGGCGTGGTGGGCTGCACCACCTTCAGCCCCGGCACGTGCGCGAACCACGCCTCCAGGCTCTGGCTGTGCTGCGCCGCCGCCCCGGTCCCGGACCCGTTCGGAAACCGCATCACCAGCGGCACCGAAGCGGCGCCCCCCAGCATGAACCTGATCTTCGCCGCCTGGTTGACGATCTGCTCCATCGCCAGCGTCGCGAAATCCGAGAACTGGAACTCGAACACCGGCCGCCGCCCCGCCATCGCGGCCCCGACCGCCACACCCGCGGCACTCAGCTCGGCGATCGGCGTGTCGATCACCCGCTCCTCGCCGAACCGGTGCACCAGGTCGCCCGTCACCTGAAATGCGCCGCCATAGACGCCGATGTCCTCCCCCATCAGGAACACCCGCTCGTCCGCCTCCATCGCCTGCGCCATCGCCTCCTGCAGAGCCGCCGCAAACGACAGCTCCCGCGCCCGCTCCGCAACCTCGCTCATCAGGCCGCCACGACGTCGCGCAGCAGCGCCCCAGCATCCGGCTCGGCGGCCGCAAACGCAAACGCGAGCCCCGCCGCGATTGCCGCCTCCGCTTCCCGCCGCACCACTGCCAGCTCGTCCCGGTCAAGCATCCCGAGCGACACCAGTTCGTCCTCGAGCTGCACGATCGGATCCCGGCGCGACCATTCCTCGATCTCGTCGCGCGTACGATACCGGTTGCGGTCGCTGCGGGAGTGCCCGCGTATCCGATACGTCTTGCTCTCGATCAGCGACGGCCCGCCACCGCCCCGCGCGCGGTCGAGCGCCTCGAACCCCGCCTCCGCCACGTCGGCAAACCGGTTGCCATCGACGATACGCGCCGGAATGCCGTAGGCCGGCGCGCGGTCGGCGACGTCGCGCACCGACATCGACCGCTCGGTCGAGGTCGACATCCCGTAACGGTTGTTCTCGCACACGAACACCACCGGCAGCTTCCACAGTGCGGCCATGTTCAGCGACTCGTGAAACGCTCCCTGATTGGACGCCCCGTCGCCAAAGAAGCACACCACCACGTCCGGGCGTCTCTCCTGCTTGATCGCCAGCGCCGCCCCGACCGCAATCGGCAGCCCGCCGCCCACGATCCCGTTCGCCCCCAGATTGCCCTGTGCGACGTCCGCGATATGCATCGATCCGCCACGTCCGTGGCAGTAACCGCTCTCGCGACCGAAGAACTCGGCGAACATACGCGCCGGCTCCGCCCCCTTTGCGATGCAGTGCCCATGCCCGCGATGCGTCGACGTGATCTGGTCTTTGGCCGTCAACCCGACGCAGATTCCGACCGCGCTCGCCTCCTGCCCGATCGACAGATGCATCGTCCCGTGTATCTGCCCGCGCATGTAGGCCTGCTCCGCGCCCTCCTCGAACAGCCGGATCAGCCGCATCCGCAGCAAGGCCTCGCGAACCTGGTCGCGGGATAGCCGGTCGTATACTGGCGGCCGATTGCGGACCTCAGCGTCCATCAGGCGACGCTCCGCTGGCCCGCGAGCCACTCGTCCTGTGCCCGACGCAACCGCACGATCCGCATCGTCTCGTCGACGCGACAATTGTCATACGTCAGACTCTCCCCTGCCGGGATCGGCCGCGTCACCACCGCCCGTTCCGCCAACCCCATCGGCAACAGGTTGCCGGCACGCGCCGCCTCCGCGGTCGTGATCCACCCGCGATAATGATCCTCGCCGATCTTGCCCAGCGTCACCCCCGGCGACAGCGCCTCCTTGGCGACACACCCGCATTCGGCCACCGGGACCGGCATCGGCCGCATGTGCGGCCGCCCCTGCAGCACCAGCGAGGCCGCCGTCAGCGGCACCTCCAGGCTGGTGAGGTGATACGGCCGCACGAACGTGAAATACGGACCCTCGCCCATCTTCAGGTCGCGCAGGCGCTCGTGCACGCGCGGATGCGGCGCCCGGATCACCACGAACACGCCAGGCGCCACCCCGCGGCCGACGCTGTAATCGACCACGCCCGAACGCGACAGCACACCGCCATCCGCCGCCGGCACCAGCACGCGCGCGAGTTCCGCCACCGTCGCATCCGGCCCATGCATCCCCGGCCGGTCCGGCACCAGACCGGTCGCGTTGGCGATCGCGCACATCTCGATCATCGTCTTGGAGCCATCGACGAACTCGACCAGCATGCGCGGATTCATGTGCCGCCGCCGCGCCTCCTCCTCGTACTCCGCGGGCTTTGCATCGAAACGCAGCGGATTGTTCTTCCCCTTGCCCGCGGCCACGATCGGGTAGCCGAGGCTGCGCACGAACTCGATCAGCTCCATCGCCGCACTCGGCTCGTCGCCCGCGCCGAGCGAGTAGCAGACGCCCGCCCGCTCCGCCTCACGCGCCAGCATCGGGCCCACGGTCACGTCGGCCTCGACATTCATCATCACGACATGCTTGCCGTGCGCCATCGCCGCGAGCGACAGCTCGGCACCCAGGCCTGGATTGCCGGTGGCATCGATCACCACGTCGACCGGCCCGGCGGCGCAGGCGGCCGCCCCGTCCTCCGTCAGCGCCACCAGTCCGGCGCCGATCGCATCCTCGATCGCACCCACGCTGCCGCAGAGCCGGGCTCGTTCGCGCGCGATGCCCGCGATATCGAGTGCCGCCCACGCCTGATCGATCCGCGTCTCGGCGATCACGGCGATCGAGAGGCCCGGCATCAACCCGACCTGTGTCACGATGTCGGTGCCCATTTCGCCCGATCCGATCAATCCGATCCGGACGGGGCGGCCGTCGGCGGCGCGACGGGAGAGATCAACCAGCAGGCTCATGGCTTTGCACTCGAACTTTGGCAAAGTTAGTCGCACATTTGTTACTTAGTCAATGCGCTCGTGTACCGCGTGTTGCTCGACCTTCTTGTGCATTGCAGCAGGCAGCTCGCCCGGCCCGAAACCTGACGACGTGCTGATCGGAACATGTTGACTGTCGCAATAATAAATGTTCAGGATCGCCCTGTCGCCCAAAGAGGCGAGTGCGAGGGACGGAATCATGGAGTGGCGAACCCTTCTGATCGCCTTCGGCATCCTCTGGGCGGTCCAGGTCGCCGGCACCGCCCTGCAGATGCGCCACTACCGGCGCTTCATCTCCAGCCTCGTCGCACGCTGGTCCGACGGCTCGATCGGCTCGGGCAACGCGCGCGCCCGCTTCGGCCGCGGCGCCATCGCCGTCCTCGTCGTCTCCCCGGCCGGTCTGGTGCGTCAGGCCTTCGCCATGCAGGGGCGCACCATCTGGGCCAAGTTCAAGCCGCTCACGACGCTCGAAGGCCGCGACATCGCCGACATCCGCTCCGGCCGCGCCTTCGACGAACGCGAACGCAAGCTTGCCGAAGCCTTTCGCCGCGCCGCCCTGCAGATCGACGCCACCAGCAGCCCAGCACATTGAACCCGCCTCCAGGAGCAGACCCATGCTCGAGCTGTCGCATCTCGCCCAGGACTTCATCGGCATCTTCAACGAGGGCGGCAAGGTGTTCGTCGCCTTCGTCACCGGCATCGTCCCGACCCTCGTCGTCCTGCTGACCGCGGTCTACGCGCTGATCGAGCTCATCGGCGAGCAGCGCGTCCATCGCGTCGCCGCCTTGGCCGGGCGCTACGCGATCACCCGCTACACCGTCCTGCCGATGCTCGCGATGTTCTTCCTGACCAACCCGATGGCCTACACGTTCGGCGTCTTCATCGACGAAAAGCACAAGCCTGCCTTCTACGATTCCGCCGTCTCCTTCTGCCACCCGATCACCGGCCTGTTTCCGCACGCCAACTCGGCCGAGCTCTTCGTCTGGCTCGGCGTCGCCAACGGCCTGCTCCGCCTGCACCTTCCGCTCGGCCCGCTCGCGGTGCGCTACTTCATCGCCGGCGTCATCGTGATCCTGCTCCGCGGCATCGTCACCGAACGCATCACCGCCTTCCTCGCCGCCCGCCAGGGCGTGGCACTCTAGGGGGGACACGGACATGGACCAGACTACCGGCACGCTGCAGACCGGCCAGTTCAGGGCCGTCCGGGTCGAGCGCGGCAGCCAGGGCTGGGGCGGCCCGCTCGTCATCCAGCCGACCGCCCAGCGCGACAAGATCGTGGCCGTCACCGGCGGCGGCATCCCGGCCGTCGCCCAGCGTCTCGCCGAGCTGACCGGGGCGACCGCCGTCGACGGCTTCCGCTCCCCGCCGATCGAGAGCGAGATCGCCGCCGTCGTCATCGATTGCGGCGGCACCGCGCGCTGCGGCGTCTATCCGCGCAAGCGGCTGATGACCATCAACCTGACCTCGGTCGGCCAGTCCGGCCCGCTCGCCCAGTTCATCACCGAGGACGTCTATGTGTCCGGCGTGAAGGTCGACAACCTGCACCCGCTCGACGCCGGTGCCGCCGCCTCGACGCCGGCGCCCGCAGCACCCGCCGCGCCCGCGACCGTGCACCCGTTCGAGCGCCGCCCCACCGCCCCCGTCAACACCGGCGGCGGTTTCACCGGCTTCATCGCCAACATCGGCCGCGTCATGGGCGGCGTCATCGGTGTCCTCTACCAGAGCGGGCGCCGCTCGATCGACATGGTGATACGCACCATCCTGCCGTTCATGGCCTTCGTCTGCATGCTGATCGGCGTGATCAACGCGACCGGTCTCGGCGGCCTGATCGCCGACGTGCTCACCCCGCTCGGCGGCAGCCTGCCCGGCCTGCTGCTCCTGTCCGCCGTCTGCGGCCTGCCCTTCCTCTCGCCCGTGCTCGGCCCGGGTGCCGTCATCGCCCAGGTCATCGGCGTGCTGATCGGCCAGCAGATCGGCGCCGGCCACATCGCGCCCCAGTTCGCTCTGCCCGCGCTCTTCGCCTTCGACACCCAGGTCGGCTGCGACTTCGTGCCCGTCGGCCTGGCCCTCGGCGAATCCAAGCCCACCACCGTCCAGGTCGGCGTCCCGGCCGTGCTGATCAGCCGCCAGATGACCGGCCCGATCGCCGTCGTCATCGGCTGGCTGCTCAGCTTCGGCCTCTACTGACCGCCGCGATGACCACGCTGTTCCGGACGGCCATCGCGGCGGTCGGCGACGAGGCCGCCGAGCTGCTCGACGGCGGCGTGCTGATCCTCTTCGCCGCCGGCGCACCGCCCGAGCTCGCCGAAATCTCCGTCACCCACGACATCATCACTCCGCCCGGCGCCGCCCCCGAACCCGGCAGCCTGCTCCGCATCGACGACGCCCGCTTCCGCATCACTGCGGTCGGCGCCACCGCCTGGCAGAAGATCGCCGAGATCGGTCACGTCGTCTTCTCGTTCAACGGAGCCGCCATCGCCGAGCGTCCCGGCGAGATCTGCGTCGAGCATGCGCCGCCCGAACGCCTCCGCCCCCTGCTGCGCGCCGGTGCCGGCATCGAGATCACCGCCTAGCCATGCGCGTCGAGTGCGAGGCCGTCGTCCGCCTGCATGAGGGCCTGCACGCCCGACCCGCCGCCCGCGTGTCCCAGCTCGCCAAGAGCTTCCAGTCCGACATCGAGATCCTGAAGGGCGCGCAGGCCGCCAACGCCAAGAGCACGGTCAAGCTGATGCTGCTGGCGGTCAAGGAAGGCGAGCGCATACGCATCCGCGCCGACGGCACCGACGCCGACGCCGCGATCGCCGACCTTCTCGCCCTCGTCACCCAGAGCGAAGCCGAGCAGAAGCCACCGTCCGCACCACCACCCGCCGCCGCGGACGGGATCGTCGGCATCCCCGCGAGCCCTGGCGTCATTGTCGGTCCGGCCTTCGTCTACCTGCCCCAACGCCTCGACCCGCAACCCCACAGGATCGAGGCCGCCGGCATCGAGGCCGAGATTACCCGCTTCCGCCACGCCGTGGCGCAGCTCTCCGCCTTCCTCGAACAGGCCGCGAGCACGGCCGAGCCGACCGAGGCGCAGATCTTCAACGCGCTGCGCGAGCTCGCCGGCGACCTCGAACTGATCGAACCCGTCGAGACCCGCATCGCCGGCGGCCAGGACGCCGCCTCGGCCGCGCTTGAAGCCGGCCGGGCGCTGGCCGACCGCTTCCGCCGCATCGACGACGCCTACTTCCAAACCCGCGCCGACGACATCAACGGCATCGCCCGGCGCATCGCCACCATCCTGCTCGGCCTGCCCGATGACGATCTCGCCCGCCTGTCTGCGCCCTCCGTCCTGATCGCCGCAGACCTGTCCGCGATGGACATCGCCCGCCTGCCCGTCCGTTTCCTCGCCGGCCTGCTGACCACCGAAGGCGGCGCCACCTCCCACATCGCCATCATCGCCCGCTCGCTCGGCATTCCGGCGGTCGTCGGCGCCCGCATCGCCGAAGCGGAACTAAGGCGCGCCCGAACCGTCGCCCTCGACGGCTCGACCGGCGATGCGATCCTCGACCCGACCGACGCCGTCGCGCAGACCTTCAAGTCACGCCAGCAAGCCGCCGACCAACGCCGACGCGAAACCGAACGCTTCACCCACATTGATCCCCGCACCCCTGACGGCACCTCGATCGAGGTCGCCGCCAACATCGGCATCGAGGCCGAAATCGAAACGGCGCTCGCGCACGGCGCCATGGGCGTCGGCCTGTTCCGCACCGAGTTCCTGTTCATGCGCGGCAGCGCCCCGCCCACCGAGGACGAGCAATATCGCACCTACGCCCGCGTGCTGGAGGCCTTCGCCCCGCGCCCGGTCTTGGTCCGCACGCTCGACATCGGCGGCGACAAGCAGATCCCCGGCCTCCCGCTGGAGCCCGAGGCCAACCCGTTCCTCGGCTGGCGCGGCATCCGCATGTGCCTCGATCGCCCCGACCTGTTCGAGCCCCAGCTCCGCGCCCTGCTCAGGGCCGCCCCGCACGGCCGCCTGCGCGTCATGTTCCCGATGATCAGCGACCATAGCGAAATCCTCGCCGCCCGCGCCTGTCTCGACCGCTGCCGCCAGTCTCTCGAGGCCGCCTATATCCCAACAGGAAAAATCGAGCTCGGCATCATGATCGAGACGCCCGCCGCCGCCCTCTGCGCCGACGAGCTCGCCCGTCACGTGGAGTTCTTCTCGATCGGTACCAACGACCTCACCCAGTACACGATGGCCGCCGACCGCACCAACGCCCGCCTGGCCAGACTCGGCCGCGCCGATCATCCGGCCGTGCTGCGTCTCATCGAACTCGCCTGCCAGGCCGCCAGGGCAGCCGGCATCTGGGTCGGCGTCTGCGGCGAAGCCGCCGGCGACCCGGCGCTCATTCCAAAACTCCTCTCCTGGGGCGTCACCGAACTCAGCATGAGCGCCCCCCTCATCCCTCGCGCCAAGCAGGCGATCATCGAAGCAGTGTAAGGCGAGGGCGCCGCCCTCGACCCGCTGGGGCCTCGGCCCCAGACCCCGTTTTGTTACGCCGTTAGACGATGCGTGATACGGCAGTCGGCGTCCGGGCGTTGGAGAGATTGTTTGACATAAGCTCCAGGATGTATCCGCTAGATGGGCGAAGTCTCACCGGATGTCCGGCTGTTCGTTGCGCGGCGAGATCGGTCTAGGTAGACTATCAGCCAGACTCGATGAACCTTTGGAGTACGGTCGGTGCCTTCTAATCGGTCGGAGCTTGAAAAACTCCAGTTAGTTTATGAGCATCTTCTGTATATTCAGGAGAACACACAGGACCTTACCGAGCATGAGATCGGTATCGTTAGCGTTATGCTACGACAGATGCTTGTTGAAAATCTTTTCGGGCATTGTTAGAGGTTCTTACATCTCTCTCCGACAAAGCCTTCGATTTCGACAACCTTTGTTACACCAGGGAGCCTTTTAGGTTTCTCAGTGGCATTCCCGGATAAGGTGCATCTAGACTCGGGCGGGATAGAAGGGATCTTCATGTATAGCGGTCCGTTCACCGGCTTGAAGCCTCGGATCGGGACGGAGCGTAGTTTGGCATACGTAAGTAATTTCAGCCAAGGCCGTTGGCACAGGATTACTAGAGCTAGAGAAGTAATCAAGATTTCCGATGATCTTAAGCGGTGATATGCAATTGCCTCTAATAGCGATCAGAACCCAGTTAGAAGAATATCGAGGGCACGCGTGATGTCATCGCTGCACGCGTCGAGTGAAACCACGGGTCTCCTGAGTTCCTTGGCAGCGACGGCGGCGATGAACTGCGTCAGCATCAGATGAGGCCGACCATCGATCTCAAAGGTAGGATTTAGGCCGCCGGCCGGCTTTGGCGCGACCTGGGGCGGTAGCAGCGGCACGACGGCACGCGTATCGAGGTCCTGCAGGAGGTCTGCCTGCACATCGAGCACGTAGCCGTTCCCGCCTCTTCCGGGCATCGGGTAGACGTCGAAGCGTCCCATCAAAACCGGCGAAATTCCGAGAGTGGCAGACCGTTGCGCTCGACGTAGTCGTTTGAGGACGCAAGAGCGTCGCGGTTCTCCTCCAGCCACTGCGCGGCACGCCGCCGGACAATCTCGGCCTTCAGGCCCTGTTCGCAGGCCTGGGACACATTGAGGCCAAGTGCGCGCGCTTGGGCCAACAGGTCGATCGACAGGGTGACGTTGGTGGCCCGGCGGGACGCCCGTGCGGCAACGGTTCGGTCCACGGCTTCATCCTCTCAGGAGGATGGATGTTGCCCTGACAAAATGCGCATGTAAATGCGCATTCTAACGCCATGATCCAATGACCCACGACGTAATTGAACCGCCGCACACGCCCCCGGCATGATGAAGCCTCTTCAAGCCAGGAGGACGATCACATGTCGAACCAACACCCTTGCCCCTCGGAGTGGTCATGAGCGGCGCCGTCGTCCAGTTCGGCCAGCCCGGAGCGACAACCGAACAGTTCCAGTCCAGCCAGGTCACCCAACGCCCCTTCGACGACGTGGTCGCGACCGTGCGCGGCGAGATCGAGCGCGCGGGCCTGCGCGTGCTCAACGAGATCGATCCGCAAAAGGCGCTGGAGGGCATCGACCGCACCATCGGCGGTTCACGGCTGATCTTCTTCTTCCATCCCAACCTCGTCGTCCGTGTTCTGCAGGCGGACTGGACCGCGATGGTGGAGGCGCCGCTCAAGCTCCTTGTCATCGAGCTGCCGGACGGGACCGTCTCCGTCCGCATGGCCGATCCGGCCGCCTCCTTCGCCCGCTACGGAAATCCCGCCCTGGCTGATCTCGGCCAGGAACTTGCCGCCACCTGCCGGACGATCATGGAGGCGACCCGTTAGCGGTCGATCCCTCCTGCCACGACCGCGGATGGGTCCCTCGAACCCCCAGGCGAAGCGGACAGCCACCGAGCTCGGATCGCTGTTGCGGCAATGGCGCGACCTGCGCGGCAAAAGCCAGCTCGACCTGTCACTCGACGCGGCCGTATCGCAGCGGCACATCAGCTTCATTGAAAGCGGCCGCAGTGTTCCCAGCCGTCAGATGTTGCTCGCTCTCGCCCGCGCACTCGACGTCCCGCTTCGTGAACGCAACACCTTGCTGCTCGCCGCGGGTTACGCCGCGATCTATGCCGACACCGCGCTGAACGCACCCGAAATGCAGAGCGTGAACCGCGCTCTGCAACGGATGCTCGCCCAGCATGAACCTTTTCCAGCCATGGTGATGGACCGATACTGGAACGTTCTCATGGCGAACGAAGCAGCACCCCGCTTCTTCAACCGCTTCATCGACCTCCACTCACGCAAGCCGCCGCGCAACCTTCTGCACCTCATCTTCGACCCTCAAGGATTGCGTCCGTTCATCGCCAACTGGGAGGACGTGGCGCGAGGCCTGTTCGAGCGCGTCCATCGCGAGTCCGTCGGGCGCGTCGTCGACACCCGGACCCGGGAATTGCTTGCCGCGCTTTGCGCCTATCCCGGCGTGAAAGCCGAGTGGAGTTCGGTCGTCAACCTGGGTATCACGCCCACCATTCCCGTCAGCTTCGTCAAGGATGCGCAGGTCCTGAGCTACTTCTCGCTGGTCACCACCGTCGGCACGCCGCAGACCATCGCCGCCCAGGAACTGCGTATCGAATGCATGTTCCCCGCCGACGACGCGACCGAGCTCAACCATGCGGCCCTGGCCGGCATCTGATCTGCCGCCGACGGGCGGCGCGTACACCACCGCAAATTTCAAGTTGCCTCGACATGATGCCCACGAACATCTCGCGCGACGCTGAAGACAAGGCGACGCTCCGCCCATGCAGATGCACGAACCGCACGAAGACTACCTGATCGAGGAGATGCGCAATCTCTGCCGTCGCACCTACGGTCCCAGGCCGGCGTCCCGCCAGCCGGTGGAGCACCGGCTGGTCAACATCGAGCGCTTCGCCAAGCTGCACGCGATCGCCCACAACCCTTACCACAAGCTGATCTTCGGCCACCTGTCGAACCTCGACCTGATGCGCATCTGCGCCCAGAACCTGATGGAAAACCTCGACTATCGCCACGCCTCCCGGGTGCTGCGCGACGTCGAGCGGCTGGAGGTGGAGCGCGCCGCGCGCCTCCCGCCTCCCGCGGCCGCGCCCGAGCCAGCCGAACCGGTCGAGCCCGAGGACATCTTCGTGCTCGACCCCGAAGCGCAACCGGTCGAGCCGCCGCCGCTCACCGACGAGCAGAGATACCTGCGCAGCCTGTCGGACCGCGAAATCGCGCGCCAGTACACGGCCGCACGCCAGCGAGCCGAGGGCCCTCTGATCACCTCGCCGGCGGCAGACCGAGAACGCTGAGCGGCCCGGCGGTTGTCGCTCCCACCGGAACGTTGCGTCGTGCCCGGAATGAGGACATGAGACTCGCTACAACTTCAGAGAGGATTGGAGGATGGGTCAACCGCGCGAAACGCCGTGCTGCGGCGGCACGATCAAGGCAATCCGTCTCAGCCGCAATCTCACACAGGATGAATTGGCGCAGGCCGCGGGCGTGTCGCGCAGCGCGATCGCCCAGTGGGAGACCAATCGCGCGAACTTCGGGCTGAAGGCAAAACAGCTCGCCGAAGCGCTGGACGTGCCGGTCAAGAACCTCCGGGTGGCCGACAATCTCGCACCAGGCGGCCGTCCCCCGGGTGAAGACACGTCGGAGGCGGAGCACTCGTTGCTGCGCTGCTTTCGAGAGCTGCTGGAAGATGACCGCAGCCTGGTTCTGCAACTCGCCAGGCGGCTCTCGAGCGACGACACGGCCAGCAATGGCACCGCCTGAGGCGCACAAGCGTGCTGCCTGCGACGTCCACGCACATCATCGTTCAAGTCGCACGGGTCCGGGGCCGCTGGCCCCGGCGGGTCCAGGGCAGAGCCCTGGCCGACCTCGGCGATGGATTTAGCCTCACAGCCCCCGCCCCGCCGCCCGCACCCCGCCCCCCGCCGCCGCGCCGGTGCTCCGCACCCGC
>CAXTSH010000097.1:0-1160 GCA_964246925.1 uncultured Acetobacteraceae bacterium
TCCGGTCCGGTAGGCGCAAGGCAGCCTAATATTACGTTCTAATTTTCGAATCAGGTCCCACGACCCGCTCAGCTCCTTTTGCAACCACGTACGGCCGCGTCGTCGAGCCGGTCGGCTTCGGCCCACGCGCCCTCGACAAATTCCCGACCTACGACATGCGAGGCGCCGTCGTGCTTCCTCCCGATGCGACGGTGCGCATCGGTTCGCCAAGCCGTCGCACTGAACCTCGCTCGAGGTAAGACCGCCCCGACCCTCCGCATCGGCACACTCCTGAGACCAGGGCTCTGCCCTGCACCGGGTTCCCTTGCGCTAGCGCAAAGCGGCCCGACGCTGGGCCAGCAGCCCCGGACCCGCCCGACTCAGGAGGCCGCCATCTCCACCGCCCGCCCCAGATCCACCGACAGCAGCCGCGACACGCCCCGCTCCTGCATCGTCACCCCATACAGCCGGTCCATGTTCGCCATCGTGAGCTGATGATGCGTGACCACCAGGAACCGGGTCGCGGTCTCTTGCGCCATATCCGCGACCAGCCGGCAGAACCGCTCGACATTGGCGTCGTCCAGCGGCGCATCGACCTCGTCGAGCACGCAGACCGGCGCCGGATTACAGCGGAACACCGCGAAAATCAGCGACAGCGCCGTCAGCGCCTGCTCCCCGCCCGACAGCAGCGACAACGTCGCCAGCTTCTTTCCCGGCGGCTGCGCGTAAATCTCCAGGCCCGCCTCGAGCGGGTCCTCCGACCCCACCAGCGCCAGGTGCGCCCGTCCGCCATCGAACATACGCCCGAACAGCGCCCGAAACTGCGCATCGATCTGCACGAAGCTTGCCGACAGCCGCTCCCGTCCCTCGCGGTTCAGATGCCCGATCGAGCCACGCAGCCGCGCCACCGCCTCCTCCAGCTCGGTCGCTTCTGCCACCAGCGCCGTCAATCGTGCCCCGGCTTCGTCCGCCTCCCTCTCGGCGAGCAGGTTGACCGGCCCGAACCCGTCACGAGCCCTCAGCGCGCGCGCCACCCGCCGGCGTGCCTCCGCCTCGGCAGCCGCAGACGGTTCTCCGGATTCCGCGACGCCGCCGCCCGCCTCGCCGATCCGCACGTTGATCTCGGCCGCCGCCGCCGCCGCCCGGGTCTCTTCGGCGGCCGCCCGCAAGCCGGACTCGCG
>CAXTSH010000097.1:1170-11941 GCA_964246925.1 uncultured Acetobacteraceae bacterium
CCCCCGCGCGCCCCCCGCCCGCCGCCCCCCGCCCGCCCCCGGCCCTGCGCATGGCTTCCCGCTTTGACGCCAGGTCGGCCTGGCCGTCGAGCGCCCGGGCCGCGATCGCAGCCCGCTCGGCCTCTGCCGCGTGATAGGTCTGCTCGGCAACCCTGCACCGCTTCGCCACCGCCGATGGCATGTCCTGCAAGGCCGCATGGGCGCGCTGCGTCTCCTCCAGCCTCGCCGCCAGCTCCCTCACCCGCGTGCGCGCCTCGTCCCGGCGCCTTGGCCCAAACGCCGCCTCGCTCTCGATCGACCCCAGTCTGTTGCGCGCCTGCGCCGCCTCTGCTTCCAAGGCCGCCACTTGAAGCTGCGCCTCGCCTTCTTCCCGGCGCGCAGCCTCCAGCGCTCCGTTCTCATCCCCCAGGGCTGCCCGCCCCTCGCGCACGCCAGTCATCCGCCTCTCGATCGCTGCGCGCTCACGCCGCAACGTCTCCTGCTCCGCCACCAGTGTGGCCCGCGTCCCATGCGCCTCCCGCGACCGCGTCAGTGCTTCGTCCTGCGCCGCCCGGGCACGCTGGACCGCAGCCTCGGCGTCCGCGCGCGCTTCTCGGCACGCGGCCTCCTCCAGTCGCGTCCGCTCCGCCTCGATCTCGACCGCGCGGCATCTGCCCTCAAACTCCGTCAGCGACATCGACGCGGCTGCATGCTCTGCCTCGGCGTCCGTGAGCTCTCGCTCGGCGGCCGCCAGCTCCTCGCTCGACGCGGCAAGCGTCTGGTGGAGCGTCGCGAGCAGCCCTGCCTCGGCCTCGTCAAGCGAGGCGAGCCGTCTCGCCTCCACCTCCATGGCAAACATCATCGCCTGGGCCGCTTGCATGCCGTCCCGGGCCTGCCGCTCCACCGCAACCGCCGCCGCCGCCTCGATCCCGGCGTCGTTCGCGACCTGCAACAAGGCTTCCGCCTGTCCGTCCTGCAAGGCTTCGTGCGCCTCGCGTTCCCGCGTCCGGGCCTCGTCCAGGGCAGCCGAAACGCGCGCCAGCTCCCTACGGGCACCTTCGGCTCGCGCCTGTGAGGTCGCCTCCCGCGCCAGCAGCACCGTTTCGGCCGAGACGGCGTCCGATAACGCGCGTTCTCCGCCATCCACCTCCGCCCGAGCCTCAAGCAAGGTCCGTTCGAACTCCTTTCCCTGTGCCGCCGCCTCGTCCAGCGCTGCCTGCAGGGAAGGCAGCTTGGCGCGGGCCTCGTCCAGAACGGCTTGGCACGCCTCTGTCCGCCGCCATACACCGAGCGCGTCGGCAATCGGCGGACGGCCGCCTCGCACCACATGGCCGTCCCAACGGAACAGAGCACCGTCCCGCGTGACCAGGCTCTGTCCGGGCCGAAGCGCCGGCTGCAGCGCGATGCCTTCCGCTTCCTCGTCGAGCAATCCGACCTGCGACAACGCGCGCGCGAGCGCCGCCGGTGACGGCAGCAGGCGCGCCAGCGGGATCACGCCCGCCGGCAGGTCCGGACACGGAAGCAGCGGATCGAGCACGCGCCAGAAGCGCGAGGCGTCCGGCTCCAGCGACGCGGCCAGCGCTTCTCCCAAGCCGGCCGCCAACGCGGCCTCCAGCGCTTCCGGAACCCGCATCGCGCTCAGCAGCGACATGTCCTTCCCGCCGGCGAGCGCCGAAAGCGCCTCGATCTCGATCTCCGCGGCACGGGCCGCCGCCGCCTCCGCGGCGACAGCGATCCGCGCCGCCGCCGCCCTCGACGCCGCCGCCTCGCGTCCCCGTTCGGCTTCTCCCGTCGCCTGCCGGGCGGCGCGGGCGGCCTCGGTCGCGTTCGCAACCGCGACCCGCGCGGCCTGGAGCGCCGCTGCGGTCGCCAGCGACGCATGCGCTTTCGCATGGGCGGCTGCCAGCGTCGCGTGCTCCGCCTCCAGTCGTTCCCGTTCCCGTCGCTCGCGGTCGAGCAGGGCAGCACTCTCCCGCGTCCGAGCCTGTGCCGCCTCCGCCGCGGCCCGCGCCGCGGCGCTCGAAGTCCCGGCGTCCAGACGCGCCACCTCCGCCGCTCGAGAGACCTCGCTCGCGACGCGCGCCGACTCTCGGGCGGCCTCCAACGCGCTGTCCGCCCGCTCGACCGATCCCGGCGCGATTCTCTCTGCCTCCAGCTTGGAGCGGCGGGCGACCACGGTCTGCCGCTCGGACGCGATCCGGTCCCGACGGAGCCGCGCGGCATCGCACCTGCCTTTGGCGCGCGACACGCCGTCGCGCAGCGTCGCGTGCTCGCGTGCGACCGAAGCCGACGCATCGAGCGCTGCCCGTTGTGCGGCCTCCGCCGCCGCCAGGGCCACGTGCTGATCGGCCAGCTTCCGCTCGCTGGTGACGACCGCCTCGGTCAGCGCCTCCAGCAGACAAGCGGCGGGCTCCAGCCGCAGCAACTCCGCCAGCGCCTGCTCGACCGCCTCCAGACGCGCAGCCAGCGGGCCGTGCGCTGCCTGCAGGCTCTCCAGCTCCCGATCCGCGCGCAACCGCCCGTCGAACAGTGCGGCCTCCCGTCTGACAGCCGCCCCCGCCTCCGCCCGCGTCGCGACCGCCGCCGCATGCCGTGCCTCGTACTGGCCGAGGAACTCGCGCAGGCAGGCGGCCTCCTGCACCAGCCCCGCCGAAAAAAACTCGATTTCTTCGGCCTGCCGGAGAGCCAGAGCGTGGTCGCGCGTCACCTCCGCCAGCCGCGTCGTCATCTGCTCCAGCGCGTCCGACGTCCGTGCCTCGTCGGCGGCCGCACTGTCGAGCGCCGCCCGCGCCCGTTCCGCGGCCGCGATCGCGATCGACAACGCGGCCGAGCTCTCGCCAATCGACATCTCGGCCGCCCGCTCCGCCGCTTCGGCGAGTGATGCCGCCCGCTCCGCGCGGGACAGTTCGTCCCGCGCGGCCGCCACTGCCCGCGCACTGTCGAGCTTTGCCAGAGTGGCCCGCCCCAGCAGCACGCCCAGCAATGCGCGCTCCGCATCCACCAGCTCGCCGGCTGCCGCCCGATACGCCCGCGCCGCCTCGGCCTGTCGCGTCAGGGTGGCGTGCTGCTCGGCCAACCCCGCCCGCAGGTCGGCCACCCGCGCCAGGTTGGCTTCCGCCGCACGTAGCCTGATCTCCGCCTCGTGTCGCCTAGCGTGCAGCCCGGTGGTCCCGGCCGCCTCCTCCAGGACCGATCGCCGTTCCTCGGGCCGCGCATCGACCAGGAAGGCCACCCGTCCCTGGCTGACCATCGCCGACGACCGCGCCCCGCTGGCAAGGTCGGCGAACATCGTCTGCACGTCGCGCGCCCGCATCGAGCGGCCATTGACACGATACGTGCTGCCGGCTCCCCGCTCGATCTGCCGGCTGACCTGCAGCTCCACCTCGCCCTGCAGCGGCGGCGGCGCCAGCCCCGCCGCCTCATCGAGTGTCACCGTGACTTCGGCGATGTTGCGCGACGGCCGCGCCGCCGAGCCGGCGAAGATCACCTCGTCCATGTCGCCGCCGCGCAGGGACCGTGCGCTGGTCTCGCCCATCACCCAGCGCAGCGCCTCGACGACGTTCGACTTCCCGCACCCGTTCGGCCCGACGATCCCGGTCAGGCCGGGCAGGATGTCGATCGTCGCGGGCTCGGCGAAACTCTTGAACCCGGCGATCCGCAGCCGGGTGACGATCGCCGGCAACGGCGCCTACCCGGAAATGTGCGAAACCCGGTCGGCAAACATCTCGTACGTCATCTCGCCCGGCAGCGCCGTCTGCCCGAACACGAACGTCGGCGTGCTGTCGATGTGGTAGCGCCTCTGACCCGCATCCTGCTCGGCGATGATCGCCTTCTGGTAGGCGCCGTCCGAAACGGTTGCGTCGAAGGTCGATGCCGACATCCCGGCCAGCTCCGCCATCTGCTGCAGCACCGCCCGGCTATCGACACCCTGGGCGAACGCCCATCGGTCCTGGCTGGCGAACAGCGAATCGATGAACGGGAGGTAGCGCTCCGGCGGCAACGCGCGCGACACCATCGCCGCCATCAACGCCACCCGGTCGAGCGGGTAGTCCTTGAACACGTAGTAGACCTTGCCCGTGTCGATCAGCTTGGCCTTCACGTCCGGAAACACCGTCTGGTCGAAGCGCGCGCAGTGCGTGCAGGTCAGCGAGAACCACTCCTGCACGTGCACCGGCGCCGACGGGTTGCCTGCCGCGCGGATGCCCATCCTGGGGTCGTCGGCGGCACGCGCGACCACGGGGAATACCAGGGGCGCGGCCAGGATCAGTCGGCGGGAGACGTTCATTGCGGGCTCCAAGGCAAGGCGGGGCATCGTGCCATGCACGTCTTCGACGTGACGCCCCGCACCCCGCCAAAGGGCAGTCGCTCTTTGGCAACCTCTCACTAAAGGGGTCGCGCGCGAGCCGCAATCGCCGCCGCCAGGCGCGCCAGGGAGGCGCCGAGCTCGCCTTCCGGAAGGCCGTCAACGATCACCGGCTCCGGAGCCCGGCGCAAAACCGGAACACCAATCGTCACCGCTTCCTGTACGAAACGCACCTGCCTGACCTGAGCCTCGCCGATCTGCACGTTGATCCGCTCGGCGAGCTTTCCCGCCACGTGCTGCAGCTCCAGGGCCGTCGGGCCGTCGCAGGCCAGTGTCAGCACGCCGGCCGCGAGCTTCCTGGGCGCCGTGCGCGCCGCAAGCTCAGGCCCGACGATGGCCGTCCAGTCCGACATGATCCTGGCCGCGGCCGGCGAGCGCTTGCGGAATGCCGGCTTGGTCAAGGCCGGCAGAAATGCTGCCAGGTTGCGCGGACCGCCCATGTTGCCGAACCTGCTCGAACCCGCCATCGATCCCCCGATGAGCTTCCCTGCCCGCGACCTGCTCGCCTGGTACGGCCGGCACCGGCGCGGCCTGCCCTGGCGAGCGGGACCAGGCCAACACCCTGACCCATATCGCGTCTGGCTGAGCGAGATCATGCTCCAGCAGACCACGGTTGCCGCCGTCATACCCTATTTCGAGCGCTTCCTCGCCCGGTTCCCCGACGTCGGCAGCCTCGCCCGGGCCGACCAGCACGAGGTTCTCGCTCTCTGGGCCGGCCTCGGCTACTACGCCCGCGGACGCAACCTGCATGCCTGCGCGCGCGCCGTCGCCGCCGCGGGCGGTTTTCCCGGCGACCTGGCCGGCCTGCGTGCGTTGCCCGGCATCGGCGCCTACACCGCGAGCGCGATCGCCGCGATCGCTTTCGGAACCCCGACCGTGCCGGTCGACGGCAACGTTGAACGCGTCACCTCGCGCCTCTTCGCGATTGAGACGCCGCTCCCGCAGGCTCGCCCTGCCCTGGCGCGCCTGGCGGCGACCCTCGGCGACGATCCCGATGCCCGCGCCGCTCCGTCCGACTTCGCCCAGGCCCTGTTCGATCTCGGCGCCACTATTTGCACGCCGCGCCGCCCCGCCTGTGCGCTGTGTCCCTGGCGGGAGCCCTGCGCTGCCCGGCGAGCCGGCATGGCCGGCTCGCTGCCGCTCAGGACAGGCAAGCCCGACCGCAAGCTGAGGCACGGCGCCCATTTCTGGCTGCAGGACGAGCAAGGCCGGGTGCTCCTCCGGCGCCGTCCATCGACCGGCCTGTTCGCCGGCATGACCGAGCTGCCGGGAACGGCCTGGCGTCCGGAGCCGTGGTCCGAGTGCGAAGCGCACGCTGCTGCACCCGCACGGGTCCACTGGCTCCGGGTCGGCACCATCTCTCACACGCTGACCCACCTCGAGATCCGGCTCGATGTGTATGCGGCGCGTGTCGCGCACGTCGGTGCCGGCGGCTTCCTGGTCGCCGTTTCGGAACTGGCCGGCGAGGCCCTGCCGACCATCATGCGCAAATGCGCGGACCTGGTGTCGGCAACGCGAGCAGCGTCAACGCAAGCCGACGGATCATCGCCACAACGTCATCAGCAGACCGCCGGCAACGATGAGGAAACCTCCGGCCATGATCGGGATTCCCGGCCGGATGTGGAACGCCACGAAATTGATGAGCTGAGCGGCAACGAAGAACAGGGCTACGTAGACCCCCAGCAATCGGCCGAAATCCCAACTCGGCGCGTTGACGACCATGCCATAGGCCAGCAGCACGAGACCGCCGGCTGCAAGGAGGCCCACCTTCCGGGCCGGCATGCCGGCGTGCAATCCCGTCCGGACGACCGCGTCCCCGCCTGCCTCCAGCGACGCCGCAACAACCAGGATCACTAGCGCGGCAACATTGGACAATCGTTCGCTCCCGGGCGGCGGGTCCGTCGTTCCTTTATGCCGCATTTACGCCCCCGGCCCCACCTCCACATCGCGCCTTTACGGCACCCAGGCCTAGCGTCCGCCCAACCTGTTGCGGACGGTGAACGATATGCTCGACCTGTTTCTGGCGGCCGCAGGCACCGGCCTGATCCTCGTCATCGGTGCCTACGCCGAATTGTGTGACCGGATCTGACGACATGCTGGAGCTGATCCTCGGCGCGGCGACCTCCGCCTGCATGCTGGTCTATCTCGTCTGGGCGCTCGTCCGTCCCGAAGATTTCTGAGCCCACCGGAGACGTTTCGACATGTCACTCAACGGCTGGGTGCAGATCGCACTCGTTCTGGCCCTCATCTTCGCGACCGCGTTTCCCCTCGGCCGCTACATGGCTGCCGTCTTCGCCGGCGGTCGCACGTTCCTCTCGCCCATCGTTGGTCCGGTCGAGCGCGCCACCTACCGCGTCTGCGGCATCGATCCCGCCGTCAACATGGGATGGAAGAGCTACGTCTTTGCGCTGATCCTGCTGAACGCGTTCTACTTCCTGCTGCTCTACGTAATCCTCAGGCTGCAATACTACTTGCCGTTCAATCCGCAGCACGTCGTCGGCATGCCCTCGCAGCTCGCCTTCAAC
The DNA here is from genome assembly GCA_964246925.1 of uncultured Acetobacteraceae bacterium. Classification (GTDB taxonomy): domain Bacteria; phylum Pseudomonadota; class Alphaproteobacteria; order Acetobacterales; family Acetobacteraceae; genus CAXTPV01. The sequence continues at coordinate 8,038 of CAXTSH010000097.1, forward strand.
ACCGCTGCCAGCTTCGTGACCAACACCAACTGGCAGGCCTACACGCCCGAGAGCCAAATCTCGAACGGCGCGCAGATGTTCGGGTTGACAGTGCACATGTTCGTCTCCGCCGCCACCGGCATCGCCGCCGCGGTCGCCGTCGCGCGCGCCTTCTGCGGCAGCCGGCTCAACAATCTCGGCAACTTCTTCGTCGACGTCATTCGTTGCACTTACTACATCCTGCTGCCGATCAGCTTCATCGCCGCCCTGCTGCTGCTCGCATCCGGCGTGCCTGAGACGCTGCAGTCCTATCCGACTGTCACCACGATCGAGGGCACGCAACAGACGGTCGCGATCGGACCGGTCGCGCTCATGGAAGCGATCAAGATCCTCGGCACCAATGGCGGCGGCTTCTTCAACGCCAATTCCGCCCATCCGTTCGAGAACCCGACCGTATTGACCAACATTCTGCAGAACTGGCTGATGCTGATCATCCCGTTCGGTCTGCCGATCATGTTCGGCCACATGCTCGGCGACCGCCGCCAGGGTGTGGCACTGTTCGCAGCCATGGCCGGCCTGATGACGCTCGGCGTCATCGGCGTCGCGGTCGCCGAAGGTGCCGGCAACGGCATGCTGACCCACCTCGGCGTTTCCGCCGCCATGGGCAACATGGAAGGTAAGGAGGTCCGGTTCGGAACCGCACTGTCGGCGATGTTCAACGTGTCCGCGACCGGAACGTCCTGCGGCGCCGTCGATTCGTTCACCGACAGCTATATGCCGCTCGGCGGCCTGATCCCATTGTTCCTCATGCAGCTCGGCGAAGTCACACCCGGCGGCGTCGGCTCCGGCTTCTACACGATCATCGTCTTCGCGCTGCTGTCGGTTTTCGTCGCCGGCCTCATGGTCGGACGCACGCCGGAATATCTCGGCAAGAAAATCGAGGCCAAGGAAATCAAGCTCGCGATGCTCGCCGTCCTCGTCCTGACCATCTGCATTCTGGGCGGCGGCGGCCTTGGCAGTCTGCTTCCCGCCGGCAGGGCGGCGATGGCCAATGCCGGGCCGCATGGTTTGTCGGAGATGCTCTACGCCTTCACCTCAGCGACTGAGAACAACGGCTCCGCGATGGCCGGCATCACCGCCACCGGTCCCTTCCTCGCCTACGGTCAGGCGATCGTCATGCTGCTGGGTCGTTTCGCCTTCGCGGTCCCCGTGCTGGCGATTGCCGGCTCGCTCGCTCTCAAACCAAAGCTCCCCTCGAGCGCCGGCACCTTCCCGACCCACAAGCCGCTGTTCGTCGGATTGCTGGTCGGCGTGATCATCATTCTCGGAGGCTTGCAGTTCATGCCGGCCGACTCGCTGGGCCCGCTCGCCGAGCATTACACGATGCTTGCAGGAAAGACGTACTGATGGACGCCGTCGCTCCGATCCAGACCCCGCCCACCCAGAAGGGCAGGAACGAGTCCCAGGCGGCGACCTCGCTGTTCGACCGGGCCATCCTCGCCCGCGCGACCCGCGACGCCTTCGCCAAGCTCAACCCGGTCACGCTGGCCAGGAACCCGGTGATCTTCGTCACCGAGATCGTGGCGGCCCTCACCACCGTGATCGGCCTCATCGATCTCGTCAGCGGCCGGCACATCGCATTCGACTTCGCCATTGCGTTCTGGTTGTGGCTGACCGTGCTGTTCGCGACCTTCGCCGAGGCGGTCGCCGAAGGCCGCGGCCGCGCGCGCGCCGAAAGCCTGCGTCGCGCCCGCACCGACACCAAGGCCAAGCTCCTGCCCAACCCCGCCGACCGTGCAATCTACCAGCCCAGATCTGCGACCGAGCTTCGCTCCGGCGACATCGTGCTCGTCGAAATCAACGACCTCGTCCCGTCCGACGGCGAGATCATCGAAGGTATCGCCAGCGTCAACGAGAGCGCGATCACCGGCGAATCCGCCCCCGTCATCCGCGAGGCCGGTGGCGACCGCAGTGCGGTGACCGGCGGCACGCTCGTCGTGTCCGACTGGATCGTCGTGCGCATCACGGCTGATCCCGGAAGCACCTTCATCGACCGCATGATCAAGCTCGTCGAAGGCGCCGAACGTCGCAAGACACCCAACGAGATCGCGCTCGACATCCTGCTCGCCGGCCTGACCCTGATCTTCCTGATGGCCGTCGTCACGCTGCCGATGTTCGCCTCCTACTCCTCGACCACCCTCGCGATCCCGGTCCTCGCCGCCCTCTTCGTCACCCTGATCCCGACCACGATCGGCGGCCTACTCTCGGCGATCGGCATCGCGGGCATGGACCGCCTGATCCGCTTCAACGTCGTCGCCACCTCCGGCCGCGCCGTCGAAGCCGCCGGCGACGTCGACGCGCTGCTGCTCGACAAGACCGGCACCATCACCTTCGGCAACCGAATGGCGTCCGGCTTCACCCCCGTTCCCGGCGTCGGCGAGCATGAACTCGCGCAGGCCGCCGCACTCGCCTCGCTTGGTGACGAGACCCCCGAAGGCCGCTCCATCCTTCAGCTCGCGCGCGACCGCTACAGCATTCTCATCGACCGTCCGGCCAACGCCAGCCTGGTTCCGTTCAGCGCCACCACGCGCCTCTCGGGCGTCGACTACGACGGTCACGTCATCCGCAAGGGTGCCGTCGACCAGGTTCTCGCCCTGACCGGCAATGTCGCCGCCCAGCCGAGCTTCACCCAGGCCGTCGACCGCATCGCGCGAGCCGGCTCCACCCCGCTCGCGGTCGCCGCCGACGGCCGCCTACTTGGCGCGATCGAACTCAAGGATGTGGTCAAGCCCGGCATACGCGAGCGCTTTGCCGAGCTCCGCACCATGGGCATCCGCACCGTGATGGTGACCGGCGACAACCGCGTCACCGCGGCCGCCATCGCCACCGAAGCCGGCGTCGACGACTTCATCGCCGAAGCCACGCCTCAGGACAAGCTCAGCTACATCCGCCGCGCCCAGTCCGAAGGCCGCCTGGTCGCGATGTGCGGCGACGGCACCAACGACGCGCCCGCCTTGGCTCAGGCCGACGTCGGCGTCGCCATGCAGACCGGCACCCAGGCCGCCCGCGAAGCCGGCAACATGGTCGACCTCGACAGCGATCCCACCAAGCTCATCGAGATCGTCCAGATCGGCAAGCAGCTCCTGATCACGCGAGGCTCGCTCACCACCTTCTCGATCGCCAACGACGTCTCGAAATACTTCGCCATCCTGCCTGCCATCTTCGTGACCAGCTATCCGCAGCTCCAGGCGCTCAACATCATGAGCCTCTCGACGCCCGAGAGCGCCATCATGTCAGCTGTCATCTTCAACGCGCTGATCATCGTGGCCCTGGTTCCGCTCGCGTTGCGCGGCGTCACCTTCCGCGCCATCGGCGCCACCGCCCTGCTGCGGCGCAACCTGCTGATCTATGGCGTCGGCGGCCTCCTCGCGCCCTTCATCGGCATCAAGGCGATCGACCTCGTGCTCACCGCGCTCCACATCTTCGTCTAGGGCCACGCCAATGCTCACCTTCATGCGTCCGACGCTGGCACTCCTCGTCGGCTTCACCATCATCTTCGGATTTGCCTTCCCGCTGCTGTTCGTCGGCATCGGTCAGGTCGCCTTCCCGTTCCAGGCCAACGGCAGCATGATGGTGGTCGCCGGCAAGCCGGTCGGCTCCGCGCTCATCGGCCAGAACTTCACCAAACCGACCTACTTCCACGGCCGCGTCTCCGCCCTGACCGGGACGGATGCGAAGGGCAAGACCATCCCTACACCCTACGACGCGAGCGAGTCCGGCGCGTCCAATCTCGCACCGACCAGTGCGGCGCTGCACGACCGCGTCAAGGCCGACGCCGCGACCTATGGCGGTGCCGACATTCCGGGCGACGCCGTCACCAGCTCCGGCTCCGGCCTCGATCCCGACATCTCGCCCGAGAACGCCG
>CAXTSH010000098.1:0-11440 GCA_964246925.1 uncultured Acetobacteraceae bacterium
GGCTGGGCAACGTCTGGGGGGCGGTGTGCGGCGGTCTGCTGCTCGGGATGGTGGAGAGCCTGGGAGCGGTCTATGTGTCGGCCGCCTACCAGACGGCGCTCGGGTTTGCGGTGCTGCTGGTCGTGATCACGCTGCGGCCGTCCGGGCTGTTTGCGACGGCGGGGCGACGGATCGCCTGATGCGGCGGCGCTGGGGTCCGTACGCGGGGATCGGATTGCTCGGCCTCGCACTCTGGGGCGCGCTGGGCGGGGCGAACGCGTTCTACGGCGGGGTGCTGGCCAACATCCTGATCTGGACGGTGGCGACCAGCGGGTTGAACGTGATCGCCGGACTGGGCGGATACCCGAGCCTGGTGCAGGGAGCGTTCTACGGGATCGGGGCGTATGCCTCGACGCTGGCGCTGATCGCGGGATGGAAGCTGTGGGAAGCGACGGGACTGGCGATCGCCGCGGCCTCGGCGGCAGGGCTGGCGGTCGGCGTCGTTTTCACGCGCACGCGCGGACAGTATTTTGCGATCGGCACGCTGTTCTTCGGCGCGCTGACGGCAGTGGTGCTGAACAACTGGGCTTCACTGACCAAGGGGCCGCTCGGGTTGAGCGTGCCGTTCGCGCTGCCGAGCAACGGCGCGCTGAATTTTGCGATCGCGCTGTGCGCGGCGGCGAGCCTGGCGCTGGTGCTGGGCGTGGCACGGTCGCGCCTCGGGGGGCGGCTGCGGACGATCAGGGCGGACGAGGATCTCGCCGAGCATGTCGGGGTGCCGACGGCGCAAACCAAGCTGCTCGGGTTCGTGCTGTCGGCGGCGGTCGCAGGACTTGCGGGCGTGCTGATCGCGCAGAGCAACGGATCGATCTCGCCCGATCTGTTCGGGAGCAGCGTCGGGTTCGTTATGTTCGTCGCCATCAGTATCGGCGGCAACGGGCGGGTGCTGGGACCACTGCTCGGGAGTGCCTGCATCGTCGGGATCCCCGACCTGCTGAACCTGCCGTCCGGCATCGGGCTGCTGCTGGTGGGCGCGATCTTCGTGGTCATCGTGATCCTCGCTCCGGGCGGGCTGATGAGCGGAGTGGATGCGGCCGCCCAGGTGTTCCGTAGGCGGAAGGCAGCGTGAGCCGGGCGCTGCTCGAGGTCGAGGGTGTGAGCAAGTCGTTCGGCGGCGTGCGGGCGGTCGACGGCATGCGGCTCTCGGTCCCGCCGCGGACGATCATGGGCGTGATCGGTCCGAACGGATCGGGGAAGACGACCTTTCTCGGGCTGCTCAGCGGGACGTATCGGCCGGACCGGGGACGGGTGACCCTCGACGGGGTGCGCCTGGACGGGCTGCCGGCGCACCGGACGGTGCGGGCCGGTGTCGCGCGCACGTTCCAGACGACGCGGCTCTTCGGCGAATGGACGCTGGCCGCAAACGTCGAGGTGGCGGCGGGCGGCAGGACGGTCGACGTGCTGGGGCTGGTCGGGCTCGAGGGACGCGGGGAGACGCGCTGCGCGTCGCTGCCGGGGTCGGAGCAGCGGCTGGCGATGATCGCGGTGGCGCTGGCGACCAGGCCCAGGCTGCTGCTGCTCGACGAGCCGGCAGTCGGCATGTCGCCGGCGGAGACCGGGTCGCTCGCGCGCCTCGTCCGGCGGGTGCGCGACACCGGAGTGACGGTGATGATCGTCGAGCACAACATGCACCTGATGATGGGGCTCGCCGACCGGATCGTGGTGATGAACGCGGGGCGCTGGCTGGCCGAAGGGACGCCCGACGAGATACGGGCGAACCGCGAGGTTGTGGCCTGTTACCTTGGGGTCTGAGGTGCTCGAGATCGAGGGGGTCGGCGTACGGTTCGGCGGTGTCTCGGCATTGGGCGCGGTCTCGGTGCGGGTCGGGGCCGGCGAGGCGGTCGGCGTGCTCGGCGTCAACGGCGCGGGCAAGACGACGCTGCTGCGGGCGATCATCGGGCGGGTGCCGGTCGTGACCGGAACGATCCGGTTCGAGGGGGAGAGCATCGCCGGCGTGCCGACCGGCCGGCTGGTCGACCGGGGTCTGTCGCTGTGCCCGGAGGGACGGATGCTGTTCGCGGGCATGTCGGTGGAGGACAACCTGCTGCTGGGTGCGCATCGGGCGACGCAGCGCGAGGCTCGGCTGCGGCTCGGACGCCTGTATGGGCGGCTGCCCTGGCTGGGCGAGCGGCGGCGCGGGCTTGCGGGAGCGCTCAGCGGCGGGCAGCAGCAGATGGTGGCGATCGGGCGGGCGCTGATGGCCTCGCCGCGGCTGCTGCTGCTCGACGAGCCTTCGAGCGGACTGTCGCCGATCGCCATTGCGGAGGTGCGTGGCGTGTTGGCGTCCGTGCGGGACGCCGGGACGGCGCTGCTGCTGGTCGAGCAGAACGTGCAGTTGGCTTCCGCCATGACGGAGCGCGGGTACCTGCTGGCGCGGGGGGCGATCGAGGCGGAAGGTGCGACGGACGCGCTGGCGCGGGATCCGCGTTTGACCGAGGCCTATCTGGGGTGAAGGCTTGGTCGTCCCGGGACCGGATGGGCAATGTTCATACGATCGTGAGGCCTACGTCCACGTTGCCCCGGGTGGCGTTCGAGTAGGGGCAGATCTGGTGTGCGGTCGAGACCAGCTTCTCCGCATCCGGGCGGTCAACGCCCGGAAGCTCGACGCGCAGGTCAGCGGTAATGCCGAAGCCGCCCTCGGAGCGCGGCCCGATGCCGACGGTGGCGGTGACCTTGGTCTCGGCCGGAACCCGGAGCTTGAGCTGCTGTCCGGCGGCCTTGAGCGCGCCGATGAAACAGGCCGAGTAGCCCGCGGCAAAGAGCTGTTCGGGATTGGCACCGTCGCCGCCGGCGCCGCCAAGTTCCCTGGGCGTTGCGAGCTTGACCGCGAAGCTGCCGTCGTCGGTGTGGGCCTCGCCGTCACGCCCGCCGATGGCGGATGCGGTCGTGCGGTATTTGACGTCGACGGACATGGCGGGCCTCTCCGGCAGATGCTGAGATGACCGATATTACGGCAAGACGCTTTGCGCCACCAGCACGGCGGCACGCTGACGGAGAGACGGGCATGATCCTGTACGACCACCCGCTTTCGTCATACGCCCAGAAGGTGAAGATCGCGCTTCGCGAAAAGGGCGTCGCTTTCGAGCGCACGTTGCCGGACGATTTCGGCACCGGCCGGCGTGACACGCATTTTGCCACTCTGAACCCGCGCGGCGAAGTGCCCGTTCTGCTGCCCGACGGCAACACGCCGATCTTCGAGTCCACAATCATTCTCGAATACATCGAGGAACGGTGGCCCGAGCCGCGGCTTCTTCCGGCCGATCCGCTGGCACGCTCCCGCGCGCGCATGACCGAGGAAGTGTGCGACACGCAATATGAAGCCGTGAACTGGGGTTTTGGCGAGCTGCTGTGGTTTCGCCGCGCCGAAGGGGCGTTGGCGGAAACGCTGAAGGCGAGGGCGGTGCGCGACACGCAGGCGCTTCAGCGATGGTTGACCGACCGGCTGGGCAGTGCGGACTGGTTCGGCGGCGGGGATTTCGGCTGGGCGGACGCTGCCGTGGCACCGATGGTCAACCGCTCGGTCCATTACGGTCTGGGCCCGGAGCCGGGCTCGCCGCTGGAGCGGTGGCATGCGCGGCTGGGACAGCGGCCGGCCTTGGCTGATACCTTCGCCGAGTTCGACGAGGCTGCGGCCCGGATGGAAGCGGCGGCCGACTTCTACCGCGCCGGCGGCCGCCGGCGCGAATACCGCGACCATCGGCTGGAGTGGATGATCCGCTCGGGCGGAATCGACATCGTGCTGAACGGCCTGCGCGACCAAACGATCCGCTTCTCCTGGCCGGGTTGAGCGGCGCCGAGCTCCGGAAAGTAACAGTTCCTTAAGGCCGGTCCGTTAGTTTGGAGGTGGCGCAAAGCATCCGAATTGACGAGTCCGCCGTATCGAGATGCATGTCACGGTGGCAGACTTCAGAAGGGTCGTTGGTGTCGCTCGTTTCCGGACTCGGCGGCTGCCGGGAGCGATTGTCTTGACCGCGCTAACGTTAAGTTGGCGAAGGAACGGGTGGAGAGGCTGTCACGCGTTCCTCGGCTCTGCCGAAGTCGCGACGGCAGACGGCGGCTCGCGACATCGAAGGGACCGGACCGTTACCGTCGGGGAAAGCGTCGATTTCCGCAGGGCTGGAAGGCACCCGCCATGGGGCTGAGGATACGCGATCTGACGATGTCTGCTCTGGCCATGGCGCTGGCGGTGACTTCGGCGCGCGCTGAAGTTCCTCAGTTCGACACCTGGCGCGTGACGATCAAGGAACCCTCCTGCACGGTGAGCAAGGAGGCGTGGCCGGGTGTGGTGATTTCCTATGTCTGGCCTGGACACGGCAAACGTGCCGACCTGTTCGTCTCCGGGATCGAGGGCCCGATCACCTGGAATACTCTGAGGGGCCAGCGCCTGGTGCTCAAGATCGTCGGCCCGTCCGGACAGACGGACGCCGACACGGCGCAGACCGACCTCGATCAGTCAGTCGAGGTCAACGGCCACTACGTCACGATGGGTGAGGATTTCTACAACGCGATCGGACAGTGCGAAGACTTGCCGTTCGTCGATCTCGGATCCTAGTCGCAGCTACTCAAGCGAGACCCGGCACGGCGTCACGAAGCCCGGCGGGTCTGGGGGCCAGCCTATTGGTTGGAACTCTGGCGTAAAATTTGCGAGTGACTGGATCGCGCCTTCGAGAGCCAGTCCGTATGGTCCCTGTCAGCGCCGAGCCTCATGCCTTCGAGCTGGACGTCGGGCAGGCCGCGCTGCTGATCATCGACATGCAGCGCGATTTCCTGGAGCCGGGCGGTTTCGGGTCGGCTCTGGGCAACGATTGCGGTTTGCTGCGGGTCGCCATCCAACCCTGCCGAAACGTTCTGCACGCCGCACGTCAGGCGAAACTCCTGGTGATCCACACCAGGGAAGGCCATCGCCCGGACCTGACGGACCTGCCGCCGGCGAAGCGGCGGCGCGGACGGTTCGCTCTGGGCATCGGCGATCCCGGTCCGATGGGCCGCATCCTGGTTCAGGGCGAACCGGGCCACGACATCGTCGCCGAACTCTCGCCGGAAACGGGAGAACCGGTCGTCGACAAGCCGGGCAAAGGTGCGTTCCACGCGACCGGCCTCGGCGCGATTCTGCGCAACCGCGGCATCACGCAATTGATCGTCTGCGGCGTGACGACGGAGGTCTGCGTCAGCTCCACGGTGCGGGAGGCGAACGATCGCGGTCTGGACTGCCTGGTGCTGCGCGACTGCACCGCATCCTATTTCCCGGATTTTCATGAGGCGGCGCTGCGGATGATCGTGGCGCAAGGGGGCATTTTCGGATGGGTCGGGCTGTCGCGGGATGTCTGCGCGGCACTTTCATGAGGGAGGAGTTCGCATGAGCAGCACCGTGTCGCATTCGCGCTCAGGCGTGGATCGAGAACCCCGGCTCTGGGTCGCCGGCGACTGGAACGCGTTCTTTGGGTTCGGCACCAACATCCTGGTCAATCTGCTGGTGCTGACCGGGTTGCTGCGGTTCGTGCTGGGCATGCCCGAGTCGCTGGTGTTCGGCCGGATCCTGCCTGCGACAGGGCTGATGCTGTTCCTGAGCACGGTCTATTATGCGTGGCTGGCGCGGCGTCTGGCACGGCGCACCGGGCGGTCGGACGTGTGCGCGCTGCCGTCCGGGATCAGCGTGCCGCACATGTTCGTCGTCGTGTTCGTGGTGATGCTGCCGATCCTGCACGCGACAAAGAGTCCGGTCGAAGCCTGGGGCGCGGGTCTTGCCTGGGTGTTCGTGCAGAGCTTCGTGCTGATGGCGGGCGGGTTCGTGGCGCCGTTGATACGGCGGATCACGCCGCGGGCGGCGCTGCTCGGCTCGCTGGCGGGCATTTCGCTGACGTTCATCTCGATGAGTCCTGCCGCGCAGATGTTTACGACGCCGGTGATCGGCATCACCTGCTTCGCAATCATCGTGGCGTGCTGGTTCGGTGGCGTCCGCTATCCGCGTGGCATCCCGGGCGGTCTGGTGGCGATCGCGGTCGGGACTGCCATCGCCTGGGGGTCGAACCTGTTCGGGATGCCGATCGGCGGGATGAGTCTCGACAAGCTCGGAGCGTCGGTCGGAAGTTTCGGGGTGCATCTGCCGTCGCCCGCGATCGGTACGCTGTTCGGCGGCTTTCACTATCTCGGCGTGATCCTGGTGACTGCGATCCCGTTCGGCATCTACGACCTGGTGGAAGCGACCGACAACGTCGAGAGTGCGGCGGCGGGTGGCGACTCGTTTCCGACGACACAGGTGCTGACCGCGGATGGGGCGATCAGCCTGGTCGGGTGCCTGATGGGCAACCCCTTCATCAACGCGGTCTATATCGGCCATCCGGGCTGGAAGGCGATGGGCGGGCGGATCGGCTATTCGGCCGCGACGGGCGTGCTGATGCTGGTGCTGACGGGGTTTGGCATCGTGGCGTTGATGATGGCGCTGATCCCGGTCGTGGCGATCCTGCCGATCCTGCTCTACATCGGCATGCTGATCGGCGCGCAGGCATTCCAGGAGACGCCGCACAGCCATGCGCCCGCGATCGTTCTGGCGCTGATCCCGCAGATCGCGGCGTGGGGGAAGACGCAGATCGACAACGCGCTGGCCGCGGCGGGGACGAGTGCCAACGCGGTCGGGCTGGAGAAGCTCGGTCAGACCGGTGTGCTGTATCACGGGCTGTCGGTGCTCGGGGGCGGTGCGACGCTGGCCGGCATCGTGCTCGGCTCAGTGACGGTGATGGTGATCGAGCGCCGCTTCGAGAGCGCGGCGGCCTTCGCGCTGACAGGGGCGGTGCTGACGTTCTTCGGCCTGATCCATGGGCAGGCGATCGGCGTGGGGTCCTCGCCGGCGGTCGCGGCCGGTTACGCGCTGGTCGCGGTCATCCTGTATGGGTGTGGCAAGCGCTCGTTGACGATGCCGGTGAGTGCCGCGGCCGGCGAGGCGGCAACGTGACCGACGAGGTGGTGCAGACGCTTGCCGAGGCGGTGGGGCTGGCGATCGCGGCGGAGCATCGGCCGGGGGTGGCGGAGAATCTCGAGCGGCTGCTGGTGCAGGCACGGCTCGTCATGAGCGTGGACTTGCCGGTGGAGATGGAGCCGGCGCCTACCTTCAGGCCATGAGCGGACTGCACACGCTGACCGTTTCGGCGATCGCGGAGGCGGTGCGGACGCGACGCATCACCGCGGTCGAGGTGGCGAGGGCAGTGCTCGACCGGATCGCCGCGCTTGACCCGGCGCTTTGCGCCTACACCGCCGTGTTCGGCGAGCGTGCGATGCGGGAGGCGCAGGCGGTCGACGCTTTGGTGGCAAGGGGCGGCGATCCGGGGGCGCTGGCAGGGGTGCCCTACGGCGTGAAGAACCTGTTCGACGTCGAGGGGGTCACGACGCTGGCCGGGTCGCGGATCAATCGCGATCGGCCGGCCGCGGAGCAGGATGCGGTGCTGGTCGGTCGCATGACGGCGGCGGGTGCGGTGCTGGTCGGCGCGCAGAACATGGACGAGTACGCCTATGGTTTCACGACCGAGAACGCGCATGACGGCACCACGCGCAATCCGCACGACCGGACGCGGGTGGCGGGCGGCTCGTCGGGAGGATCGGCGTGCGCGGTCGCGAGCGGGATGTGTGCGGCAGCACTCGGGTCTGACACCAACGGCTCGATCCGCGTGCCGGCGTCGTTCTGCGGGGTGTTCGGGCTCAAGCCGACCTACGGACGGCTGCCGCGCACCGGGACTTATCCGTTTGTATTCGACCTCGACCATGTCGGACCGCTGGCGCGGAGTGCCGAGGATCTGGCGGTGGTCTACGACGTGTTGCAGGGGCCGGATGTGGGGGAGGCCGAGCGGGGAGAGGCGCCGGTGCGGGTCGGCGTGCTGGAGGGGTGGTTCGCCGAGATGGCCGATGACGACGCGCGCGCCGCGGTGGCGGACGCGGCGGACGCGCTGGGCGGGGCGATCCGGGTCAGCCTGCCGGGTGCGGAGGCGGCCAGGGCGGCGGCCTTCCTGATCACGGCGGCGCAGGGCGGCAGCCTGCACCATTCGGACCTGAGGGACCGGGCGGGTGACTTCGATCCAGCGACACGCGACCGGCTGCTGGCGGGTCTGCTGCTGCCGGCGCACTACGTGCTGCAGGCGCAGCGTGTGCGACGGTGGTTCGCCGATCAGGTGACGGAACTGTTCGACCGGGTGGATGTGCTGCTGGCACCATCGACGCCGTGCAGCGCGACGTCGATCGGTCAGCAGACGCTGCGTCTGGGCGGCCGGGAGTTGCCGGCGCGGCCGAGCATTGGCCTGCTCACGCAGCCGCTGAGCTGCGTCGGGCTGCCGGTCGCGGCGGTCCCGATCCGTCACCCGGGCAGGATGCCGATCGGGGTGCAGGTCGTAGCCCCGCCCTGGCATGAGGCGCGCGCGCTGCAGGTCGCGGCAAGGCTGGAGGCGTCGGGAGTTGCGGGGTCAGAGGTCGTCGGCTGATGGAGATCAACGCGCCGGATGCGCTGGCCGAGTTGACCGCGGCCTTCAAGGCGTACGAGCAGGCGCTGATGAGCAACGATCTCGACGCATTGCGGGCGCTGTTCTGGGACTCGCCGCTGACGATCCGCTTCGGACCTGGGCAGAATTTGTATGGTATCGCGGCGATCACCGCGTTCCGGGCCGCGAGGGTGGGAGGCTCGCCACAGAGGGTGTTGTCGAACACGGTGCTGACCACGTTCGGCCGGGATTTCGGCACCGCCAACACGGAGTTCCAGCGCGAGGGCGCCTCGCAGGCGGGGCGGCAGAGCCAGAGTTGGGCGCGGATCAACGGCGGGTGGCGGATCGTGGCCGCGCACGTGTCAATGCTTGAGTGATGGTTTCCAAAGGGCGACTGCCCTTTGGTGGGGTTTCAGGGGCAAAGCCCCTGGTCAGCGGATCAGTCCGGTTAAGGGGCTTGAGGGATCCGCGCCCATCCGGCGCGGCATGCGGCCGGCGAGATGGGCGAGACGGCCCGCCTCGATGGCGGCGCGCATGGCCCGGGCCATCAGGATCGGGTTTGGCGAGTTGGCGATAGCCGAGTTCAGCAGGACGGCATCGCAACCGATCTCCATGGCGATGGCGGCGTCGGACGCGGTGCCGACGCCGGCGTCGACGAGGACGGGAACCCGGGACTGCTCGATCAGGAGGGAGAGCATGGCCGGGTTCTGCAGGCCGAGGCCGGAGCCGATCGGCGCGCCGAGCGGCATGATGGCGACGCAGCCGAGATCCTCCAGGCGCTTGGCGGCGACCGGGTCGTCGGCGCAGTAGACCATGACCTCGAAGCCGTCCTCGATCAGGGCGCGGGCGGCTTCGAGTGTGGCCTGCATGTCGGGATAGAGGTGCGGGGGCGGGCCGAGCACCTCGAGCTTGACGAGGTTCCAGCCGCCGGCCTCGCGGGCGAGGCGCAGCGTGCGGACGGCGTCGTGCGCGGTGTGGCAGCCGGCGGTGTTGGGCAGGTAAGTGTAGCGGCGCGGGTCGACATGGTCCTGCAGCATCGGCTGACCGGGGTCCGACAGGTTGACGCGACGGACGGCGACGGTGACGATCTCGGCGCCGGAGGCCTCGATGGCGGCGGCGGTCTGCTCGAGATCGCGATATTTGCCGGTGCCGACGATCAGGCGGGAGCGGAAACGGCGCCCGGCGACCTGCCAGTCGCCGGCGGCGGGCTCGATGTCGGTCAGGGTGTCCACCGTCAGCCTCCGCCAATGAAGTGGACGATCTCGAGGCGGTCGTTCGGCTCGAGTCGGGTGGCGGCGTAGCGGGATCGCGAGACGACGGCCTCGTTGCGCTCGACCGCGATCTTGCGGGTATCGAGGCCGAGGGCGTCGAGGAAGGCGTCGAGATGGGTGCCTTCGGTGGCCGTGTGGGGCTCTCCGTTCACCTCGACGGGGAATGGCGACAACATCCGGCTCCAGTCCTGCAGCGTTGGCAGGGATATGGCACGCCAGGACCGAGGCTTGGAGGGTAGGCGCGGAAATGCTAGGGGCCCTGCGGATGGCCCCTCCCCTCGTTGCCGTCCTGAACGGCCCGAACCTCAACATGCTGGGCGTTCGGCAGCCATCGGTCTACGGCGCGGCGACGCTGGACGATGTCGAGCAGGTATGCGCGGCGGCCGCCGAGCAGATCGGGATCGCGATCGATTTCCGGCAGACCAACGGCGAGGGCGAGCTGGTGTCGTGGGTGCAGGAATGCCGCGGCCGCGCGCGTGGGATCGTGATCAATCCCGGTGCGTACGCCCATACGTCGGTGGCATTGCTCGACGCGCTGCTGGCGGTGGAGCGGCCGGTGATCGAGGTGCACCTGACCAATGTTCATCGGCGTGAGGAGTTCCGGCACCACTCCTACGTCAGCCAGGCGGCCCAGGGGGTGATATGCGGCCTAGGTATCCGAGGCTACGCCTTGGCGTTGACCGCGATGGCGGAGATCCTGATGGACGAGGACGACCGATGAGCCGCCTGCCGGTCGACGCGGAGGCGATACGCGCGCTCGCCGACATCCTGACCGAGACCGGGCTGACGGAAATCGAAGTTGCGGAGAAGGATGCGCGGATACGGGTGGTCCGGGCGCCTGCCACCGTGCAGGCGTCGGCCTACGCGCCCGGGATGGTGGCAGCCACGGCACGGCAGGAAACGGCACCGGAGGCTGAGACGGATCTGTCCCAGCATCCAGGGGCGGTGACAAGCCCGATGGTGGGGATCGCCTACCTGACGCCGGAGCCGGGGCAGCCGCCGTTCGTCGCACCCGGGCAGATGGTGAGTGCCGGGCAGACCCTGTTGCTGATCGAGGCGATGAAGACGTTCAACCAGATCAAGGCGCACAGGGCAGGCACGCTGACGGCGATCCTGGTGGCGTCGGGGGCGCCGGTCGAGTTCGGCGAAGTTCTGGCGGTGATCGATTGAACGGTTCGGGCATCGCAACGCCGCGGATGTTCCAGAAAATCCTGATCGCCAACCGTGGCGAGATCGCGCTGCGGGTGCTGCGGGCCTGCAAGGAGCTGGGGATCGGCACGGTCGCGGTGCATTCCACGGTCGACGAGGACGCGATGCATGTGCGGCTGGCCGACGAGGCGGTGTGCATCGGGCCGGCGTCGGCGCGGGAGTCGTATCTGAACAAGGCGGCGATCCTGACGGCGGCGTCGATCACGGGCGCGGACGCGATCCATCCGGGCTACGGGTTCCTGGCGGAGAACGCGGGCTTTGCCGAGATGTGCGAGGCGCAGGGCCTGGTGTTCATCGGGCCGACGGCCGAGCACATCCGGATGATGGGCGACAAGATCCAGGCGAAGACGGCGATGGCGGGTCTGGGCGTGCCGCTGGTGCCCGGATCGGATGGGGCGGTGAGCGATCTGGACGAGGCGCGACGGGTGGGCGAGGCGGTCGGGTATCCGCTGCTGGTCAAGG
>CAXTSH010000099.1:0-9848 GCA_964246925.1 uncultured Acetobacteraceae bacterium
CTGCGTCCAGAGCGAGCGGATCGAGGTGCCAAGATAGTTGATCGCCGGATCACGCACTCGCTCGAGCAGCAGCGTCCACGGTGCCGTCGGCGTTGTGGTCACGGTTCCGAGCGGCTTGGCGAAGGCGAACACCGGGTAATCAACATCGATGTCACGCGGCTGGTTGGTGTCGTCAGTGTCGAGCAGCGTGCCGTTGTTGACGAATTGCCCGCTCACGACGATGTCCTGTCCGGATTGTGTGGTCAGCCCCGCGACCGATTTCGTCGTCCACAGCACGGTTCCCCAGTCGGCGAAATTGCCGGTCTGCTGGAACACCGTCGGGTCAGCCGGCGTCACCGTCCAGGCCGACAGGTTGCCCGGCACGCTGGTGGCGTCGGAGTCGAGCGGGATCGTCTCCGGACCCCAGATCACCGGTGAAGCCGGCAGGCCGCCCTCGCCAGTCTCGCCGCTGGCCCACTCTGCGCTGACGTCGAAATAGAGCTTGACCTGATGGGAGGCACCGTCGCTGCTCTGCGCGGTGGCGATGATGTCGGACAGCGGCATGCTGAGCCGCTTGAGATCCTTGGCCTCGACGGGGAGAGAAAGTCCACTTTGACGTTCACGCCGGCGGCGTTGAAGGTATGGATCGATTGCGTCGGCGTGGTCTCCAACGACGTCTGCGTCATGTGGTTCGGAACCACCGATGCGACCGGTGCGCCGAAGAACAGGTAGGCGGTGCCGTCGATATAGGCGATGCCGGTGATTGCCCTGATGGTTCCGTCCCAGTGCGCGGGCTACGTGCCGGGCGCGATGCCGGAGCTGTTCTTCAGTCAAGTGTTGAGATAGGGCCCGCGGGTGATCAGCGGCGCTGCCGGCGGATGGACCGGTGTGAACGTCTGCGCGCTTGCGGCCTGGCGCGCGCCTATGGCGGTCAGCGCGGTGAGCGAGAGAAGGACGGCGCGCGGCAGCGACGACCTCGACTGGCGAGATTTTCTCATTTTTGCCCCGTCAGCATGTGTGACGCCATCGTCTGGTCGTGTCGTGACCCTCAGACGTGGCTCGACGCCTGCAGATCCTGTCCGGCGTCTGAACGGATTGAAACTTCAGGCATTGTCGCCTGTCACGCCCGATCAGGCAGTTCCGATCCGGGTGTTCCGAAACTTCGTCGCATTTTTGTCTTCCGTTTTTGTCAGTCAAATTGAGACATCGACCGACTGGGGCAGAAACCGCGCCTGCGATTAAGCAGACCAATGCAGGCGTTCTGTTCCATTAACGAACTTAAGGGATGCTCAATTCAACTTTTCACGATCGAGGACCCGAGGCGCGGTTCAATCCAGCGTGACCACGCGAAGCGTGTTGGTCGTGCCCGCCGTTCCGAACGGCACGCCGGCGACAACGACGATGCGCCCGCCGCGTTGCGCAAAGCCTTCCTCGCGGGCGGCGACCGCGGCGCGCTGTACGGCGTCGCCCATGGTGGCGGCCTGGTTGGACTGGTCGACCGCGATCGAATGGATGCCCCAGACCAGCGCCAGGCGGCGGGCCGCCTCCATCGTGCCGGCGAGCCCGAGGATGGGCGAACTCGGACGTTCGCGCGCGATCCGGGCGGCCGACTTGCCCGACAGGCTGTAGGAGACGATCGCGCCACACTCGAGCGTCTCGGCGACCTGCTGGGCGGCGGCGCCGATGGCGTCCGCGATCGCGTTGTTCTCGCGACGCGGGCGAAGCGCGTGCAGCAGCGTCGTCCAGGCCGGATCGTGCTCGGTACGCCGGATGATCCGGTCCATGATGGCGACCGCCTCGGTGGGATAGATGCCGACGGCGGTCTCGGCCGAGAGCATGACGGCGTCGCCGCCGTCGAACACGGCGGTCGCGACGTCGGAGGCCTCGGCGCGCGTCGGCGTCGGCGAGGTGATCATGCTTTCGAGCATCTGGGTCGCCACCACGACCGGCTTGCCGAGCATGCGGGCGGTGCGGACGATGCGCTTCTGGACCAGCGGCACGTCTTCGGCGGGCAGTTCGACACCGAGGTCGCCACGCGCGACCATGACCGCGTCGGACAGCTCGATGATTTCGTCGAGCGTCTCGAGCGCCTGCGGCTTCTCGATCTTGGACAGGATCCAGGCGCGGTTGCCCACGATCTCGCGCGCCTCCTGGACGTCGCCGGGGCGCTGGACGAAGGAGAGGGCGACGACGTCCGCGCCGTGCTGGAGCGCGAAGGCGAGGTCGGTGCGGTCCTTCGCGGTCAGAGCCGGGATCGGCAACAGCACGTCCGGCACATTCACGCCCTTGCGGTCCGACAGCCGCCCGCCGACGAGGACGGTGGTCTCGAGACGGTCGCCGCCGCAGCCGGTGACGCGGAGCACGAGCTTGCCGTCGTCGAGCATCAGCGTCGAGCCGACACGGGCGGCGCTGAGGATCTCGGGGTGTGGTAGTCGCACACGGGTGATGCTGCCCGGTTCGGAGTCGAGGTCGAGGCGGAAGCTCTGGCCGGGGACGAGCGTGACCGCACCATCGGCGAAAGTGCCGACGCGAAGCTTGGGGCCCTGCAGGTCGGCGAGGATGCAGATCGGACGGCCGACGCGTGTCTCGAGCGCGCGGAGCGCGCGGATCACGTCGGCATGGTCGGCGTGGCTGCCGTGGGAGAAGTTCAATCGGAAGATGTCGACGCCGGCGACGAACAGCCGCTCCAGCATGGCGGCAGGCGCGGAACCAGGGCCGACGGTGGCGACGATCTTGGTGCGCCGGTCGCGCCTGGACTGACTGGCATCCATCGTAAGGGAACTCCGTTGCGGGCAGCGGCCTCCGTTTACGCCGGTCGCGGCGGAAGGGAAAATCAGTCCGGCAGGGCGCGTTCCCGCAACATCCGGTCGGCGGCGCGCAGGACGGCGCGGGGGGCCGCGCGGCGGTAATCCCACATCGGATCCGGATCGGGCGGACCCACCACCATGGTCGCGTTGGCCTCGAACAGGAGGACCGAACCGTCCGGCTTGAGGCCGAAATCGATGCCGGCGTAGTCCAGGCCGAGGGTGTCGGCGATGGTGCGGAGGGCACGCATCGCGCGGGGGCCGAGTGTTGCCGGCATCTCGTCGAGGAAGCGCTGCTCCTCCTCGCGCAGCGAGGGTTGGCTTGCCATCAGCGAGGTGACGTAGTGCACCTTCCAGTCCGAAGCGACCGCGAGGTGGAGCGGGTAGGCGACGCCGCCCACGAACATGACACGGTATTTGCGTGCGAGACCGTCGGGGCCGCGAGCATCGAGATATTGGATGGCAAGCAGCGCCTCGCCGGGAAGCACTGCCAGGGCGGCGGGGAGGTCGGCTCGGTTCTCGACGAGGAGAAAATGGCGGCCGGTGTGAAAGCCCGGTGCACGGAGCAGCAGCGGCCAGGCGAGCTCGCGCGCGAGCAGGTCTGCGCGGGACAGGCTGAGGACGAGCGGGACGACGAGGCCGGGGATGCCTGCGAGGCGTCTGGCGACGTCCTGGCGGCCGGTGTGGCGGACCCGTTGCGGCGGGTTGATGATCGGTGCCGGGCTGCGGGCGGCGATCCGCTCGGCGTTGGCCAGCGCGTCGGGACAGAAATCGGCGTCGCCGATGAGGTTGACCAGCAGGTCGTGTTGCGGAAGGGAGGACGCGGGGTCGGTGAAGTCGGCGTGCAGGGCGGTCACCGCGAAGTGGCGTTCGTCGATCCAGTGGCGCGTCGGGATGTTGCCGCCTCGCGCGGAGACGAGCAGCAGGAGCGGAACGCCGGGCCCGGTGCCGCGGAAGCGGCGGCGAACCGTCGAACGACCGGCAAAGCCGCGTTGCCAGTGCGGTTCGGCCTGTTGATGCTCGCCCAGGTCGGCCAGGAGACGTGCCAGGCCCGCATGCGCCTCGGCGTAGTCCGGATCGGCCGCGAGCGCCGCCTCGTAGTGGGTTCGGGCTTCGGCGTGGTCGCCGTCGTCGAGGATGAGATTGGCGAGACCGGTGCGGGCGACCGGATTGCCGGGATGGAACCTGACGGCCTGCTCGAAGGCGGTGCGGGCGGCGGCGAGGTGATTGCTCGACACGGCCAGGGCGCCGAGCTCGACGAGGGCGGCGAGGTGGGTAGGATCGGCGCGCAGCAGTTCCATGTAGGCGCGCTTGGCGGCCTCGTCGTCGCCGGCATGCGCGAGCGCGCGTGCCGTTGCCAGGCCGTCCGGGTTGCTGCAGCGTGCGGCGATGTCGTTCCTCCGTTTCACGCGACCGGACGGGTCGCCGGTCGAGATCAACTCCGAACAGATCGTATCCTACTCGGCGGTGCCGGACAGCGGCTCGCTCCGAGGCCCGATCACGGAAGGGACGCGGCTGGTGCTCGGCGACGGGCTGCACCAGGACGTGCGCGAAAGCCCGGACGAGGTCGCCGCCATCATCGGTGTGAAAGGTTAGATTTGGGGCTTCGCCCCAAGCCCCACCAGGGGCCGGACCCCTGGACCGCCCCTTCCGTAGTTTCACAGCCGCCTAGCCCCAAGTCTGACCAATGATCCCCGCGACCAGAAGTCTTTCGGAGGCGTCGGAGCAAACCACGCGCTTTCTCGGCGCTCTGCGGCAGACCGGATTCTCCGGCGAGATCAGCCATGGCGGTGCGGACCGCATCGTGCTCGCGACCGACAATTCGGTCTATCAGATGGCGCCGGACGCGATCCTGTTTCCGCGGACCGGGGACGACCTGTCCCGCATCGCACGTACGCTCGCGTCGGACGGGTTCCGCGACATCGTCGTGCGGCCGCGCGGTGGCGGCACCGGCACCACCGGCGCCTCGCTCGGCGCCGGGATCAGCGTCGACCTCTCCCGCTTCATGAACCGGATCATCGAGATCAACGCCGAGGAGGGCTGGGCCCGCGTCGAGGCCGGCGTGGTCAAAGACCAGCTCAACGCGGCACTCAAGCCGCACGGCCTGTTCTTCGCGCCGGAACTTTCGCCGTCCAATCGGGCCACCATCGGCGGCATGGTCGCCACCGACGCGTGCGGGCAGGGATCGGTCATCTACGGCAAAACCAGCAACCACGTGCTGGCACTCGACATCGTCCTGGCGGACGGCACGCCATGGTCGTCGTGCTCGCTCGACGACGACGAACTGTCGGCGGTCCAAGCCCGCACCGACATCGTGGGCGCAGTGCATCGCACCGTCGATCGCGTCCACCGTGATAACGAGGCCCTGATCAAGGAACGCTTCCCCAAGCTGAACCGCAGTCTCACCGGCTACGATCTCGCGCACATACGCGATCGTGACGGCCGTTTCAGTCTCAATTCAGTCCTGTGCGGATCGGAGGGGACGCTCGCGTTCATTGCCGAGGCCAAGCTCCGCGTGCTGCCGGTCCCGCGCGCGTCGGTCCTCGTGGCGATCCGCTATCGCGATTTCATCGCCGCACTGCGCGACGCGCGCGAGCTGATGCGGTTCGGCGCGGCCTCGATCGAGACGGTCGACGAGATGGTTCTCCATCTGGCGAGGGGCGACAACATCTGGACCGATGTCGGCGCATTCTTTCCGGAGAATGCGGACGATCCGCTGCATGGCGTCAATCTCGTCGAATTCCGTGGCGACGGCGAGGAGGTCGAGGCGAGCGTCGGGCGGCTGACCGCCAGGCTCGACGAGCAGGCCGGACCGGATGCGCCGCGGATCGGCTACTCGGTCGCGACCGGCCAGGGCGTCACCCGTATCTGGGAGATGCGCAAGCGCGCGGTCGGCCTGCTGGGCAACGGGGAAGGCCGCGCGCGCCCGGTTCCGTTCATCGAGGACTGCGCGGTTCCGCCCGAGCACCTGGCCCAGTTCGTGGATGAACTGCGGCAGCTCCTTGACCGTCACGGGCTGCAATACGGCATGTATGGCCATGTCGATGCGGGCGTCCTGCATTGCCGTCCGGTGCTCGACCTTGTCGATCAACGCCAGGAACATCTGATCCGCGACCTGTCGGAGACGGTCGTCGAACTCACCGGGCGCTATGGGGGGCTGCTCTGGGGAGAACACGGCAAGGGTGTGCGCTCCGAGTTCGTGCCCGCGGTCTTCGGACCGCTTTATCCATGCCTGGTCGAGATCAAGCGGGCGTTCGACCCGAGGGACCAGTTCAACCCGGGCAAGATTGCGTCGAGCGGCGGGGCCGGGCTGCTGAAGGTCGACAGTCTCAGGCTGCGCGGGCAATACGACCGGGCGATCCCCGAGGCGGTCCGGCCGCACTTCGACGGCGTGCTGTCGTGCAACGGGAACGGCGCCTGCTTCAACTACGATGTCGACGATCCGATGTGCCCGTCCTGGAAGGCGACGCGCGAGCGCCGCCATTCGCCGAAAGGCCGCGCCAGCCTGATCCGGGAGTGGTTGCGCCTGCTGGCGCTGGGCGGCGTCGACCCGGTGGCCGAGAGCGAGCGCATCAGGCACGCGCCCGCCTGGCGTGGGATCGTGGGCCGCGTGCGCAACAGCCGCTCGGCCGCGCGGGGCGAGACGGATTTCGCGCATGAGGTCAAGGAGGCGCTCGACGGCTGCCTCGCTTGCAGCGCGTGTGCCGGCCAGTGCCCGGTCAAGGTCTCGATCCCGACCTTCAGGGCCAAGTTCTTCGAGCTCTACTATGACCGCTATCTCCGACCGGCGCGCGACCATGTCGTGGGCGCGGTCGAAGGCGTGGCGCCGCTGATCGCGCGCGCGCCGCTTGTCACTAACTGGATCGTGCAGAGCCGGCTGGCCCGATCGGTGTCCGCGCGGCTGGGCATGGTCGACGCGCCGATCCTGAGCGGCATCGACCTCGGCCGCGCGCTCGCCAAACGGGGCGTGGAATGGGCGACGCCGCAGGCGCTCGCGGCGCTGGACGAGGAGTCGCGCCGAAAGAGCCTCGTCCTGGTCCAGGACGCGTTCACCAGCTACTTCGAGACCGGGCTCGTCCTCGACATCGTCGACCTGCTGGTGGCACTCGGCTTCAAGCCGTTCGTGGCGCCCTACAGGCCGATCGGGACGCCGCTTCATGTGCTCGGCTTCCTCGGCCGCTTCGGACGTGTCGCCGCGCGCCACGCGGCGAGGCTGCAGACCCTGGCGGACACCGGCGTCGAACTGGTCGGCATCGATCCGGCGACCACGCTGACCTTCCGGACCGAATACCGGCACGCGCTCCGGGCTGGCGCGCCGGACGTTCGACTGCTGCAGGAATGGCTCGCCTCACGGCTCGACGAACTGCCGCAACGCGCGCCCGCCGGCGAGGCGCATCTGCTGGCGCACTGCACGGAACGGGCGGTGGCACTGGCCTCGATGTCGCACTGGACGAACATCTTCCAGCGGTTCGGCTACCGGCTGCACGTCGCGGCGGTCGGCTGCTGCGGGATGGCGGGCAACTACGGTCACGAGGCCGAGCATGTCGGGCTCTCACGGCGGATCTATGACCAGAGCTGGGCTGCGCAGGTGAGCTCGGGCAAACCAAACCTGATGGCGACGGGCTTTTCGTGCCGGGCACAGGCGAAGCGGTTCGGCGCGACCGGACTGCCACATCCGGTCCAGATCCTGCTCAGGGCGGCCGGCTGACCGGCTGTGGAGGCGGTTCGCGACCGAACTCCTTGGATGGCGCTGCCGGGCTTCCTGCCGGACGCGGTGAGCTTCGGCGCGCGTGCGGCGCTGGCCCTCGTGCTGGCATATTTCGTGAGCTTCACCATCCAGCTCCAATCCGCGTCGAGTGCGGGCGTCTGCGTGGCCATCGTCATGCAGCCGCAGCCGGGCATGGCGCTGAGCAAGGCGCAGAACCGGATCGCAGGGACGCTGGTCGGCGGCGTGGTGGCCCTCCTGATGACGGCAGTCTTTCCGCAGGACCGGACCCTGCTGCTCCTGGCGTTCATGGCGTGGATGGCGCTCTGCACGTTTGCCGGATCGCTGCTGCGCGACTTTCACGCCTACGGAACGGTGCTGGCCGGCTACACGGTCGCCATCATCTCGATCAGCGGCATCGACCAGCCGATCACGGCGCTGGAGGTGACGCTCGACCGGGTGGCGGCCATCCTGATCGGAATTGCCAGCGTCGCATTGGTCAATTCGCTGCTGACCACCAACGCTGCCTACGAGGGACTTGTCCGTGACCTCGATGCAAGGTGCGAGGAGGTGACGACCATGGCACTCGCCGCCTTGTCGGGCCGGCTTGCGCCGACCGACGTCGGATTGACCCGGCTGGATGCAGGCGTGCTCGCGTTGCGCAGTGCGGCGACCTATGCGGCGGCGGAGATGCCGGACGGACGCGCACGCGCGTCCGGTGCGCGCTCGGCGATCGCTGCCCTGGTGGCGATGCTGTTCGCGAGCAGGGCCGTCGCCGAGACGCTGCTGGCGACGCGGGCCAAGGGGCTCGAACCTGCGACGTGCGACCTGCTGGCGGAGGTCAGTGCTGCCATCCGCGAGGGCCGCCCGGCGAACGGGTCGGACCGGCTCCCGGCCCATCCTGCGGACGCGCATCTGGTCGAACGGGCACTCGCGCTGGCGGCGGCGCACCAGAGGGCGCTCCTGGGTTCGCGCATGCTGCTGGGTGGTGCCGAGGCCCGCGTGCTGCCGGCGGTCACGCTGCTGGTTCATCACGACATCGCCGGTGCGCTGCTTGGTGCTGCACGAGTGACGATCGCGGTGGCACTCGGCGCGATCTTCTGTATTTATGCCGGCTGGCCGGGTGCAACGCTGTTGCTGGTGCAGCAGGCCGCGTTCACGGCCTTGTTCGGCATGCAGCCTAACCCGGGAGCGGCCGCGGTCGGCGCTGCCGTGGCGCTGCCCTTCGCCGCCGTGGCGGCCGGCGTGATCGGTTACCTCGCATTGCCGCTGGCCTCCGGCTTCACGTCCTTCGCCCTCGCAGTGGGTGGCGGCATGTTCCTGTTGGCCGCCGCTGGACGTCACCCTCGCACGCTAGCGTATGGCGCCTCGTTCATGCTCTATCTGACGTTGCTGCTCGGCCCTGCGAACAGCGAGAGCTTCGACCTGGTGACGTTTTTCAATAACGTGCTGGTGCAGGTGCTGGCGGTGTTGTTCATGATGATGGCGTTCCGGTTTATCCTTCCGGTGTCGCCGTCCCGTCGCCTGCGACGGCTGACGGATGCGGCCGTGCGACAGCTTCGCCTGACGCTGCGGTCACGTGGTCCGGCAGAGGAATCGGCACAGCAGTCCCTGAGCGGCGACCGGCTGTCGCTGGCGTTGACGTGGAGCTCCGGCACCTATCGCCCACGGCCGGCCGCGTTCCGCCGTCTGCGCGGTCTGACTGACCTCAACCTCGCACTGTCGCGTGCGTTCTCCGGGCTCGCTCCGCTCAGCCACGCGCTGCCCGAGCTGGACGGGTTGGCCATGCAGGCGCAACACCTGCTCGGCCGTGCCGACGCCAGCGGGCTGGAGGCGATCGCCTCGCAGATCCTTGCCGACCCGAGGGCGGCCGCCTGTCACGACGCGGCGCTCAGGGCGGCATCCGGCCTCTACGGCGCGTCGCGGCTGCTTGTCCGACACGGACGGGCACTTGGCCGCTACGGCGTGCTGGCCTGACCGGGTTGTTTCGCGAAACCAATCTGTTCGGCATCTACTTTTCGCCGCTCGTCACCTACATGTTGGCCGCTTCGTGCATCTATTTACCTTTGCGCTGGATACTTGCACGGCTGCACGCGCTGCGCTGGGCCTGGAATGCGCCGATTGCCGGTGCCGCCCTTTACGTCTGCATACTCGGCGTGCTCGTCGTGTGGTTCTAGCCTAGCGTCCCGATGCCGAAGTTCGCCGCATGGAAATGCGGCCGGCATCAGGACGCTAGCTCTTTGTTTCAGTGGCCTGCTAATCCCTGCGTTTGTCGAGAGCGACAAGCTTCAGGGCAGGACACCAGGAAGACGAATGGTTCGCGCTCGCCGGCTGTTCCGCTTCTCGGTGACGATCGTGCT
>CAXTSH010000099.1:9948-11399 GCA_964246925.1 uncultured Acetobacteraceae bacterium
GAAGACGAATGGTTCGCGCTCGCCGGCTGTTCCGCTTCTCGGTGACGATCGTGCTGCTCGTGCTGGCGGCGTTTGCCGGTGTGGCGATCTGGAATCATTATCTGACCAGCCCGTGGACGCGCGATGGCCAGGTGCTCGCCTATGTCGTCTATCAGGCGCCGGAGGTGTCGGGCCGGGTGGTCAAGCTCAACGTCAGCGACAACCAGGTGGTGCATCGAGGCGACGTGCTCTACGAGATCGACCCGACCGACTACCAGGTCAACGTCGTGAACGCCGAAGCGACGGTCGCCAGCCGGAATGCGGACCTGCAGAACAAGCTCGCGGAGGCAGCGCGCCGGGCGAAGCTGACGACGCTGTCCACCTCGATCGAGCAGAAGCAGGACTACAATGCGACCGCGCAGGTCGCGGCGGCCAGCTATGCCGCCGCGGTAGCGCAGCTCCACCAGGCCAAGGTCAACCTGGAGCGGACCCGCGTCCGTTCACCGGTCAACGGCTACGTCACCAATCTGCAGCTTCGCCAAGGTGACTACGCGACGGCCGGGATGCGCAACTTGGCCCTGCTAGACAGCGACAGTTTCTGGGTGGTGGGGTATTTCGAGGAAACGAAGATTGCGGGCGTCCATCTTGGCGATCCGGCGACCGCGGCACTGATGGGATACCGCGATCCGGTGCGCGGCCACGTGGAGAGCATCGCGCGCGGCATCAACACGCCGAACACCGACCCGGGCACATTGGGACTGGCGTCGGTCGATCCGGTCTTCACCTGGGTGAGGCTCGCGCAGCGGATACCGGTCCGCATCCACATCGACCAAGTGCCGCCCACCGTCACCATCGCCGCCGGCATGACGGCGACGGTCACGATCGGGATACGGCACCCGGGGGCCTCAACGCACGGGCTGATCTCGAGATTGCTGACCGAAGTGAATGGCTGACACGAGTGTGCGACCTCTCACCGGCCGGAGATGACCCGATGAGTGCTTCGGTCTGGACCGGTAACGGGCCGGCTGCCCTGGCAGCGTTTCTCGCCGCCGCGCTGGATTCGGCGAGGCGCTGACGGTCATTCTCGCAATCGGCAGCGTCCGGGGCTGGCGCGACGCGCTGCTGGGAACCGATGCTGCATTCCTCGTGCTCTCCGTTGCGAGGTGATGTTCGGCGCCGCGCTGACGAGGGTGCCGCTCGGCGCGATCAGGCTTGTCGTGAGCGCTCTGCTCCTGTTGTTCGGCCTGCGCTGGTTTCGCGGTTCCGGATGATCTATCCGGACCCGACCTCCGCGGCGGTCGCCGGGCGAACTGCCCGATCAGCCCACACACCTCGCGCGCCGACTCAAGCGACTGGTTTCCAAAGGCCAGCCTTTGGCGGGGTCCAGGGGTCACGCCGCTGGGCGCCGGTCAGATGTTGGCAGCCCCGTCGCCTGCCCCGAGACTGGGGGTGACCCCGGCCTTGAGCTGCCC
>CAXTSH010000100.1:0-7194 GCA_964246925.1 uncultured Acetobacteraceae bacterium
CCGGGGCTTATCGGCTGGCGCAGATTTCACCCAGCCTTTCGCCTGCCTAAATATACGGCCCGGGGCGCCGCCCCGGGACCCCGGCTGGGGCTGGCCCCAGACCCCAATACATGAATGCTTTCGGGCTTTTCTCCGTACTGCTGACTTTGGCCGCGCTGTTCGGCGTGCTCAACCAGGTCACCGTGCGGCTGCCCAACACGGTCGGCGTGCTGGTCATCGCACTCGCGACCTCACTCGCCATGCTGGCGGCCGACAGGGTGGTTCCCGGCTATAGCCTGCGCCGAGTCTCCGAACACATCCTCGGGTCCGTCGACCTGCCCGCAGCCTTGCTGGACGGCGCGCTCTCGTTCCTGCTGTTCGCGGGCGCCCTGGAGGTCAATCTCGGCGAACTGTGGCGACGGGTCGGCACCGTCATGACGCTCGCCGTGCTCGGCACCCTGCTCGCGGTCGCGATGGCCGCCGTCGGGATGTGGTGCGTCTTTTCCGCCTTCGCGCTCAACGTGCCGTTCATCTGGTGCGTCGTCCTCGGCGCCATCCTCGCACCCACCGATCCCGTCGCCGTCGTCGGCCTGCTTCGCCGCATCGGACTGCCGGCCGGACTGCAGGCGGTCTTCGCCGGCGAGAGCCTGTTCAACGACGGCGTCGGCGTCGTGCTGTTCGGCGCATCCCTCGACTACGCGCTGCACGGCGGCAGCGGCCTGGCGGGCACCGGCCACGCCGCGGCGTCGTTCCTGTTCGAGGCGCTCGGCGGCGGTGCGCTGGGCCTGCTGACCGGTGTCGTCGCCACCTTCCTGCTGCACCGGGTCGCGGTCCGCAACGTCGAGGTGATCATCACCCTCGCGCTGGCGACCGGGACGTTCAGCCTGGCCAACGGCCTGCACATGTCGGGCCCGATCGCCGTGGTGATGGCCGGGCTCTGCATCGGCAGCCAGCGCGGACAGTCCGCGGTGAGCGACCAGACCCGTGCCGAGCTGCGCATGTTCTGGTCGCTGATCGACGAGGTGCTCAATTCGCTGCTGTTCCTCCTGATCGGCTTCGAGGTCGTGACCCTCTCGCTCCGGCGCGGCGACCTCGCGGCCGCCGCCGCTTCCATCCCGATCCTGCTCGCGGTGCGTTTCCTCAGCGTGCTGATCCCCACGCTGCCGGTCACCAGGGGAAGGCCCGACCGCCTCAAGGCTCTCGGCGTGCTGACCTGGGGCGGCCTGCGCGGCGGCATTTCCGTCGCCCTCGCTCTCAGCCTGCCGGGCCACGGCCACTACCGGCCGGAACTCCTGACCGTCTGCTACGTGGTCGTGGTGTTCTCGATCATCGTGCAGGGGCTGACGATGGAGCCGCTGGCACGCCGGCTCTACGCCATCGAACCGCAGCCCCCCCTCATGGAGCGCGCATGAAAACCGTCATGATCGCAGGCGCCAACGGGGTGATCGGCCGCGCCGCCGCCCAGCATTTCGTCACACAACCGGATACGACCGTAATCGCGCTCTCCCGCCGCACCGAAGGCCACGTCGAGGGCGTCCGGCCCATCTCCGTCGACCTGCTCGACCCCGCCAGCATCCGCGACCGCCTCGGCGACATCTCCGGCATCACCCACCTGATCTTCGCAGCCTACCTCGAGAAGCCGACCGCCGCCGAACGCAGCGCTGTCAATGTCGGCCTGCTCCGCCGCCTGCTCGATGTCGTCGACAGCCCCGCCCTGGAGCACGTCACCTTCTACCAGGGCGGCAAGGCCTACGGCGCCGACCTCGGCCCGTTCAAGACCCCGGCGCGCGAGGACGATCCGCGCCTGATGCCGCCCAACTTCTACTACGACCAGGAGGACCACCTCCGCGAGCGCCAGACCGGCAAAACCTGGCACTGGACCGCGCTGCGGCCCGAAGCGGTCTGCGGCTACGCGATCGGCAATCCGATGAACCTCGCCATGGTGATCGCAATCTATGCCGCAATCTCCAAGGAACTCGGCCTGCCGCTCCGCTTCCCCGGCTCGCACGCCGCGTGGCGCGCGCTCTACCAGGTGACATCGGCGAAAATCCTCGCCGCCGCGTCCGACTGGGCAGGCCGGACCCCAGCCGCCCGCAACGGCATCTTCAACATCACCAACGGCGACTACTTCCGCTGGGAGTTCCTCTGGCCGCGCATCGCACACATGTTCGGCATGGAGTGCGCGCCGCCGGTCCCGACCCCGCTCGCCGCCTACATGACCGACAAGGAACCGCTGTGGCGCCGCATGGCCGAACGCCACGGCCTGCAGCCGATCCCCTACGACAAGCTGGTCTCCTGGCCGTTCGGCGATTTCATCTTCAACTCCGGCTTCGACAACATCTCCAGCACCATCAAGGCCCGCCGCGCCGGCTTCGCCGACTGCATCGACACCGAAGACATGTTCCGCCTCTTCTTCGATCATCTCCGCACGGAACGCATCATCCCCTGATGTCCGGCCCTCGAAGGTCGCTGCCTCTTGCAGCCGACGCCCAGCTTCCACTGCTGCCAAGGCGATCCGTCCGACTGCGCCGCCACCCGCTGTGAAATCCGCCATGGTCGAAGCAACCTCGCCGACCCGTCCGGCCTGTCGTGGGAGACTTTTCTGACGGCGGGGGAGAGCACGGTCTACGGCGACTCCGCCCACCTCGGCTTGATCCGGACCACCTCCGGCGCGCCCTAGCTAGACCCGGGAAAACCAACGCCGGATGCAAGGGCCGCCGGCCCTTGCCGGGTCGAGGGCAGCGCCCTCGCCTTGCTTCTTCAGCAGCCTGCTAACGCGCGCCCGTCACGCCGGAGGCTTGCTGACGCACGACGCTCCACCACGCGCGCCGCCGCTCCCGCCACACGAAACGATAATATCCGCCCTGCAGCAGGAACATCACCGAGAACGTCGCGGCATAAGCGAACCAGATCCCGTCCAGCCCCCAACTCCGGCTCAGCATCGTCGCCACCGGCACCTCCACCAGCGCGATCGCCGCGATCGAGAGCGCCATCGGCGCCAGCACCGTCCCGCTGGCGCGCATCACGCCCGAGAACACGCCCGCCATGCCGAACAGGATCGTGCTCCAAGCCACCACGCGCAGCAGGTGCCCGGCCAGCGCCACCACCGCGGGATCGGTGATGAACAAACGCATCAGCGGCGTCGCCAGCACATAGGCAAGCCCGATCAGGCTCCCGGTCACCAGCACGTTCAGCGCCAGCCCGGCGCGCGTCACCGCGCCCAGCGTGTCCGCCCGCCCCGCGCCGATCGCCTGCGCCGCCAGCACCGAGGCGGTAATCGAGATCGAGAACGCCGGAAACTGCATGTAGCTCATCAGCAGGTTGACCGCCCCATAGGCCGCGGTCGCGTCCGGACCGAACCGGTTGATCAGCCCGAGCAGCACCAGCTCGGCCGCCGACATCGCGATCATCTGCGCCGAACTCGGCAGCCCGAGATGAAAAATCTCGCCGAGCACCGCGCGGTCGATACGCAGCCGGCGGGCGAGCGCCCTCGTCGGTGCCAGCGGATTGCCGGTCCGGCGCAGACGCCGCCCCACCCACCAGAGCGACACGACCATCGAGCCCGTCATTGCCACCGCCGGGCCAGCCACCCCCAGTCCGGCCCAGATCAGGATCGGTGTCGCCACCAGCCCCACCGCCGTCGAGACCAGCACCATGCGCAGCGGCGTGCGCGTGTCCCCGGTGCCGCGCAGCACCGATTGCGGCAGGAAGAAGGCGAACATCACCGGCATCGCGCCCAGGATGACGCGCGCGTACAGCGTCGCCGGCGCGAGGATCGAGGCCGGCGTGCCGAGCGCCCGCATCATCGCGGGTGCCAGGAACACGCCGGGCACCGCGGTCGCGACGCCCATCAGGAGTGTCGCCGCGAGCGACGTGCCGGCAATCACCCTGATCCGCTCCTCGTCGCCGGCGCCGAACGCCCGCCCGACCAGCACCGACGTGCCCGCCGCCATCCCCATCAGCAGCGACAGCAGCACCAGCATGATCGGAAAGAACGCCGTCGCCGCCGCCAGCGCCCGCACGCCGATCATCTGCCCGAGGAAGACGCTGTTGAGCGTCCCCGAGAGCGACTGCACCACGTTGGTCAGCATCATCGGGCCCAGAAAGACCAGGAACCGGCGCCAAAGCCCGGCGGAGTCGTACGCCATCACGTCCTGCCGGCGCCCTCACAAACGTGAACGGAAGTTCCAAACCCGACCGGATGGGAGCCGTTGGGCAGGCCGAACCCCAACATGGGAACTTCACGATGCCGGACCAGACCCCCAACCAGTATGCGATGCAGGACCCGCTCAAACAGTATCCGCAGCCGAAGTTCGACGAACAGCCGCAATCAGCCCCCGGTCTGTCCCGCGACATGGATCCCAAGCCCGACCACGGCGAGGAGAGCTACCGCGGCTTCGGCCGCCTCGCCGGCCGCCGTGCGCTGATCACCGGTGCGGACAGCGGCATCGGCCGCGCGGTCGCCATCGCCTTCGCCCGCGAGGGCGCCGACATCGTCCTGAGCTATCTCGAGAGCGAGCAGCCCGACGCCGAGGAGGTCTTCGCCCTCGTCAAGGCGGCCGGCCGCAACTGCGTCTCGGTCGCCGGCGACATCGGCCAGGAGCATGTCTGCCGCACATTGATCGACCGCACCGTCAACGAGCTCGGCGGCATCGACATCCTCGTCAACAACGCCGGCAAGCAGACGGCGGTCAAGTCGATCGCCGACCTCACCACCGAGCAGTTCGAAGCGACGCTGCGCATCAACATCCTGGCGATGTTCTGGCTCTGCAAGATGGCGATCCCGCACATGCCGCCCGGTGCCACCATCATCAACACCACATCGATCCAGGGTTACCAGCCCTCGCCGGCGCTGCTGGACTACGCCGCGACCAAGGCTGCGATCGCCAACTTCACCCACTCGCTCGCCAAGCAGGTCGCCCCCAAGGGGATACGGGTCAACGCCGTCGCCCCCGGCCCGGTCTGGACACCGCTGCAGCCGAGCGGCGGCCAGCCGCAGGAGAAAATCCCCGACCTGGGCAGCGCCGTCCCGCTCGGCCGTCCCGGCCAGCCGGCCGAACTCGCCCCCGTCTACGTCCTGCTCGCCAGCCAGGAATCGAGCTTCACCACCGGAGAGGTCTACGGTGTGACCGGCGGCAACCACCTGCCGTAAGCGAGGGTTGGGGCGTCGTGCGTGAGCACGCCTGTGGCGTGACGCCCCAACCCCCGCCACGGCCGGGGCCCTTGCACCCCCCAACTCCATGTGTGGGGGGGGTGGGGGGGCGCGCCCCCCCCCGGGGTCCAGGATGGAACCCCTGGCCTTCACTTCGCCTCCCGATTCGCAATCCTGACCCGGAAAATCGGCTTGGCCTGCTCCGCCGCCTCCTGCTCATAGACCTGCTGGTCACGATCCGGATCGTAGTCCCGCCACAGCCACGCCAGCGACTCCGGCAGATCGAGCGCGCCCTGCGCCGTCGAATGCGTTCCGTCACCGAAGCGGAAATGAAAGTCGTAGCCGCGCAGCTTGAGCGCGTTGGCCAGCGCGATGTTGTGCAGCGGCCAACTGCCCGCCTCGAACAGGTCGGCGCGGCCACCCGGATCGGACTCCAGGTCGTTCATGCCGTCCGACATCCAGACCCGGATGTTCTTGCGCGCCACCCGGCGCACCCAGTCGGCGGTCAGGTTGCCGCCGCCCTGGCACTGCTCCGGATGCCATTGCAGCGCGGTGTAGCTGCCGATGTTGGAATGCACCCGGCTGAACCGCTCGGGGTGGAACCAGGCCATGTTGAACGCGCAGATCGCCCCAGACGACAGCCCGGCCGCCGCGCACGAATAGGCGTCCTGCCTGAGCTTCACCGTCCGCCCGACCTCCGGCAGCACCTCGTCGAGCACGAACCGCCCATACCGGTCCGACACGGTGTCGTATTGCAGGCTGCGCACTTCGTTGGCCTGCGTGTCGCCGGCAAACCGCATCGGCAACGCCTCGCCGCCGGTGCCTGGAGCGATCAGCACATGCACCATCGGCGGGATCGCGCCGGCCGCCACGAGATTGTCCGACACGATCTGCAGCCGGTAGTTGATCGCGTCTTCGGCGCCGACATAACGCGCGCCATCCTGCCACACCATCACCGGCGCGCCGCGCACGCCATCGATCCCGGCGTTGGCGTAGACCCAGTAATCGTTGCTCACCCCAGGATAGATCCGGCTCGCGATCGTCCGCTTGTCCGAGATCGTCCCGCGCGCCGCCCCGGCCCGCTCGCGGCTGGCCGGCCCGTAGCCGGCCACCCCTCCGGTCCCGACCTGCCGCCCGTCCACCAGGAACGTGTAGGTGTGCGTGACCCCCAGCTTCAGCCTCTCGACCCGAACCCAGTACGGCGTTCCGGCAACCTGCGTCATGCTCGACGGCGCCTGCCAGTCGATCGACACCGACGCGGCCCGCTCCGAGCGCACGGCAAACACGAACGTATTGTTCCAGACCGCCGCGACGTCGCCGCTGGCCGCCGTCGGAACCGTGGTCGTCCCCAACGCCGGCGTCCGGTCCGGCATGTGCACCGCCGCCACGCCGCCGCGCGCCAAGCCCGGCAGATGCCGCGTCATCAGGTCGCCGAGACCAGGTGCCTGCGTCCGCGCCGCCTCGACCAGTTCTTCCACTCCGGCCAGCCGCGACGCCTCGTCGCTTGCGTGCGCGGACCCGACGACCAGCCCGGCCGCCGCCGCCTCGATCACGGTCCGGCGCGTCACGTCCATCGACCCTGCAATTCTCCCGGGCATGATCTATCTAAACTCGAACCATCGGCGAAGGCGGCCGCGATGACGATCGCAAGCGTTTCGACCACGCGACTGTATCCAAGCCGACCCTGGCCGGCGAGCCTCGTCCGCATCGCGGCGGTGCTGGCCATGGCCGTCGCCCTGACGGCCGGCTTTCTCGCAACCGGCCACGAATCCGCCGCCCAGGCGATCGCGCGCGACGGCCCGGAGCTGACCCGCCTGCTGCGCAGCATGGCCGCGCTCAAGATGCTGATGGCTGCCGCCGCGTCGGCCGCCCTGCTCTGGCGTCTCGGCAGCACCGCCACTCTGCTCTGGCTAACCGCCTACGCGACCGCCGCCGTCGCGATGTGGATCGGTCCCGGCCTGATCTGGCAGATGGCGCACCTCAAGCTCGGCGCCCTCTGTCTGCACGCCGGCCTGTTCGGCTCCCTCGTCCTGCTCTGGCGCGACCCGGTGGTCGGTGATCGT
>CAXTSH010000100.1:7294-11275 GCA_964246925.1 uncultured Acetobacteraceae bacterium
ACGCGCGCGAGGCCCTGGCCGGCGTCACCTTCGACGGCATGACCATCATGTCGGGCGGCTTCGGCCTGTCCGGCAACCCGGAAACCCTGATCGCGGCCCTGCTCGAGAACGGCGTCCGCGACCTGACGGTGATCTCCAACAACTGCGGCGCCGACGGCTTCGGCCTCTGGTCGCTGCTCGACAGCGGCCAGATACGCAAGATGATCTCGTCCTACGTCGGCGAGAACAGGCTCTTCGAGCAGCTCTACCTCGCAGGCAAGCTCGAGCTCGAGCTCAACCCCCAGGGCACGCTCGCCGAACGCATACGCGCCGGCGGCGCCGGCATTCCCGCCTTCTACACGCGCACCGGCGTCGGCACCGTGGTTGCGGAAGGCAAGCCGGTCGAGGAGTTCGACGGCCAGCTCTACGTCCGCGAGACCTGGCTCCGCGCCGACCTCGCCATCGTCAAGGCCTGGCGCGCGGACACCGCCGGCAACCTCATCTTCCGCAAGACCGCTCGGAACTTCAATCCGGTCATGGCCACCGCCGCACGCTTCACGGTCGCCGAGGCCGAGCAGATCGTCGAACCCGGCGCGCTCGACGCCGACCACATCCACACGCCCGGCATCTTCGTCGACCGCGTCATCGCAGCCAGCATCGACGGCAAGCTGATCGAGAAACGAACCGTCCGGCCACGACCCGAGGGGACCGCCTGATGCCATGGTCGCGCGATCAGATGGCGGCACGCGCCGCGCGCGAGCTGCATGACGGCGACTACGTCAATCTCGGTATCGGCATCCCGACCTTGGTCGCCAACCATGTTCCGCCGGGCGTGCGGGTGACGCTGCAGAGCGAGAACGGCATGCTCGGAATCGGACCCTTCCCCTACGAAGGCGACGAGGACGCCGACCTCGTCAACGCCGGCAAGCAGACCGTGACCGAGCTCCCCGATACCAGCTTCTTCGACTCGGCCGTGAGCTTCGCGATGATCCGCGGCGGCCACATCGACCTCGCCATCCTCGGTGCGCTGGAGGTCGCCGGCAACGGCGACCTCGCCAACTGGACCGTGCCGGGCAAGATGCTCAAGGGCATGGGCGGCGCCATGGACCTCGTCGCCGGCGTCAAGCGCGTGATCGTGGTCATGGACCACACCAGCAAGGCCGGCGAGAGCAAGATCCTGGAACGCTGCACGCTGCCATTGACCGGCCGCGCCTGCGTCGACCTGGTCATCACCGACCTCTGCGTGTTCAACCTCGACCGCGGCGCCAGCGGCCTGACGCTGCTGGAGATGGCGCCCGACGTCGACCTCGAGGAGGTCCGCGCCAAGACGGTCGCGCTGTTCCACACCGGCGCCTTCGCGTAGCCAAGAGCCGGGGCTCTGCCCCGCGCCCCGCCAAACGCCGGGCGTTTGGATCGCCGCAATCAGGCTGCGCGTGCGGCCCGGCTGGGCAACACCGCCCGCAGGGCTTCGACCAGTTCTTCCATCATCGCATCTGTGTGCAGCGGCCCTGGCGTGATCCGCAGCCGCTCCTCGCCGCGCGCGACGGTCGGATAGTTGATCGGCGTCGCGTAGATGCCGAACTCGTCGGCCAGCCGCCGGCTCACCGCCGAGCAGAGCGCCGCGTCGCCGATCGGGATCGGCACGATGTGGCTCGGCGTCTCGATCATCGGCAGCCCCGCCGCCTGCAACCGCGCCTTCAGGGCGCCCACCCGCTCGAACAGCCGCTCGCGACGGCTCGGGTCGCGCCGCGACAAACGCACGCTGGCCAGTGCAGCGGCCACCGTCGCGGGCGGCGGCGACGTCGTGAAGATGAACCCCGGCGCGGTCGAACGCAGGAAGTCGATCACGTCCGCCGCCCCCGCCACGTAGCCGCCATGGCATCCAAAACCCTTGGCGAGCGTGCCCTCGATCAGGTCCACTTCCCCCGCCGCCCCGTCGCGTTCGGCGATCCCGCCGCCCGTCGGTCCGTACAGCCCGACGGCGTGAACCTCGTCGAGGTAGGTCATCGCACGGTGCCGCCGTGCCAGCGCGCAGGTCCGCCGCACGTCGGCGATGTCGCCGTCCATCGAATACACGCTCTCGAAGGCAACCAGCTTCGGCGCCCCGGCCGGTGCCGAGGCCAGACGCCGCTCGAGATCGGCGAGATCGTTGTGCGCAAACACGTTCAGCACGGCGCCGCGCGCGGTCGCGGTCCTGATCCCGGCGATCATCGACGCGTGGTTCTTCTCGTCGGAGAAGACGTGCCACGGCGCCTGACCGGGCATCGTCTGCAGGATCGCGCCGAGCGCCGCCTGGTTCGACACATAGCCCGACACGAACAGCAGGCTCGCCTGCTTGCCGTGCAACCCGGCGAGCTCCGCCTCCAGCGCCTCGTGCAGCGGGCTCGAGCCTGCGATGTTGCGCGTCCCGCCGGCGCCGGCGCCATGACGCCGCATCGCCTCCACCCCGGCCGCAACCACCGCCTCGTCCACGCCGAGACCGAGATAGTCGTTCGTCGACCACACCGTCAGCCGCCGCCCGCCGGCCGCCACATGGACCGGAAATGCAGCGGCGTCGCGCGCCAGCGGCGTGAACACCCGATAGCGGCCCTGCCGCCTGATCTCTTCGATCGCCTCACGGCAGTGGTCCTCGAAAACGTGCATCGCGTCCCGACGATCCCCTGAACCAACCGCACTGCCCAGATGGGATCAGCGCACGAAGATGCGAACCTCTTCTCGCGTCGCCGCCGGATCGCTCGCCGCCGTCAGCTCGACCTGGCTGCGGTCCGCACCGTCGGCCACGATCGCCTCGCCGACTGTTCGCGCGTCGCCCGCCGCCCTCGACAACGCCTCCGCCTGCTGGGCGGGCGTTCCCTGGCGTGGTGACGCGCTCTGGACCGTGAACAGCACATCGGCCTTGCGCTGCAGGGCAAGCCCCACGGCAACCCGTAGCGTATCGTGCCAGTCCTCTTCCGCCGGGAAGCGTATCACGACCAGGGCCGGTGAAGGCGGCGGCGGCGGCGGCACGGGCACGATCGGAAGCTTGGGCGGCTTGTCCGCGTCCACGACGAAAGTTCGCTGGTCGACCAGATGGCAGCCGCCGAGCATGGCGGCCACGCCCAGCACCAGCCTCAATCGATCCGACATGGCGCCCTCTGACACGCGCACCTGATCGCAGGGCGCGCGGTCGCACGCAAGTCCGGCGGCTTGCCCCGCCGTCCCACCTGCTTCAAACAACCCGCGATGGCAGGCAGTCCGGCGAACATCATGTCATGAGCGGAAACTCCGGCGCCCCGTTGCGCGGCCGCTCGCGTCACCAGCCAGGACCGCTCGGCATGACGGCGACGCTCGCCACCGTCGCCGGCCGCCTGGACCCGGTGCCACTCGGTCTGGCCGGTTTCCTGACCGGCCTGTGGACCCAGGCGCTCCGCTACGACGCCGCCGACCCGGGTTGGCCGGACCGCGACCGGTTCGTCCTGTCCGACGGCACGCTGAGCCCCCTGCTCTACGGCCTGCTCCACCTCGCCGGCTACGAGGGCATGGAACAGCCGGTCCTCGATCGGTTCGGGCAACTGCACTGCGCCGCCTCTCCCCGTCCGCTGCCCTCCTTGCATCCGGCCATCGAGGCCACCGCCGGTTCGCCCGCCCAGGGCCTGGCCGCCTCCGTCGGTCTCGCGCTGGCCGAGCGCGCCATGGCGGCCCGGTTCGGCCGCTCGCTCGTCGATCACCGCACCTGGGTTCTCGCCTCCGCCACCGAGCTCGCCGCCGGTCTCGGCCAGGAAGCCGGCGCCATCGCCGGTTCGCTCCGCCTCGCCCGCCTCGCCGTCGTCTTCGAGGCGACCGGCTCGCGTGACGCCGACGAGACCGAGCTGCTGCGCCGCTTCGCCGCCTGCGGCTGGACCGTGCGCAGCGTCGACGGCACCGATCCCGCCGACGTGTCGTCCTGCCTCGGCGCCGTCGCCCGCGGCCGCCGCCCGACCCTGATCGCCTGCAACCGCTCACCCCCGCCGGCAGGGCCGGGCG
>CAXTSH010000101.1:0-7032 GCA_964246925.1 uncultured Acetobacteraceae bacterium
GCCCAGACGTCGCCGAGCCGCTGCTCGATGCCGCCACCGAGCTGATGGTCGGGCGCGGCGTGCTGGCGCGCGATGGCAACCGGCTACGCGTGCGCGACGCGGCTCGCGATGAAGCCGCCGCCCGCGCCGACGAGCAGCGTGCGCAGCACTTCACCGCACTGCTCCGGCGCCACGGCCTGACGCCGCCCGACCTGACGACGCTCGCCCCCGACGCGGCGTCGCGTCGGACCCTCGAACGGCTGGTCAGGAGTGGAGTCGCGGTCCGCGCCAGCGACCGCGTCCAGAAGCGCGACTGGGTGTTTCACGCCGAAGCGGTCGAGGACGCACGCCGGCGCCTGGCGCAGGCGCTCGCAGGTTCGGCGCAGGGATTGCTGGTCGGTGAAGCCGGCTCGATTCTCGGGCTCACCCGTCGGCACAGCGTGCCGCTGCTGGAGCACCTCGACGCGATCCGCTTCACTCGCCGGCTCGGCGATCGGCGGGTGCTTGCCACTCCGTGACGTTGCCGGCTTATCTAGGAATCGCGGCGATGACTCGAGATCTCTGACGTCGGCTGCCGTCTGGTGAGTGCGCGACATGCGGTTTGGGGGCGACTTGATGGCCGCTTTATCAGGCTGGCGGGTCGGATGACGCGAGTGCCCGAGCGACGGACTGGAAGCGCGACAGTGCCGTCTCCAGGCTTTCGACGATTTCGGCGGCGATCTCGTCGGGGGGCGGCAGGAGGTCAGGGTTCTCGAAGGCGTCGTCCTTGAGCCAGAAGATGTCGAGATTGGCCTTGTCGCGGGCGAGCAGGTGGTCGAGCGGATAGCGCTTGAAGCGTTCGCTTTCCTCGCGCTCGGCGCGCCGGCCGGGACGGTAACAGGCGACGAAGTCGTCGAGGTCGGCGCGGACGAGAGGCCGTTCCTTCAGGGTGAAGCGCTTGTTGGTGCGCAGGTCGTAGACCCAGAGCGCCGTCGTCGCGGCCTGTTCGGAGGGGGGCTTGCGGTCGAAGAAGAGCACGTTTGCCTTCACGCCCTGCTTGTAGAAGATGCCGGTGGGCAGGCGCAGGAGAGTGTGGAAGTCGAAGTTGCGGAGCAGACGGCGTCGGATGGTCTCGCCGGCGCCGCCTTCGAAGAGGACGTTGTCGGGGAGGACGACGGCGGCGAGGCCGTTCGGGGCGAGCACGGTCATGATGTGCTGGAGGAAATTGAGCTGCTTGTTCGACGTGGTGACGAAGAAGTCGGCGCGGTCGTAATCCTCGCGCTCGCTATCGATTCCGCCGTCGTCGCGGACGATGCGGTAGCTCTGCTTCTTGCCGAACGGCGGATTGGTCAGGATGACATCGTAGGTGCGGCCGGCAGCGCCGAGCAGGGCGTCCTTCTGTTCGACAACGGAGTCGGCGCCGGTGATGCCGTGCAGATAGAGGTTCATGGCGGCGAGGCGGACGACTTCGGGGACGATGTCGACGCCGGAGAACTTGTTGCGCAACGCGGAGTAGACCGATCGGTCGCGTGCGCGCGGGTTCTGCTTCATGTGCGACCAGGCGGCGAGGAGGAAACCGGCGGTGCCGCAGGCGGGATCGTGAATGGTCTGGTCGGGTTTGGGGTCGATCACTTCGACCATGGTCTCGATCAGCGGGCGCGGGGTGAAGTATTGGCCGGCGCCTGATTTCACGTCCTCGGCGTTGCGAGCGAGGAGGCCTTCGTAGATGTCGCCCTTTACGTCGACCGGGAGGCCTAGCCAGGTCTCGCCGTCGATGAGGCCCACAAGGCGGCGGAGCTTGGCCGGGTCCTGGATCTCGTTCTGGGCCTTGAGGAAGATGGCGCCGATGATGCCCCCCTGACGGGAGAGAGTTTCGAGAAGTTGACCGTAAGAAAAGCCGAGTTCCTCGCCGGCGAGGTTGCGGATTTCGGCCCAGCGGGCGCCGTCGGTCAGCAGAGATGGTTCGCCCATGAGGGTGACGCGCTCGTCGTCCATCTTGAGGAACAGAAGATAGGAGATCTGGGAGATGTAGGCCTGGTAGGAGACGCCCTGGTCGCGGAGGACATGGGCAAAGTTCCATACTTTGGCCACGAGGGAGGTGGCGTTCACGGGGCGTCCGTTTTTCTGCGTTTCCGCGATCTTGCGTGATTTGCGGAAAGTCCGGCCCGGAGACGGTCGAGAAGTGTGGAGGCCGGTTCGTCAGTCGGGTCCTGCGGCACGAGGCGACCTTCGAAAGCAGCCTTGAGGATCGATTGCTTTGAGCGTGCAGCGTCGGCGTTGGCAGCGTCGAGCATGACCTGAACGTCAGAGGCGGCACTCATTGCATCACTCATGAGACGGAGACTCTTCGTGCCTGTGATGGCTCGCCTCTTTTGGTGATGGCTCAGGCGTGCGAGCAAATCGTGGCCAGTTTCACCGGCGAGGTTTGCGGCGCGCCAGTCTTTTGTGAGTTCGCCGGTGACGGCGGCCTTCACGAGCGCGCGGCGGAAGACTTCTAGGCCCTTGCGGGCCTCCTTCAGAGCGGCCTCGCCCTCGGCGATCTCGGCGAAGAGCGCGTCGATGCGAGCGACGATGCGACGCTGTTCGGCCAGTGGCGCTAGAGCGAAGTCAGCGTCGCGTAACCAATCGATCGGGACGCGAAGCTGCCCCGCAGAACCGCTCATATTTCGCTTGGCGTTCTGCCGGAAAGACCGACTGACCAGCCAGTACCAGAGGTATCTTTGGTCGGTCACCGGCGACCTGAAGACGTGAAACTCTGTTGAACCGGCGGCGTAGCCGCCGTTCACGCCTGTCACTGGAGCGACCTTGCCGTTTTCCATGCAGGGCGTGATTTTGGCAAAGATCACGTCGCCATTCATGAACCGCATGTAGCCCTTGGCTACCGCAACAGCGGGTCGGCGGGCGCTCATGTCTATAGTTCCGGTTTCTTCCGAAACTGCCGCCATCGGAACGAAAGATACCTCGCTCAGACCGTCGAAAGAGGTTGGCGGGTTTATCGCTGCGATTTCGCCTAATTTTGTCCAGCTCCAGCTATGTTGAAGCGGCCACGCCTCACCTTTCTCGTCATTTGTTGCACTTGCGATCGCGTCCATCAGGCGGTCCAGTCGGTGACGATCAAGCCCGGGACGCGGTCGAACTCGCGGCGGTTGGCTGTAACCAGGGCGGCGCCGGCGCGGCGGGCCTGGGCGGCGATCAATGCGTCATAGTTGCCGATCGGGGTCCCCGCTTGACGAAGATGCGCGCGGATGTCCGCAGCCTCGCGCGCGTCGGCAGCCTCAAACGTCAGAACGTCGAGCCTCGCACCGGTCAGCAGAAGCGCGATGCTCTCCTCGTTCTCGCGACGCCTGCTACTGCAGGCGGCTCCATACATCAGCTCGTGATAGACGATCACCGACAACGCGACGCCGCGTCCGGTCCCACGCGCCTGAAGCAGCCGCGCGCGCGCAACGTTGGAACGGTCCTTCAGAAGAGTGATGACCACGTTGGTGTCGAGGTGGATCAATCGTCGAACCGCACGGGTTCGGACAGATCGATTGTCTGGTCACGTCCCTCGGCCATGAAGTCCTTGTCGATAAGTTGGTCGATCAGGTCCCACGGGATGTCGGTGGCCTCAATCGGCTGAAGTATCACGCGGTCGCCGATCTTGCTGAT
The DNA here is from genome assembly GCA_964246925.1 of uncultured Acetobacteraceae bacterium. Taxonomy (GTDB): domain Bacteria; phylum Pseudomonadota; class Alphaproteobacteria; order Acetobacterales; family Acetobacteraceae; genus CAXTPV01. Next base: position 3,610 of record CAXTSH010000101.1, read on the forward strand.
ACGGACCTCGCGGCCCTCGAAGCGGAACTCCTTGGGAAGGCGGACTGCCTGACTGCGGCCGTGAGTGAAGAGCTTGGCGGTCTCGGTCATCCAGTTTCCTTTGGTGTATACCACACGGTAGATATCAGGCGACGAGAGTGTCGGTCAACTCGTCGAGGAGAGCGGGCAGGCGTGGGCCGAACAGGATGCGGGCGCGAAGACCGCCGCCGCGGGCGGCGAAGTCGGGCGCGTTCGTCAGGTCGTCGGGCGTGATCTCGATGTTGACGGCGAGGTGATCTCGGATTGCGATAAGACAGGCGCGCTGCTCGTCGGTGTAGGTGCGGCCGGCGCGTTCCTCGCGTCCGAGCCAGAGATTGAAGCGGCCGGCGACGAGGGCGGAGAGTGGTTCCAGGGCGTCGGTGTGGCCGATGGCGAAGCGGACGAGCATGACGATGTCGGCCAACGTCCCGGCGGGATTGCCGCGGACCTTGTCCGAGGCGAGACGCCGGTAGGCGCGCCAGATGTCGACAGGTTCGAGCAGCCATGGGGGACGGCGCAGCGCCTGCTTGAGGTCGTCGACGGCTTCGTAGGTGAGGCGGCGGTGGGATTGAGGCTGCTCGTAGATGATCTGCAGGGCGAGAAGTTCGTCGGTGCGCTCGGTCACGAAGCGGCGGAAGCGTTCGACGGTGTCGGTGGCACGGCTCTCGTCCCAGCCAGGAGACGACGGCATCGGTCGAGATGGTGTCGATGCGGATGTCGGCGGAGGCCTTCGCGTCGCGCAGCACACGGCGGAGCGTCGGGCTGTCGAAGATCTGGGCGGCACGCTCCTTGATCGCGTCGCGGGCGCGGCGCTGCTCGGGTTCGGTGGCGCCCGGCGGGAGGTCAGGCGCGATCGCGTCGGGGTCGATGGCGTCGAGCAGCCGGGCGGCGATGTCGCTCGGGGTGAGGCCACCGGCGGCCTCGGTGATGGCGAGGCGGTCGCGGTCGCTGTCGCTGATCCGGCGATCGAGGGCGGCGAGCCGGGCGGCCAGGGTCGAGAAGACGGCGTCGTCGCGACGGCCGGCGGCGACGTCTTCGACGAGCTTGTCGAATGGGGCGGCGCGCTGGCGGTCGAGCGGCTCGGAAATGGTTTTCAGGCTCTCGGTGACGCCGACGGCGTCGATCAGGACGAAGCGGGTCTTGGCTTCGGCGTCGGGGGTGACGGCGCGCAGGCCTTCGGCGGCGATGGTGCGGGCGCCGCGGCCTTTCATCTGCTCGAAATAGAGTTCGGAGCGGACGTCGCGGAGGAAGATGAGTGCTTCGAGCGGTTTGATGTCGGTGCCGGTGGCGATCATGTCGACGGTGACCGCGATGCGCGGGTTGAAATCGTTGCGGAAGGTGCGGATCAGTGATTCGGGGTCGCCGCCGTCAGTCTTGTAGGTGATCTTCTTGGCGAATTCGTTGCCGCGGCCGAAGACCTCGCGGACGAGAGTGACGATCTCCTCGGCGTGGTGATCGTCTTTGGCGAAGATGAGGGTCTTCGGGCCGATGTGGCGGCCGGGGAAGAGCTCGGTGAAGAGGGTGTCGCGGTAGGTCTCGAGAACGGTGCGGATCTGGTTGGGGACCAGCACGGTGCGGTCGATCTGGGCGGGGGTGTAGGCGAAATCCTCGGTCAGCGTCTCGTAACGCTGGGCACGGGTGCGTTTGTCGCGGACGGGGAGCTCGTAGCCGGCCTCGACGGTCGAGCCGCGCTCGCCGATTTCGGTGCGGATCCGGAAGGTCTCGAACTGGACGTTCACGCCGTCAACGACGGAGCGCTCGTAAGGATATTGGGCGACGAGGTTGCGGCCGAAGAAGGCGAGGGTGTGCAGGGAAGGGGTGGCGGTGAGGCCGACGATGAAGGCGTCGAAATAGTCGAGCACCTGTCGCCAGGTGCCGTAGATGGAGCGGTGGCACTCGTCGGTGATGACGAGATCGAAGCTCTCGATCGGGATGGCGGGATTGTAGGAGACGACGCGGACGGCGTCGGCTGTTGGCGTCTCGAAGGAGGAGACCTCCTCGTCGGTTTCGTCGAGGTCGCGGCCGGTCAGGGTGGCGTAGACGCGCTGGATGGTGGCGACGACGATCTGGGCGTCGCGGTCGAGGCCGGCGGCGCCGAGCTTCTGGACGTTGTAGATTTCGGAGAAGGAGCGGCCGGTGCCGGGCGGCCGGTAGGCGAGGAACTCGTCGCGGGTCTGGCGGACGAGATTGGCTCGGTCGGCGAGGAAGAGGATGCGGCGGAAGCCGGCGTGGGCGAGGAGGCGGTAGCTCAGGCTGCAGGCGGTGAGGTCTTGCCGGCGCCGGTCGCCATCTGGACGAGAGCGCGGGGCCGGTTCTCGGCCAAGGAGCGTTCGAGCGAGGCGATGGCGTCGATCTGGCAGGCGCGCAGGCCGTCGGGGAGAAGCGCCGGCATAGTTTGCAGATGCGCGCGGATGGTTTTGGCGTCACGAAGCGAGTTTGCGAGGGTTTCGGGCCGCTGGAAGGCGAAGAGGCGTCGCGATGAGGGTTCGGGGTCGGCGTGGTTGCGGAACAGGATTTCGGTGCCTGACGCGAGATACTCGAAGCGGACCTGGCCGGGTTCACGGACCAGGTGTTCCGGGATATCGGTGATGTAGCGGCTGGCCTGTTCGGAGAAGCCGGACAGGGTGGTCCCGGCCCGCTTGGCCTCGACGATCCCGCAGAGGCGGCGGTCGATGAAGAGGGCGTAGTCGACCGGGCCGGAGGTGGTGTGGAACTCGCGAACGGCGACGCCCTGGGCCGCGCCGAGGTTGATGTCGTCGCGGGACTGAGTGATCCAGCCGGAGGCGGCGAGCTGCCGGTCGATCAGTGATCGCGCCCGATCTTCGGGATGGAAAGCGTCGCTGGTCATTTCGACTTAGTGCCGTTAGTGCCTTTGTCACGCGGGTCTGGGGCGGCTCGCCCCAGCGGGTGCAGGGCAGAGCCCTGCTACTCCCACTCGATGGTGCCTGGCGGTTTGCTGGTGATGTCGTAGGTGACGCGGTTGATGCCGCGGACTTCGTTGACGATGCGGGCGGCGACGCGGGCGAGGAAGGCCATGTCGAACGGGTAGATCTCGGCGGTCATGCCGTCGGTGCTGGTGACGGCACGCAGGGCGCAGGCCTGGTCGTAGGTGCGGCCGTCGCCCATGACTCCCACCGTGCGCACGGGCAGGAGGACGGAAAAGGCCTGCCAGATGGCGTCGTAGAGGCCGTGGGCGCGGATTTCCTCGAGGAAGATGCGGTCTGCCTTCTGGAGGATCTGGATTTTGTCGCGGTCGACGGCGCCGGGGATGCGGATGGCGAGGCCTGGGCCGGGGAACGGGTGGCGGCCGACGATGTGGTTGGGGATGTCGAGCTCGCGGCCCAGTTGGCGGACCTCGTCCTTGAACAGTTCGCGCAAGGGTTCGACGAGCTGCATGCGCATGCG
>CAXTSH010000101.1:7132-11204 GCA_964246925.1 uncultured Acetobacteraceae bacterium
TTGAAGCGGTCGCGGAAGGTGGTCACCACCTCCTCGGCCTCGCCGGCGCGGAGCAGGCCGTGGTCGACGAATATGCAGGTGAGCTGCTCGCCGATCGCCTCGTGGATCAGCACGGCCGCGACCGCGCTGTCGACGCCGCCGGAGAGGCCGCAGATGACGCGGCCCCGCCCGACCTGTTGCCTGATGCGGGCGATCTCGGTCTGGCGAAAGCCGGCCATGGTCCAGGTGCCTGCGCAGCCGGCGACCTTGTGGGTGAAGTTGCGGATCAGGGCGGCGCCGTGCGGGGTGTGGACGACCTCGGGATGGAACATGGTGCCGTAGAAGCGACGGGTCTCGTCGGCGATGACGGCGAAGGGGGCACCCTCGCTGCTGGCGACCGCGCGAAAACCTTGGGGCAGGCGGATGACGCGGTCGCCGTGGCTCATCCAGACCAGCTCGCGGCCGCCTTGTGCCCAGGCGCCCTGGAACAGGGCGCAGTCGCCGGTGATGTCGATGTGGGCGGGGCCGAACTCGCGGTGCTCGCCGGTAGCGACCTCCCCGCCCAACTGCTCGCACATGGTCTGCTGGCCGTAGCAGATGCCGAGCACCGGGACGCAGAGCGAGAAGACGATGTCGGGGGCGCGTGGCGATAACTGGTCGGGGACGCTGGCCGGCCCGCCGGAGAGGATGATGGCGCGCGGGGCATAGGTGCGTATTCGTTCGGGGTCGGCGGCGAACGGCCAGATCTCGCAATAGACGCCGCTCTCGCGCACGCGGCGGGCGATGAGCTGTGCGACCTGGCTGCCGAAGTCCAGCACGAGAACGCGGTCGTTGTGTATCAGGGTGGGGTCGATCAGGTCTGGCAATGGCTGCTCCGCGCTGGTGCCGCTTGCGCGCCTGGGCCGGTGGGTCAGGATCGCGCCGACAGGTTTAGCATGGGCGGGGACGGAGGCGACGCGGGGTGACAAGAGGTTGGCGATGGTTGGCCGTGTTGGGGCTGGTCGGATGTGCGCCCGGGGCGGCGAGCAGCCCCGATGGGGAGTGGGTGGGCCTGCTGCACACCACCGCCGGGTCGTGCCCGGACCAGTCTCCGTCGGATCTCGTTGTGTCGGAGCGCGAGATCACCTTCGTTCCCGGTGATGGGGTGCTCGCGTTGCGCGGGCGCAGAACGGTCGATCGAAATGCGCTGCATGCGCAGCTTCTCGGGGTGGACGTGAATCACAAGCCGCTGCCGATGGTGCTCGATGCACGGTTCGATGGCGAGACGGTGGTCGGGACCTACGGAACGCCGACCTGCCGGGCGGACGTGACGCTGCATCGTCCGACTGATACCGGCCTGCGGCGGCTGCTCGGGCATTGAGGCCCGCAATCAGCCGACGGACCTGATCCGACCCAGTTCGTCGTAGCGCCAGGCAGCCCTGAAGGCGTCGGTGAGGCGTCTTCCCTCCTCGATAGCGTCCGCCATGTCATAGGTCTGCGCCTGCGGGCGGGTGTGGGCGACGCTGGTCTCGTCGATGATGGCGATCCGGTGCTCGGGTTCGCCGAGGCGCTTTGGCCAGAGATGGTCAAGCCCGAAACCGGAACGGCTGAGGCCGAAGGTCGGCACGCAGAGGCGTAGTGCTGCGCGCGAGAAGATGGGCGTCATCACTTCGACGAAGTTGGTGTAGCGGATGGAACTGCCTTCGACGCGGCGGGTGATGTCATGGATGACGTGGCTTGCCGGGTCCAGCGAGGGCTGGCCTAGCAACAGGTCGAAGTCGCGCATCCGCTCGAAGGCGACGTTCACGCCGCGCCAGCTCCAGGCGAGGTCGTCGTCGGGGAAGGCGACGTAGTCATAGTGCCAGAACGGACTGCCGGCATGGAACAGCTCTTGGACGCCCGGCCATTTCTGAGTGCCGGACTGGATGATGTGATACTCGGCGTCAGAGTCCTCCTCGAAATCGGCGATGCTGCCATACCAGTCCACGCACAGGTCCCAGTTGCGGTCGTGCGGGGCGATGTCGCGGGTCCAGCCGCGATGGATCGAACCCGTGCCGGCCCGGACAATGACCAGGTTGCCGCGGGGGGTCAGACCGTGCCGGGCGGTCGGAGAGGCGCGGGCGACCGGTTCGGCAACGCCGAGAGGTTCGACCTCGCGCAAGTAATGCCGGGCGACGTCGCCGCCAAACCAGCCTTCTAAATAGAGACGACCATCGCGACGCTCGACGTGGTCGAAGACCGTAGTGGCGACGCCGGCACGATCGATGAGCGCGAGCCGGCCCAGGCGGACCTCCCAGCGATGCTCGTTCGGCTGGCGGTAGAAGCCGACCCGGCCGTCGTGGAGCAGCATCATGCGCGAGGCGTAGAGGCTCTCGTCGACCCGGCCATATTCAAACTGCAGTCCCGCGAATGAGATGTCGCTCAGGTCCGTCATCTCGGGTGCGGACATGGTCCTCTGGTTCCGGTGGGAAAACGTGAGTGTCTCATAAACAGCGATGGAAGTCAGGCTGTGCCTGCATTGTCAGGGTGACGCCGGCCTCCTATCCTCTGGCCCGTGGCACGCGGGTGCCTTTTCCCGATCAGAAAGTGCCCAGATGGCGCCGAGCTACGCCGTCCTGTTCAAGTGCCATTCCTGGGGCGACTTCGAGGAACGCCAGCTCCATCGTTTGAAGTCCCGGGTGGGCAGCGGCGACGTCTTCGTGTTCGTCGACCGGACGAACAACAAGACGGGACGACCGGGACACGATTCTGAACGCGTTATCGAGGCTGTGGAAGCCGACCTGGAAGCGCTGGAACTGGCGCAGTACCAGGACTACAACCAGTTCTGGTACAACGCCGACTACGCGCTCCACCTGCTGACGCGCCGGAAGCCCGATTACGACTTTTACGTGATGGTGGAGTTCGATCTCGTCATCAACGCGGATCTCGATCCGATGATCGAGGCTCTTGCGCGCGACGAGGTGGACTTCGTGTCGCAGCCGATCGCCGATCCGCCGATCGAGCAGTTCCACTGGCTCCCGACGGCGAGCGGCGTCTACGAGATGGCCGACATGCGGCACTGGCTGACGTGCATCGCGGTGTTCTCGCGCCGGGCGGCACTCGGACTGTTCGACAGGCGTCTGGAACTGAGCCGGCGTTACCGGGCGGGCGAGATCACGTCCTGGCCGATGTGCGAAATCGCGCTGCCGACCGAGATGAACATCGGTGGCTTCAGGATGAAGCCGCTCGCCGAGCTGGGATCGCTCACCTATTATCACTGGACCCCACCTTACGACGAGGCGGCGCTGCCGACGCTGCAGGCCGGCACGTTCATCCATCCGGTCCTCGACGCGCAGCGGTTCGTGGCCAAGATCATGAGCTGGCACCAGCGGCACGAGGAGTTCTTCGAGCGGGAGAGCCTGCTGTGGCGACGGTTCGGCGGGCCCGAAGCCAAGCGACTGGCACTGCCGTTCCTGTTCGATGAGGAACGGCGGCGCGGCCGCATCGAGTATCGGGCGCGGATCATCGAGCTAATGCACGAGGTCGGGGACGAAGCCTATCTGGCTCATCACGGTCGGGACGGACGCAACCTAGCGCTCAACAAGCTGACGACCCAGAGTTCCTGGATCAACGGCCGCTCGCCCGGCGAGCCGGCAGGCGAGGCGGTGGCCGGCGTGGTAACGGGCAACGCGTCGTTCCACACCGAGGCCGAGGACAGGCCCTGGTGGCTGGTTGATCTCGGTGCGCCGCTGCCGATCGAGGAGGTGCGGGTGTTCAACCGGATGGACGAGCGCGGCCGTGCCGACGGGCTGATCGTGCTGGTCTCGGACGACCTGCGGGAGTGGCGGGAGGCGGGGCGGCACGAGGGCGCGTCGTTTGGCGGTGCAGACGGGAGGCCGCTGGTGGTGCCGGTAGGCGGTGCGGCGCGGTTCGTGCGGGTCGAGTTGCCGGGTCGGGAGTATCTTCACCTCGACCAAATCCAGGTGATCCGCCCGCTGCGGCACTGAAGCTCCCGGCCCGCATGGCTTGCGGAGGCCGGGAGGTTGGTCTACGTGCCGCCGCTGTGCGCCCGTAGCTCAATTGGATAGAGCACCAGACTACGAATCTGGGGGTTGGAAGTTCGAGTCTTTCCGGG
>CAXTSH010000102.1:0-3678 GCA_964246925.1 uncultured Acetobacteraceae bacterium
GTGGTGGGACTGCTGGCACTGGGGCTGGTGATCCAGAACCTGGCGGCGCGGATGCCGATGCTGATGCCGCTGGTCTGGATGCATGCGATCGTGCCCGGGGTGGTGGCGGCGCTGATGCTGTACGGGCCGCAGCTCGGGCTGGCGTTGCCGGCGACGACGGCTCGACGGCAGCCGGCGTGATGCCGGTCGCGGCGATCCTGTCGCTTTATGTCGCGCGTCAGTTCAGCTTTGCCGTGCTGGCGATGATCGCGTCGCTGACCGGGGGGGTGTGCGTGTGCCACTTCATCGCGCGGGGGGGGCGGGCGCCGCCGCGCGACGGCGCGTCGTTCGGGCTGGTGACCGAGATCGCGGCGCTGCGGGTGCCGTATTTCAGCATCGAGATCCTGCCGTTCGCGGTGCTGCTGGGCGGGATCATCGCGTTCTGGCGGCTGACCCGGTCGAGCGAACTGATCGTGGCGCGCGCGGCCGGGGTGAGCGCCTGGCAGTTCCTGGCGGCACCGCTCGCCTGCGCGATGCTGATCGGGGCGTTCGCCACGGGCGTGGTGAGCCCGTTGTCGTCGATGATGTATGCGCGCGCCGAGGCGCTCGACGACATCTATCTCAAGTCGGTGCCGAGCGAGGTGGCACTGAACGGCGGCCAGCTCTGGCTGCGCCAGTCCGATCGCGGCCTGGTCTCGGACGGGATCGCGATCCTGCATGCGCGCCGGGTGCGGCTGCGCGGCAAGCGGCTGGGGGCGGGCGAGGTCAGCATCTTCCGGCTCGACAATGCCGACCACCTGCTGCTGCGGGTGGAGGCGAGCGAGGCGTCGCTGCGCGATGGCGCCTGGCAGCTGGCGAACGCGCGGACGATCAAGCCGGACCACCTGCCGGTGCGCGTGGGTACGATGGCGTTGCCGACCGACCTCACCGTGCGACGGGTGCAGGAAGGCTTCGCCTCGCCCGATACGCTGTCGGTGTGGGCGCTGCCCGGCTTCATCGCGCTGCTGCAGCGTTCGGGGTTCTCGGCGATCCGGCACCGGCTGCACTTCCAGTCGCTGCTGGCGTTGCCGCTGCTGGCCGGGACGATGGCGCTGGTGGCGGCGGGGTTCTCGATGCGGCCGGCCCGGCGCGGCGGGGTCGCCAACATGATCGGCAGCGGCATCGGCGCCGGATTTGCGCTGTTCGCGATCTCCAAGGTGGCCGCCGAGTTCGGGCAGTCGGGCGCACTGCCGGCGATGCTTGCGGCCTGGGCGCCGGCGGTGGCCGGGCTGCTGTTCTCGGTGGCGCTGCTGCTGCACCAGGAGGACGGGTGATCCGCGCCTTGCGCGTGGCGGTCCGCGGGCTGCTCGCGGCGATGATCCTGACGGCCACGCCGGCGGCGGCACAGCTCTCCAGGCTGGCGGCCGGCGGCAGCACCGCCAGCGGCGACCGGAACGCGCCGGTGACGTTCCAGGCCGATACCGTCAGCTACGATCGCAACCGTGGACTGATCACGGCGACGGGACACGTGGAGGCCTGGCAGAACGGCAACATCCTGCACGCCGACCGGGTCACGTTCGACCGCAACACGGGGGTCGCGGCGGCGCATGGGCACGTGTCGATCACGCAGCCGGACGGCGAGGTGATCTTCGGCGACTATGCCGAGCTGACGCACGGGATGAAGCAGGGCGTGGTGACCGCGATGCGCGCGCTGCTGACGCAGAACGGCAGGCTCGCGGCCAACGGGGCGCGCCGCTACGAGGGCAAGGTCAACGACCTGTCGCGTGCGATCTACACGTCGTGCAACGTGTGCGCCCAGCATCCGGAGCAGAAGCCGCTGTGGCAGTTGCGCGCCTATGACGCGACGCAGGACCTGGAGCACAAACGGATCGACTACCAGGACATGTATCTCGATGTGCTGGGCGTGCCGGTGTTCTATCTGCCCTACTTCTCGATGTCGGATCCGTCGGTCAAGCGGCAGAGCGGTTTCCTGATCCCGGACATCGCGCTGAACGACGATTATCTCGGCACGTTCGTGACACTGCCCTACTACTACGTGTTCGGGCCGTCGTCGGACATCACGCTGGTGCCGCTGTTTGCGACCAATTCGGGACCGCAGCTCAGCGGCGAATACAGGCGCAAGTTCAACAACGGCATCATCCGGATCCAGGCGGGTGCGGCCTACGACAGCAGCACCGGCACGACCGGCAGCTCGGCCGTCGCGGCGCCGACGCAGCAACTGAACAGCCTGGAAGGCTACCTCTATCTGCATACCGACTGGACGTGGGACGACCACTGGCATTACGGGGCCGACGTCAACGTCGCGACCAATGCCGACTACCTGCGCGACTATCGCATTCCGGGCTACGGCGCACAGGTGCTGGGCAGCACGCTCTACCTCGAAGGGTTCAGTCTCGGGTCGTACGCGCGGCTCGATGCGCTCGCGTTCCAGGGCATCAACCAGACCGCCGTCGTCAACAGCGAGCTGCCCTATGTGCTGCCTCGCTACACGTACGACCTGCTGCTGCCGAAGGACGGCTGGGGCGGGTATCTTCGTGTCGGCACCGAGGATTTCGACATCTACCGGCCGGACGGAGCGTCCGACCAGCGCGCCAGCCTGGTGCTGAACTGGGATCGTCCGGCGATCGGTCCGCTGGGAACGAAATGGACGTTCACCGGAAACCTGCAGAGCGAGGCCTATAACGCGAGCAGCCTGACGCTGATCCCCGACTACTACATGGCCAGCCACTCGGACACCGCGCAGGCGTTGCCGACGGCGGGGGTCAAGGTCGAGTGGCCGCTGGTGCGGCTGGGAGGCGGCGGCAGCAGCCAGACCGTCGAGCCGATCGTGCAGGTGCTGGCGGCACCGAATGCGCCGAACAGCCTGTCCGACCTGCTGCCGAACGAGGACAGCCTCGACTACAATTTCAGCGACACGACGTTGTTCTCGCTCAACCGGTTCGACGGGATCGACCGGCAGGACAGCGGCGTGCGCGTCAATCTGGGCACGCACGGCAATTGGACGTTCGGCAATGGGATGTATCTCGACGGGCTGGTGGGCGAGAGCTTCCGCGCCCATGTCGACGACCGCGGCATGCAGCCGGACTCCGGTCTGGAGAACCATGCGTCGGACATTGTCCAGCGGCTGAGTTTCGTGCCGGCGCCCTGGCTCGATTTCACCGAGCGCACACGCTACGACCATGATCGCGGGCTGGTCAGCTTTGCCGACGGCCTGATGACGGCGGGGGTGAAGCTGCTGCGGCTGAGTGCCGGGTTCATCCACAGCTCGACGAACCCTTACTACTACGACGACACCGACTACCGGATACCGGCGCAGATCTCGCCCGGCTTTTACCTGCCGCGCAACGAGATCACGTTCGGCCTGTCGAGCGGGTTCAAACAGTGGAACCTGTCGGGTTTCGTGCAGCGCAACCTGTCCGCCGAGCAGTATACACCGTCGACGGGCACGACGGAGGGGGCGAAGTTCGTGGCGATCGGCGGCAACGTGAACTGGCAGAACGAGTGCCTGATCGCGAACCTCAATTTCTCGCGGCGCTACACCTACATCAACGGCGACAACGGCGACCAGACGATCCTGTTCACGCTGACCTTCAAGACACTGGGCGCCATCGGCGTCAATGGGTAGGGGCTCGATGATGAGAACACTCGGTCTTGCTTGCGTGGCGACCTTGGCGCTGACAGGTGGGGCGCTGACAGGTG
>CAXTSH010000102.1:3778-11196 GCA_964246925.1 uncultured Acetobacteraceae bacterium
GGCGCTGACAGGTGGGGCGCTGACAGGTGCGGCGTTGGCGGCCCATCGCCGTCAGGCGCCCGCTGCGGCCGCCGCGGCACCGGCGCTGCCGACGGACCGGATCGTGGCGACGGTGAACGGCGACGCGATCACGGAAGATGACGTCAACAGCCGCGAGCGGCTGTTCGCGCTCTCGACCGGCATGAAGATCGATCCGGGCCTGCTGTCGCGGCTGCGGCCGCAGATCACCGAACAGCTCATCGACGAGAAGCTCCGGATCCAGGAGATCCAGCGGCGCAAGATCGTGGTGACGCCGGAAGAGATCAGCGCCGCCATCGCCTCGATCGAGAGCCGCAACGGGTTGGCGCCGCACGCGCTGGAGAACAAGCTCGCGGCCGACGGAGTGTCGGAGCAGACGCTGATCGATCAGATCAGGGTGCAGCTCGGCTGGACGCACGTGCTGCGTCAGGATCTGGCGGAAAGCGGGCGGATCACGCCCGCGGAGATCGCGCAGCGGCAGGCGGCACTCAAGCAGGAGAACGGACAGCCGGAATACGACGTGGCCGAGATCTTCATCCCCGTCGACGACCCGACGCATGCCGAGGAGGCCGACAAGTTTGCGCAAGCCGTGATCGCGCAGCTTCGCGAGGGCGCGGCATTCGGCATCGTCGCGGCCCAGTTCGGGCAGAACGAGAACGCGCTCGAAGGTGGCGAGCTCGGGCTGGTGGGCGCCGACCGGCTCGATCCGGAAGTGCTCGCGGTGGTCAGCCAGATGCCGGAAGGTGCGGTCAGCAACCCGATCCGGGTCGCCGGCGGCTACGACATCGTCACACTGCACGCCAAGCGGACGATCGGGACCGACATGACGAGCGAACTGAGCGTCAGGCAGGCGTTCTTTCCGTTCACCGCCAAGCTCGATCCGCAGCATCCGCAGCCGCAGCAGGTCGCACAGCTCAGCCGGGCGCGGGAGCTGGTCGCAGGTGCGCACTCGTGCGACGCGATCGAGGCGGCGAACAAGGCGGCAGGCAACATCAGGCCGGCCGATCCGGGGCCGCTGGTGCTCAGCCAGGTCAATCCGCAGATGAAGAGCCTGCTCGAAGGGATGCAGCCGGGGCAGGTGACGAAGCCGCTGGTCTCGCTGGAAGGGATCGCGGTGATCGGAGTGTGCTCGCGGACCGAGAAGAACATGGCCAACATGTCGTCCGAGCAGATCGCGGATCAGTTGCTGTCGGAACGGGTCGAGCTGGCGTCGCGGCATGAGAACCGGGATCTGCATCGGCGGGCGGTGATCGATATGCGGTCTTCGTAAGACCAGGGCGCTGCCCTGGACCCGTCGTGCGTAAGCACGCTTTCAGCGTGACGGGGCCGGCGGCCCCAGACCCGCGTCCACTGAGGGAAGTCATTGCGCGGTTTGGGCTGGATGCCCGGAAGTCGCTGGGACAGCATTTTCTGCTGGATCCGTCGTTGCTGGCGCGCATCGCTTCGCTTGCGGGGCCGCTCGACGGGCGGCATGTGGTCGAGGTGGGCCCGGGGCCGGGCGGGCTGACGCGGGCGTTGCTCGCGACGGACGTCGTTCGGGTGGATGCGGTGGAGGTCGACCGGCGGGCGTTGGCGGCGTTGGCGGAGCTCGAGGCCGGTGCCGGCGGGCGCCTCCGGCTGCACGAGGCGGACGCGATGGCGGTCGATCTGGCGCTGCTCTGCCCTGCCCCGCGCCAGATCGTGGCGAACCTGCCCTACAATGTCGCGACACCGTTGCTGGTGGGGTGGCTGCGGCAGGGCTCCGCGTGGGAGCGGATGACGCTGATGTTCCAGCGCGAGGTGGCCGAACGGATCGTGGCGGCGCCCGGAACGGAGGCCTACGGCCGGCTCGCGGTGCTGGCCGGCTGGGTGGCGGAGACAGCGATGCTGGGCGACATCCCGCCGGGCGCGTTCGTGCCGCCGCCGAAGGTGACGTCGTCGGTGGTGTCGGTGGTGCCGAGAGCGGCGCAGCCCTCGCCCGCCCTGTTCAGGACGATGGAACGGCTCACCGCGGCCGCATTCGGCCAGCGCCGGAAGATGCTGCGCAGGGCGCTGAAAGGGATCGGCGGCGAGGCGTTGCTGGAGCGCGCCGGGATTGCCGGCGAGCGCCGGGCAGAAACGCTGACGGTGGCAGAGTTCGATCAATTGGCGCGCGTGGCTTAGGTCAGGCGGGTCAAGGGGCGGCGCGCCCCTTGCGGGTCCGGGCAGAGCCCGGCCTGTTCTTCACACCAGAAAATGCCAGTTCCGTATCCAGAGATCGAACAGCACGAGCTGCAGGCCGGCGCTGGCGGCGAGGCAGGTGTAGCGCAATCGGCCCGGAAGCTGGTCGAGCAGGTCGGCCACGAACAGCAGGAAGACGGGATTGGCGCTGACGAAGCGGGCCATGCTCTCGGGGCTGCCCGATGAGAGTGCGAGAAAGATGGTGGCGGCCAGGAAGAAGGCTTCGGCCCAGAGGCGGCGCAGAGCAAGGAGGAGTGCAGCACCCAGGCCGGCGAGAGCCCAGAGCGGGTCGTAGCCCAGTTTCGGCTCGCCATGCAGCGCCCGGTGCAGGGCGAAGGTCAGCACGTGCACCGGATCGCTGAGGTGGCGCCGCCAGTCAGCCTGGGCGTGCATGAACCGGAGCGGGTCGCCGGTCAGGGCGGCGCAGTAGGCCATCCAGGCGAGAAGGCCGGAGATCGCGATCAGGCACGGCAGGAGGGCCGCGAGCCGTGCGGGCAGGCCGCTGCGGCGAGAGGCGAGGCGGAGGCTGGCGATAGCGATGGCGGGTGCGAGCAGGATGCCGGTCGGCCGGGTGACGACGAGAGCGGCGCACGGCAGCGAGGCGGCGAGCGGGTTGTGCCGGGCGAGGCCGAGCAGGGTTGCGAGCGACAGCAGGGCGTAGGGCGCTTCGGTGTAGCCGGTGGCGAAGTAGACGCCGAACGGCATCGCGGCCGTCAGGACGACCCAGGTGGAGGCGCGCGCGCCGTCCCGGGTGAGCGCCCGGTAGCGCTGACCGACGCCGGCCAAGAGGATGGTGCAGGCGGATGCGACCAGGCAGGCGGCGGACGGAAAGTCGAGGCCGGTGGCGCGGCGAACGATGGCGAGAAGGATGGGCAGGACGGGGAAGAACGGCCACGCGTGCTGGAGGTGGTCGACTTCGAAATGGGTGACGCGGAGATAGCCGAAGCGGGCGATGCTGATGTACCAGCCGCAATCCCAGCGGCAGAGCGGCCCGGCCGGGTTGCCGCGGGCGATGAGCGCGTAGGCGGCCAGGCGCGCCAGCACCAGGGCGGCTGCCGCCAGGAGGATACGCGCGCGTGTCACGCAAAGGGTCTGCCATCGTGGCGGGCGGATGCGAAGGGTGCGGACGACCCTAAGTTTCTTGACCGGACCCGCCATAAGGTCGAAGGCACGCGGCGGGCCGGGAGAACGGGATGGACGACGGACGCGCGCTTGCTGGAGAGGTCGCAGAGGTTGCGCCGCGCCGGTCCCGCGTCCTGGTCGATCTGTCGCATGCGGCGGACGGTTATGTCGGCATCGCGCAGGACGTCCGGCTGGTGTTCGACATGCTGGGCGGCATCGATGGGGTCGAGGTCTCCGGGCTGCTGATGGCGGCCGGCCGGCATGACCTGCCCCGCATCTCGGCCGAAGGCGTGTCGAGCCCGGCCGCGGTTGCCGGGGTGCTGCACTGGATGGCGCGGAACTGGGCGGTGCGGCAATACGGCCCGCTGGGACGGTTTCGGCGCGAAGTGCCCGAGGTGCTGCGTTCGACGCACCAGCTGACGCCGATGACCGGGCGCTCGAACGCGGTGTGGCGGACGCTGTTCGACAAGACGCTGGCCTCCGGGCGCCGCGAGGCGGTGCTGTCGCACGACTTCCTCGCCACCGACATGAGCGTGATGCGGGTGATCGACCGGACGCTGGGGGTACCGTTCCTGCCGCCCAAGCGGCTGGAGGCGCGCGGCTTCGACTTCGTGCTGTTCTGCATGCCGCGGCCGGTGCGGCTGCCGCGCGGCGTGCGCCAACTGGTACGGTTCCACGACGCGGTGCCGCTGACGGACATCGACACGCAGACGACCTGGCAGGCCGCACTGGCGCACCAGCAACTGACGCGGCGCTGCGAGGCGGATGCGGTGTTCATCTGCAACTCGCCGCAGAGCCTCGCCGACCTGGTCTCGCTCGACCCGTCGCGCGAGGCGAGTGCGCGGGTGATTCCCTGCGCGCTGGCGCCGCTGCCGGAGGGCGAGGCCGAGATGTCGATGGAATCGATCCTGCGGTCGCGGCGGTCTGCGCGGGCATTGGGCGCGAGCGGGGCGGGTCTGGGTCCGATCGACCACGACATGCGCTACGTGCTGACGATCGGGACGCTGGAGCCGCGCAAGAACATCGTCGGCCTGATCAGGGCGTGGGAGCGCGTGATCAGCCGGTCCGACCCGGAGTTGCGGCTGGTGGTTGTCGGCAACAAGGGTTGGCAGGATGCGGAGATCCTGCTCGCCATGCAGCCGCACGTGGCGAGCGGCCGGATCGTGCATCTGGAGAAGCTGCCGTTCGACGAGCTGATCACGGTGGCGCGCCATGCGGTATGCTTCGCGTTCCCGTCGTTCAACGAGGGGTTCGGCTATCCGCCGCTGGAAGCGTTGCAGGCGCGGACGGCGTCGCTGGTGTCGGACATCCCGATCTTCCGCTGGACGTTCGATGCCGGGGCGATCTATGTCGACCCTTACGACATCGACAGCATCTCGTCAGGGATCGAGCGTCTCGCGGTGCAGGACGGGTGCGAGGCGCTGCGGCGCGAACTGCTCTCGCATCGCGACCGCATCCTCGAGCGGTTCAGCATCGGCGTGATCCGCGACCAGTGGGCGTCGCTGGTCGAGACGCTCGCGCGCGAGCGACGCGCGTGAGGCGGTCTGCATCTCGCGCAGTACCATGTAGTCGCGGGTGAGCGGGACGGCGTCGGCGGTGCGGCTGAGCTGGATCTGGAAATTCATGTGTCCCTGCCGACGGAAGGTGATCTCGCAGCCGGCAAGGTAGATCTCGAACATGCGGCAGAACCGCTCGTCGTAGAGGGCGCGTATGCGATCGCGATTGGCGGCGAAGCGGTCGCGCCAGTTGGCGATGGTGCGCGCGTAGTGCAGCCGCAGGATTTCGCAGTCGGTGGCCCAGAGTCCGGAGCGTTCGATGGCGGTGAAGGTCTCGCTGAGCGCCGGCGAGTAGCCGCCGGGAAAGATGTATTTCTCGAGCCATTTGCCGGTGGCTCCCGGGCCATCGGAGCGGCCGATGGCATGCAGCAGGGCGACGCCGTCAGGGCGCAGCATCTCGTGCAGGCGCTTGAAGAAGGCGTCGTAATGGACGACGCCGACATGCTCGAACATGCCGACGGAGACGATGCGGTCGAAACGGCGGGCGACGGTGCGGTAGTCGGCGAGCTCGAAGCGGACGAGGGATGCGAGGCCAGCCGCCTCGGCACGAGCGCGCGAGGCGTGGAGCTGCTCGACGGAGAGCGTGATGCCGGTGACGCGGCAGCCATAGTCGCCGGCGAGCGTGAGCGCCAGGCCGCCCCAGCCGCTGCCGATGTCGAGGACTTCGAGACCGGGGCGGTCGAGCAGGAGCTTGGACGCGATGTGATGCTTCTTGGCGCGCTGGGCTTCCTCGAGGGTTTCGTCACCCTGGCGGAAGTAGGCGCAGGAATATTGCATGTCGTCGTCGAGGAAGAGGCGGTAGAGGCGACCGTCGAGATCGTAGTGGTGGGCAACGTTGCGGCGCGCGCGGGGGATCGGGTTGTGCTGGGCGATCCGGCGCTTGGCCCGGTTGTAGCGATCGCGCAGGCGCACGACGGTGCCGAGACCCGGGTTGTCCTCGGCGTTGACCATCATGAGGTCGAGCAGGTCGTAGAGCGGGCAATCCAGCGGGTCGAGGGTGCCGTCCATGTAGCATTCGCCGAAGCCGACCGCGGGCGAGAGGGCGATCCTGCGTGCCGTGGCCCAGTCGGCGATCGAGGCGCCGACTTCGGGACCGCTGCCGTCGCCGTAGCGGACCAGGCGGCCGTCCGGGTAGCGGACGCGCAGCGTGCCGTGCTGGATGGAGCGGGAGAGCAAGGCATGCAGGATCAAGGCGCACCTCCCCGCCCGCATCTACCGGTGGGCGGGTCCATCCATACAACATGAAAAACCCCGCCGGGAGGGAAGTTCCGGCGGGATTTCAACGTGGGGTTGAGTGTTGCGCCAGAGCCTCAGGCGGTCGCCCTGTCGCCGAATTCGGCGCTGAGCTGCTCGGTGGGCTCGCCCTCGTCGCGCTCGCCGCGTCCGATGCGTTCGCCGGCCGCCTGCCGCTCGGCCTCCTCGGCGGAACGGGCGACGTTGACGGTGAGCGGGATGATCACCTCGGGATGCAGCGAGATCCGAACCGGAAACAGGCCGAGCGTCTTGATCGGATGGCCGAGCAAGACCTGGGTGCGGCCGACCGTCAGGCCGGCCTGCGTGGTGGCCTCGGCGATGTCGCGGGTGGACACCGAACCGTAGAGCGATCCGCTGTCGCCGGCGGAGCGAAGGACGACAACGGTCAGTCCGGACATGCGCTCGGCGAGGCGTTCGGCCTCCTCCCGGCGGCGGAGGTTCTGCGCCTCGAGCTGGACCCGCTCGGTCTCGAAGCGGGCGCGGTTCTCCTTGTTGGCACGGATCGCCTTGCCGCCTGGCAGCAGGAAGTTGCGGGCGAAGCCGGGACGGACGCGGACGACGTCGCCCATCTGGCCCAGTTTCTCGACCCGCTGGAGGAGGATGAGTTCGACGTTGGTCGCCATCGGCGTCAGGCCACGATGTACGGCAGGAGGGCGAGAAAGCGGGCGCGCTTGATCGCGTTGGCGAGTTCGCGCTGCTTCCTGGCCGACACGGCGGTGATCCGCGAAGGGACGATCTTGCCGCGCTCGGACAGGAAGCGCGACAGGAGGCGGACGTCCTTGTAGTCGATCTTCGGCGCGTTGGGGCCGGAGAACGGGCAGGACTTGCGGCGGCGATAGAACGGGCGGCGCGCGCCGACCGCGGCACGCCGGGCGGCGGGATTGACGTCGGTGGTGTCGGACATGGGCTACTCCACCTCCTGGAGATCGCTGTAGCGGGGGGACGGGCCGTCGTCGCCGCTGTTGCGCGCGCGGAACTCCTCGCGCTCGTCGTAGCCGCGCTTGCGGCCGGAATCGAAGCGGCCGGCGGGCTTGGGACCGCGAAAGCCGCGCTCGCGGTCGTCGGACTTGCGGGCGAGGATGGCGGACGGCGCCTCGTCGATGGCCTCCACACGGATGGTCATGAAACGCAGGATGTCCTCGTTGAGGCCGAGCTGGCGCTCCATTTCCTTGACCGACGCCGGCTTGGCGTCGAGGCCGAGGAGCATGTAGTGGGCCTTGCGGTTCTTCTTGATCCGGTAGGCGAGCGAGCGGAGGCCCCAGTATTCGC
>CAXTSH010000103.1:0-11091 GCA_964246925.1 uncultured Acetobacteraceae bacterium
ATCCGCGCCGCGCTGGCCCGGGCGCGGGCGCGGATCGAGGAGCTGCAGTCGCAGGTTCTGGCGACCGAGCAGATCCGGCGGCAGGAGACGTCGCTGACGGCGTCCAAGCTGCGGCGGGCGCGGCTGCTGGCGCTGGTGACGGGGTTGCTGTTCGGTTTGTCGGGCGCGCTGGTTTGGGGGGTCTGGGGCTAGCGCCAGCACTGGGGCTCTGCCCCAAGCCCCGCCAAAGGCTGGCCTTTGGAAACCGTTACTTGAGAACTATCGCGGGTCTGGGGGGGCCGCCCCCAGCGGGGTCCAGGGGCAGAGCCCCTGGGAACGAGCGCTCCAGGACGTGCCATGGCGGATCTGCTCGAAGCCGGTGTCGAGCATGCCGTCGAGGTCGATGGCAGGCATGACGGGGTTTCCGTGATCTGCTGTCGACGGCGAGATGCCTCGGGACTATCGATGCATCAAATCGCCCAGCGCAAGGGAAGTGGGATGAAAGCCAACTCTGTCCTCGAGACCATCGGCGGCACGCCGCATATTCGCGTCAGCCGGCTGTTCCCGGAGGCCACCGTCTGGATCAAGTCGGAGCGGGCCAATCCGGGAGGATCGATCAAGGACCGCATCGCGCTCGCGATGGTCGAGGCGGCCGAAGCCGACGGGCGGCTCAAGCCGGGCGGCGTGATCATCGAACCGACGTCGGGCAACACCGGCATCGGCCTCGCGATGGTGGCAGCGGTGAAAGGCTATCGCCTGATCCTGGTGATGCCGGAGTCGATGTCGGTGGAGCGGCGTCGCTTGATGCAGGCCTATGGCGCCACGTTCGATCTGACGCCGAAGGAGCGGGGGATGACGGGCGCGATCGAACGGGCGACCGAACTCGCGCTTGCGCATGACGGCGCGTGGATCCCGCAGCAGTTCGACAATCCGGCCAATATCGCGGTGCATGTCGAGAAGACGGCGCGCGAGATCGTGGCCGACTTTCCGGACGGGATCGACGTGCTGATCACCGGCGTGGGGACGGGTGGTCATATCACCGGATGCGCGCAGGTGCTCAAGGAGCGTTGGCCCCGCCTGCAGGCGTTTGCCGTCGAGCCGGCCGCCTCGCCGGTGATTTCGGGCGGCAAGCCCGGGCCGCATCCGATCCAGGGCATCGGGGCCGGGTTCGTTCCCGTCAACCTGCATGTCGGGGTGCTGGACGGCGTCATCCAGGTCGAGGCGGAGGAGGCACGCGAGTTCGCGCGGCGTTCGGCGCGGCTGGAGGGATTGCTGGTCGGCGTCTCGTCGGGAGCGACGCTGGCGGCGATCGCCAAGAAGCTGCCGGACCTCCCGCGCGATGCGACGATCCTGGGGTTCAACTACGACACCGGCGAGCGTTACCTGTCGGTGCCCGACTTCCTGCCGGCCTGAGCCCCGAAGCCGCCAGACATTGATTGGGAACGGTTTCCAAAGGCGACCGCCTTTGGTGGGGTGTGGGGCAAAGCCCACATTCAGACTTGCGCGCCGTCGACGCAGTAGTTCACAGGCTCTCCGGTCGGCCGGTGCCCGAAAAGCATGGCGACAAGCAGGCGCAGGGTGTGTTCGCGGGCTCCGGCAAAGCCGCGTTCATCACCGGTCAGATCATCGGCGTGAACGGCGGCAAGACCGCGAGCTGATCGACGCCTTGACCACGAAAGGATGCGTGCATGGTGATGGCCGCTGGTCTTGATGACGATTTGCCCGCGACGCTCCGGGAGGTTCGGACACGGCCGCTGTTCGTGATGCGCCTCGACGTGCGCCCGCTGCAGATCGTCGGCGCGACACCCGGCGTTCACCGCCGGATCGGCGTGGTGCCGGGCGGCGCATTCGTCGGCGAACGGCTGTCCGGCGACGTGCTGGACGGCGGCAGCGACTGGCAGGCGGTCCGCCGCGACGGCAGCACCACGCTCGATGTGCGGCTTGTCCTGAAAACGACGGACGGCGCGCTCATCGGCATGACGTATCGTGGCGTGCGGCACGGTCCGGCGGAGGTGATTGCGCGTCTGGAGCGGGGCGAGACCGTGGACCCCGCCGCGTACTATTTCCGTATCGCGCCGCAGTTCGAGACTGCATCCGAGGGATACGGCTGGATCAACGGCCTGGTCGCGATCGGGATCGGCCATCGCCGGGCCGACGGACCGATCTACAGCCTCTTCGAAGTGCTTTGATGCCGGGTGGTTCGCGCGTCAGGCGTCGAGGAGCATCGACACGCTCCGGATCCGGAAAGACTTGGCAGGCCTGAGGTTATGCTCTGAAGGCAGGCCCGGCGGCCGGCGCGCCGCTGCCGTCCTCTGGAGTCTGCTGAACGCCTTGTGCGTCAACCACAAGGGAGTGTTCATGATCGGTTGCGGCCAGGATGACAGTTTCGCCACGACGAGCCGGTTTGCCCTGTCCACGAACAGGTTCTGCCCGTGTATGCCCATGGCGAACAGCGTCTCGGGAGCCGCTCCAATGGTGTACCAGCCGCTGCGATAGCGCATATCGCGGCTGATCGGTGCGAAGGTCTCGCCCCACTCGCCCGTGCGCCACGCCTCCGGATCACCGTTGCTGCAGATGTCTTCGACCCAGTCTTCCGGCACGATCTCCTCGCCGGCCGCCGTCCCGCCGTCGATCATGAGCTGGCCGATACGCGCGAGATCCCGTGCCGCCGCGCATAGGCCGCCCGCGCAGCGCGCCAGACCGTTGCGGTCGAGGGTGATGACGGCGTCGGCCTCGGCGCCCATCGGTCGCCACAGACAGGTGCTCAGAAGTGTGGCGACCGTCTCGCCCGTCGCGCGCTCCAACACCCAGCCGAGCAGGTCGGTGTTGGCCGAGAGGTAGCTGAACGGACCGCCGCGCCGGGCTTCGGGGCCGGCCAGGCCTGAGAAGAATGAGCGCAGGTCGGTGCCGGAGCGCCCGGAAGTCGCAGGATTCCAGTTCGTGGCGTCCTGGTAGGCGGCCAGCGCCTCGCCCGCGAGATCCACGCCCATGCGCATGTCGATGAGATCGCGGATGGTCGCGGCGCGGTATGGCGTCCCGGCGATCTCGGGCACATGGCGAGCGATCGGTGCGGCAATGTCCAGGTCGCCCCGGGCCTGAAGGATCCCGACGAGAAGTCCGATGATCGCCTTGGTCGCCGACATCAGGATATGGGCGGTCTGCGTACCGGCGCCGTTGCGGTAGCGCTCGAAGACGAGGCGTCCGTCATGGAGGACCACGAGGGCATCCGTGGAGGTGAACTTCAGGAGGGGCGTCGACGTCAGCAGGCTACGCAGTCGCTGGTCGGCATGGAGCAGGGGCCGCACGCGCGCCGGATCATGAGCAATTGTCGCGCAGGGAATGATGCGATCGACGTTGTGGAACGCCCAGCGAGAGTGGGGCGCGGTGCGCCAGTTGGTGATGTCGACGGGCTCGGGCACGATGCCAAGCTCCTGATGCGGGCGCTTGCGGCGCTGGTGTGGCGTTGAGCGGCAGGCTAGGAGGAGCCGTTCGGATGATCTATCCGCGCAGGTCCTGAGTTGTTCATCGAGCGTCCAACCGACCCGCTTTCCCAACTGATCCGCCTGGTCCAGCCGAGCCGGCTCACCTGGAAGGCCGGCGAGCGGACCGGCGCGTGGGAAAGCCTCCAGCCTGCGACCGGAGGCGTCGCGTTCTGCCTGGTTGTGGTCGGGGCCGCTCGCGTGAGCGGGGCTGGCGGCGATCACGACCTCGCGGGCGGCGACGTGCTGTTGTTGGTCCGGCCGTCGGAATGGGCACTGCGCTCCCGTGAGCCGGAGCCCGCTACGCGTCTTGTCGGCGGCCATTTTCACCTGGGCGCCTCGGCCGGCAACTTCATGACGCAGCCCCGCCCGCGCACGGTGCTGGTCCGCGCCGGCAACGCCGGCGGGGAGAGGATGCAGGCGCTCGTGGCGCTGATCGGGACGGAGGCGGAGGCCGCGCTGCCCGGGCGGTCGCTGGTGCTGGAGCGCCTGCTGGAGGTTCTGATCGTCGAGGCGATGCGGCGCGGCGCTGATCCCGAGGAGCAGGGAGACCCGGGCCTGCTGGCCGGCCTGGCCGATCCGAGGCTCGCGGCGGCGCTGCACGCGCTGCACGACGATCCGGCGCGTTCCTGGACCGTCGCGAGCCTGGCCGGGGCAGCCGGCATGTCGCGCTCCGCCTTCGCCTCGCACTTCAACGGCGTGATGGGTCAGCCGCCGCTCACCTATCTCGTGCGCTGGCGCATGGCGCTGGCCAAGCGTGCGCTGCGATCGCCCCGCGCCAACCTCGCGGACATCGCGGCGGCCTGCGGCTATGCCTCGACCGGGGCGTTCAGCACGGCCTTTTCACGCACGGTCGGCGTGCCGCCATCGATCTATGCGAAGGGTGGCTAGAAGACGATGAGCCTTTGCTTTCGCCCGGTCGACGCCGCGTGCTGGGCAGATTTCGCACGCCTGTTCGAGGAACGCGGCGGTCCGAAGAGCTGCTGGTGCATGGTCTGGAGGGCTTCGGCGGCCGAGGCGAAGCACCAGGATGGCGCGAGCCGGCGGGCGCAGATCAAGTCGAGGATCGACGGCGGCGTGCCCGTCGGCCTCATTTTCCATCGCGATGACCGGCCGGTGGCCTGGTGCTCGATTGCGCCGCGCGAGACGTACCGGCCGCTTGGCGGACCGCCCATCGAAGGGCCCGCCGAACGGGTCTGGTCGCTCGCGTGTTTTTACGTCAGGCGTGGCGAACGCGGCCAGGGATTGACGGCCCGGATGATCGAGGCCGCCGTCGCGCATGCCAAGGCCGGCGGAGCGACGATCGTCGAGGGTTATCCCGTCGATCCACACTCGCCGAGCTACCGTTTCATGGGCTTCGTGGAGGCTTTCGCCGCCGCCGGGTTTCGGGAAGTCGGACGCGCCGGATCGCGCCGGCATGTCATGCGTCTGGCGTTGTCGTGACACCCGGACCGGCGAGCAGATCCTTGATGCGGCTGGCGAGCGCCTCCATGGCGAACGGCTTGGCGAGCACCTGCATGCCGGGCTCGAGGACCGCAGCCTCGCCGTAGCCGGTGATGAAGAGGACCTTCAGCCCGGCCCGGATGTCGCGGCCGGCGTCGGCGACCTGGCGGCCGTTCATGCCGCCGGGAAGGCCGACGTCGGTCACCAGCAGGTCGATGCGCGCGTCCGATCGCAGCGTCTGGATGGCCGTGGCGCCGTCGGAGGCCTCAAGCGCGGTGTAGCCGAGGTCCTCCAGCACTTCGGCCACCAGCATGCGCACGGTGGGCTCGTCGTCGACCACGAGGACCGCCTGGTCGTGTTCGGCGCGGGGCGCATCGCTGAGCGGTGCCGGGATGTCGGCCGGCTCGGCCTCGCCGAGATGGCGCGGCAGCAGCATGCTGACGGTGGTGCCTTTGCCGACGTCGGATTGGATACGCACCTCGCCGCCGGACTGGCGGACGAAGCCGTAGGTCATCGACAGGCCGAGGCCGGTGCCTTCGCCGAGCGGCTTGGTGGTGAAGAACGGGTCGAACGCTCGCGCGACGATGTCGGGCGGCATGCCGGCACCGTCGTCGCTGACGCTGATCAGGACGTAGGCGCCCGGCTGGAGCTCGCGCGCCTGGGCGGCCGGCTCGTCGAGGCAGCAATTGGCGGTCGTGACGACGAGGCGGCCGCCGGCCGGCATCGCGTCGCGGGCGTTGATGCACAGGTTCAGCAGCGCATTCTCGAGCTGACTCGGATCGACCAGAGTGTTCCAGCCGTCGCGCGAGATGGACATCTCGACGGTGATCGCGGGGCCGACGGTGCGGCGGATGAGGTCCGCCATCTCGTTGATCAGGCGGTTCGGATCGGTCGCCTTGGGGTCCAGCGTCTGGCGACGCGAGAAGGCCAGCAGACGATGGGTGAGCGCCGAGGCGCGCCTGGCCGCTCCCTGCGCGGCATTGACGTAGCGATCGACGCCCTCGGTGCGGCCCTGTGCGACACGGGTCTGCAGCAGCTCCAGGCTGCCGACGATGCCGGTCAGCAGATTGTTGAAATCATGCGCGAGGCCGCCGGTGAGTTGGCCGACCGCCTCCATCTTCTGGGCCTGGCGGAGCTGCTCCTCGAGGTTGCGCTGGCGCGTGGTCTCGATCGCGATGCCGGTGGTGCGCGTGGGCCTGCCGGAGGCGTCGAATTGGGTGTGGCCGCGTGACAGCATCCAGCGGATACGGCCGTCGGCATGGCGGACGCGGTATTCGACCTCGACGGCGCCGCTGCGCAGGAGCGCGTGGGCGACCGGCCGGCGCAGCCTGGCGTGGTCGTCAGGATGAATGCCGGCGAGGAACCGGTCGCGCGCGACACCGGCGGCCGCGGCGTCCGGGTCGAGGCCGTGGAGTTCGGCGACCGCTGCGTCGCACGTCAGGCGGTCGGCCGCGATGTCGAACGTCCACACGCCGACGCCGCCGATCGCAGACATGGCCAGGCGGGTGAGATCCTCGGACGTGCGCAGCGCGGTTTCGCGTTCGCGCTCGGCGGTGACGTCGCGCGCTACGGTGTAGACGAGCCCGTCCGCCGGCACGGCGGTCCAGCTCAGCAGCCGGTGCTGGCCGTCGGCCGCGCGCAGGCGGTTCTCGAAGGCGAGTGCCGCGTGGCCGGCGGCCAAGCGGTCGAACTCGGCGCGGGTCTTCCCGCGTTCATCCGGATGTTCGAGCCAATCGGACGTCTGGCCCACGATCCGTTCTGCGGGCCAACCGAGGACACGGGTCCAGGCCGGGTTGACGCTCTGCCAGACGCCGCGCTCGTCGGCGACGCCGAGCATGTCCTGGCTTACCTGCCAGATGCGGTCGCGCTCGCGGGTACGTTCCTCGACGCGCCGCTCCAGATTGACGTTGAGTCCGCGCAGCGCGTCCTCGTCGTCGAGGCGCTCTCGCACGACGGCCAGGAAGCGCGCCAGGGTGGCGAAGAAGGCGATCGCGTCGGTGTCGAAGACGGGGCGGGTGGCCGATCCGAAGGCGAGCACTCCGCGCAGCCTGTCGTTGGCGAGGACAGGAAAGGCAGCGTAGGCGGCGAGCCCGGCGGCGCGACCGGCCTCGGCGTGCGGTTCGCTCGAGGACTGGAGATCGAACAGGATCAGCGGGCGCCGGCTGGATGCGACCACCTCGCAGAGCGGCCGATCGAGCGGGGCGACATCGGCCTGGCCGCCGATCGACCGTGTCAGGTGCCACTCGGTGCCGTCGCGGCTGATCGTGTAGCTGTGGCTCTGGTCGAAACCCAGCAGTTCGGCGCTACGCTCGAGCAATGGGCCGAGCACCTCGTCCGGCTCGCTGGCGGCGAGCAGGCCGGCGGAGGCTTGCGCGAGCAAGGCGAGGCGCTGTTCGGCCTGGCGTCCGAGCGTGCGATCGGAGAACACCTTGACCAGGCCGATGGGCTCGCCGCCTTCGCCCACGATCGGGCGCATGTCGCCGTCGGCCCAGAAGCGTTCGCCGTCGCGGCGCCGGTGCCAGCGCTTGTCGGGACTGCGACCGTCCTGGAGCGCGCGTCGCATTTCGTATTCGAGGCGGCCGTCGGCGAGGTCGCCCTCGGTGAAGAGCCGGTCGAGGGATTGGCCGAGCATTTCGGCTTCCTGCCAAAGCGTGATCCGTTCGGCGCCGGCATTCCAGAAGGTGACGTTGCCCTCCAGGTCCAGCGCGATGATGGCGTGTTCGGTGGCGCTGTCGATGACTTGGCGGTTGCGGGCGGCGGCGCGCCTCGCTTCTGTCAGCGCGCGGCGCAGTTCGAGCTGGGCGGTGACCTGCCGGCTCAGCGTGGTCAAGGCGAAATGCTGCGCCGGCGTGAGGCCATGCGGCCGGGACGCGGTGTCCAGCACGCAGAGCATGCCGAGCGGCAGGCCGTCGGGCGTTTCGAGCGGGACGCCGGCGTAGAAACGGAGGCGCCGCTCCCCGGTGACGAGAGGGTTGGCGGCGAAGCGGGGATCTTCGGCGAGGTCGGGGATAATCGTGCTGCCGCGCTGACTGATGGCCTGCGCGCAGACCGAGCTGTCGAGCGGCGTCTCGCGCAGGCCAAGGCCCACTTCGGACTTGAACCATTGCCGTTCGGCGTCGACGAGCGAGACGGCGGCGATCGGAGCTCCGGTGAGGTCGGCGGCCAGTCGGGCAAGGTCGTCGAAGTCCCGCTCCCGCGGGGTGTCGAGGATGTCGTAGCGGTCGAGCGCCGCCAGCCGCTCATGCTCCGTCCAGGCCGGGCGGGAGGTCATGGTTCGCCTGCGGAGCGCGGCCGGAACACGGCGGCGGGAGAGCTGGCCCAAGCCGCGCGGAAGCCGGAGGTCAAAGGGGCGCACACCCCGACGGTCTAGAACGTTCCGGGTGACCGGGGAAGGTGACGATGCAGGGGGTTTTCACCGGCCCTTAACCTGCCTCGGTCATCGTGGGTGCGGTTGATCGAGGGATGTGACAAGCAGATGTTCCGCAATCGCCGCGCTTCGAACGACATGCTGAGCAAGGCCGAATGGCTCGAGACGCTGTCGACGCATTGCGGCGTCGGTCTGTGGGACGCGATCCTGCACGAGGGCGACGCGATGAGCCCCAAGGCGCGATGGACCTGGTCGGCGGAGTTTCGGCGCCTGCTCGGCTACGAGACCGAAGCCGAGTTTCCTGACGTGGTGCAATCGTGGTCCGACCGGCTGCACGCGGATGACGCGCCGGCTACCTTCGCGGCGTTCGGCGCCACCTGCGCGAGCGGCGTCGGCTATGATGTGACCTACCGCTTGAAGGTGCGCGACGGCTCGTATCGCTGGTTTCGTGCCACGGGAGGCGTCGTGCTCGACGCGAACCGCCGGCCGCGTCGCGCCTGCGGCTCGCTGGTCGACATCGATGCGACCGTGAGGGCGCAGACCGAGAAGCAGGAGGCGTTGAACAAGGTCGCCGGCGGCTTCGGGGAGCGGGTGGGCGTGCTGGTGCAGGCGCTGTCGAGTGCCTCGGCGACGCTGGAAGGCACGGCGCGGTCGATGTCGGCGAACGCCGGGCAGGCGAGCCAGCAAGTCACGACGGTGGCCGACTCGGCCGAGGCGGTCAGTGCCGGCGTGCAGAGTCTGGCCGCGGCGTCCGGGCAGCTCGCGAGCTCGATCGGCGAGATCAGCCGACAGGTGCAGGAATCGACGGAGATCACCACCAAGGCGGTCAGCGCCGCGCGTCATACCGACGGCGTGGTCCGCGCCTTGGCGGAGGCTGCGAACAAGATCGGGCACGTGGTCGGTCTGATTACCAACATCGCCGGTCAGACGAATCTTCTGGCGCTCAACGCGACGATCGAGGCGGCACGCGCCGGCGATGCCGGCAAGGGTTTTGCGGTGGTCGCGTCCGAGGTCAAGAGCCTGGCCAACCAGACTGCCAAGGCGACCGAGGAGATCGACCAGCAGGTCAGGCAAATCCAGTCGGCGACCAACGAGGCGGTCGAGGCGATCTGCGGCATCACGGCCACGATCGAGCAGGTGAGCGCGATCTCGACCGCCATCGCCGCCGCGGTCGAGGAACAGGGCTGCGCCACGTCGGAGATCGCGCGCACGGTCGCGGACGCGGCACGGGCGGCGCAGGATGTGACCGCCAACAGCGGCGACGTCAGCCGGGCCGCCAACGACGCCGGCAGCTCGGCGGCGGAGGTGCTGACGGCAGCGGCGGACATGTCGAGGCGTACGACGCAACTGGCGAGCGAGGTGGACCACTTCCTGGTGGACATTCGCGCGGCTTAGGGCACCCGGGAGCAACGAGACAGAGGCGGGGGGTTTGCCCCCCCCCCCCCCAAACCGGGCCAACCCCGCCACCGGCGAGTGCGCGGGCCCGCCGCCGCGCCCCCGCCGCCCGGCGTCGGACTCGACCTGCTCGAGATCGACCGCCTCGAGGCGGCCATCGCCCGCCGCCCGCGGCTCGCCGAGCGGGTGTTCACCGACGGTGAGCGCGTGTACGCGGCGGCCCGCGCCCGGCCCGGCCAGCATCTGGCGGCCCGCTTCTGCGCCAAGGAGGCGGTCGCCAAGGCGCTCGGCCTCTCTTCCTGGGAATGGCGCGAGGTCGAGGTCCTCTCCGCCACCCCCGGCGGGGCACCGGCGGGCGCCGCGCCGCGGATCGCCCTGCACGGCGCCGTCGCCGCTCGCGCGGCGGCGCTCGGCGTGCGCGAGGTGCGGATCTCACTCACCCACACCCGCGGGCAGGCCGGCGCGGTGGCGATAATCGAGGGACCATGACCGCTCTCCCACCCTGGATGACCCCGCTGCTCGACGCCGCGCAGATGCGTGCGACCGAGGCGTGGGCGATCGACGAGCGCGAGATCGCCGGCCTCGAGCTGATGGAGCGCGCCGGCGGCGGGCTCGCCGAGCTCGTCGAGAGCCGCGGCGGCGGCCGCATCGCGGTGGTGTGCGGGAAGGGCAACAACGGCGGCGACGGACTGGTGGCGGCGCGCTGGCTGCGCGGCCGCGGTCACGAGGTCGACGTGTTGCTGCTCACGCTCGCCGAGGAGCTCACCGGCGACGCTCGGGTGCAGCTCGAGCGGCTCTCCGGGGAGGCGCCGCGCCGATTCACGAGCGAGGCCCTCAACGGCGCCGGGGTGGTCGTCGACGCGATCCTCGGCACCGGCTTCTCGGGCGAGCCGCGCGACGCTGCGGTCGGAGCCATCGCCGCGATTAACCGGGCCGCCGACGCCGGCGCGACCGTGATCGCGTGCGACGTCCCCAGCGGCGTGGACGCCTCGAGCGGCGAGGCGGTGGGGAGCGCGGTGCGGGCGCACGCGACCGCCACCTTCGGCGCGGCCAAGCTCGGCCTGTGGATCAATCCCGGCCGCGAGCACGCCGGTGAGGTGGTCGTGATCGAGCTCGGCATCCCCGCCGGCGCTCCGGTGGAGCCGCAGGTGGGGCTGATCGACCTGCGGATCGCCGACCGGATTCCCGCCCGGGGTCGGGAGTCGACCAAGTTCGCCGCCGGCGCGGTGCTCGTGTGTGGGGGCTCGACCGGGCTCACCGGGGCGCCGTGCCTCGCCGCCGAGGCCGCTCAGCGCGCCGGCGCCGGCTACGTCACCGCGCTTGTGCCCGCCTCCCTCAATCTCGTCTTCGAGCAACGGCTGCTCGAGGTGATGTCGGTCCCGCTGCCCGACGTTGACGGCGCGCTCACCGTGAAGGCGCTCGAGACGA
>CAXTSH010000104.1:0-10950 GCA_964246925.1 uncultured Acetobacteraceae bacterium
GCACCTCGGTGACCGGTTTCGCGGCCGGGACTGGCCCGACTACGCCGACTTCGGCATCGGACCCGAGCACATCGACGCGCTCATCGCGATGGCTGGCGACCCCGAACTTCACGACGCCGAGTCCGACGCCGTTTGGGCACCGGCTCACGCCTGGCGCGCCCTGGGCCAGTTGCGCGCCGCCTCCGCCGTGGAGCCGCTCCTGAACCTCTTGCGGAACAGCGACGACGACGTCCTCGACGACGAGATCCCACTCGTCTTTGCAATGATCGGTGCTCCCGCAATCCAACCACTCACCGACTTCGTGTCGGATCGTTCGAACCCGACCTTGCCGGCCGCCACCGCCATCGTCGGACTACGGGAGCTCGCCCTCCGACACCCCGACCACAAAGGCGAATGCATCGACATCCTGACGCGCACGCTGACCCGACCCGACCCGGACCGCCTCCTCAACGGCTTCGCCGTCTGTTCCCTGCTCGATCTCCACGCCGTCGACGCGATCGGACCCATCCTCGACGCCTACCGACGCGATGCCGTCGACATCTCTGTCGCCGGAGACCTTGAGGACGTAGAGATCGTCTTCGGACTGAGAGACCATCGCGAGATGCCCAAGCCTGCCTACTTCCAGGCCGAAGGCTGGTTGCCGGCCGACGCCGATACGATCGAGCTGCCGATCCGAAGCGAGAAGATCGGCCGCAACCAACCCTGCGCCTGCGGCAGCGGCCGCAAATACAAGAAATGCTGCCTGCACTGAGCCCCAGAAGGGCAGGGGCGCTACCCCTGCACCCCGCCAAAGGCTAGCCTTTGGAAACCCTAGGCTCGAAAACCGGTCTGCGCTAAAACTCCGCCGCCCGCCGCCGCGTCAGCGGCGCCCGGCTCGCCGTGAACGCCGTCAGTTCGCCCGCCGTCATCGTTCCGCCAAGCAACCCGCCCTGCGCCTGGTTGAAGCCGAACCGATCCAGCATCGCCAGATCGTCCTCGGTCTCGATCCCCTTGGCCCCGATCGTGATGCCCATGCTTCGGGCCAGGCCGGTCAGCGCCTGGATCCAGGCAAACGCGTGAATGTCGGTCTCCAGCGACGCAATCACCGAGGCCGCCGTGCGGATCGCATCGATCGGCAGCCCGCGCAGCGTATCGAACGTCAGCGTGTCGTAGGAGAAATCGTCAAGCATCACCTTCGCACCCAGCGCCCGGATGCGGCCCAGCGCCCGCAGGCCGCTCTCGCCGACACTGAGGAACGAGCTCTCCGGCACGCCGAGCCACACCAAGCCCGGCTCCACACCGCTCGCCGCGATCGAGGCCGCCACACGCTCGGCGAGCTGGTCGTTGGGCTGCACCGCCGAATCAAGCGTCACCGCAATCTGCATGCCGTGCAGCGACGCGGTCGCGCACACCCGCCCGATCGTCCAGTCCGCCAGCAGCCGGGCCGCCTCCGGGTCGTTCAGCACCGGCAGGAAGTCGGTGCTCGCGATCCGCCCGATTTTTGGGTGGTCCCAGTGCAGCACCGCGTCTGCGGCGACAACCGACAGGTTCTCGACCCGGACGATCGGCTGCAGTGCGATCGTCATCTCCTCCTGCCGGAGTGCCGCCCGCAGATCGGCCACCATCGAGGCCTGGGTATCAGGATCAGCCCCGTTGCCGGGCTTGTAGATCTTCCATTCCCCGCGGCCGGTCGACCGAGCCCGCTCCAACGCGATATCGGCGCGGTCGAGCAGCACGCTGCCCGCGATCGAACCCGGTGCCGCGTAGGCAATCCCGATGCTGACCGTCACGTCGACCAGCGTCCCAGACACCTCATACGGCTCGCGCAATCGCTCCAGCACGCGTTGCGCCGCGCACGCCGCCTCCGCCACGTCATCCGCCGCAAGGATCAGCGAGAAATCCGCATCGCGCAGCTTCGCCGCCACGTCGCCCGCGCGGATGCTCCGGCGCAGCCGCCCTGCGACGGCCGCCAGCAGCGCAGCGGCCGGCGCCTGTCCGTGCTCGACCCGCAGCGACGCCACGTCGTCGACGCACAGACGCAGCAACGCGATCCCGCCATGGTCCGGCACCGCGCAGGCCGCCTCCAGGATCGCATTGAACAGCATCCGGTTCGGCAGTCCGGTGAGGGCGTCGTGAGCGGAGGCGCTGCTGGCTGCTTTCGCGACCGCCGACTGGAGAAGAGCGGCAAGATCGCTGCCGCGTGCACCGTCACGCCCAACCATCTGATGTCCTAACCGACCACCTGTCGTGTCTCCGGCTAGGTGAAGCCACTTGACACCTAGCAGAAACAGGTGGCGGGCGGTAATCCATTCGCGTCGGCGCCTGAACGCCTGGCCCTCAGCGGAACGGCGGCTCGTCAAAACCTCGCAGCTTGCGTGAATGCAGCCGGGCAACACCCTGCTCACGCAGTCGCCGCATCGTCTCGATCCCGACCGCCAGATGCTGCGACACCCGCTCGCGATAGAAGGCATCGGCCATCCCGCGCAGCTTCAGTTCCCCATGCACCGGCTTGTCCGACACGCACAGCAGCGTCCCATACGGCACCCGGAACCGGAACCCGTTCGCCGCCACCGTCGCACTTTCCATGTCCACCGCGATCGCCCGGCTCATGTTGATCTCCGTGAACAGCGCCCCGAACCGCAGCTCCCAGTTTCGATTGTCGGTCGTGTACACCGTGCCGGTGCGAAGCCGCGTTTTGATCCCCTGCGCGTCGAGGCCGGTTACCGCCATCGTCGCCTCCTGCAGCGCCACCTGCACCTCCGCGATCGGAGGCACCGGCACCCAGGCCGGCAAATCCTCGTCCAGCACGTGGTCGGCTCTCACATACCCGTGCGCCAGCACATAGTCGCCCAGCGCCTGCGTCCGGCGCAGCCCCGCACAATGCCCCAGCATCAACCAGCAATGCGGCCGCAGCACCGCGACGTGGTCGGTGATCGTCTTCGCGTTGCTCGGACCCACACCGATGTTGATCAGCGTGATCCCGTCGCCGTCCGCCCGCTTGAGGTGGTAGGCCGGCATCTGCGGCGTGCCGCTCGGCGCCACAAACGCCTCATACTCGGAGCCCGACGCGACCGAACGCTCGCCGAATGCAACAAATCCATCGACATAGCGCTGATAGTTCGTCAGCAGCACGAAGTTCTGGAACTGCTCCGGCGTGGTTCCCGTGTAATGGTGCAGTCGCGCCAGCGAGTAATCGGTGCGCTCCGCATTGAACAGCGCCAGCGGACGCGGCTCCACCGGGTTCGGCCGCAACGCGCAGTTGGCGATCAGGTCGTCAGTCGCCAGGAGATCCGGCAGCACGAACTGCCGCGGGAGCGGCCGCATCGCTTCGGTATCAATCCCGGCGGCAGCCTCGCCCACTGCAAACGGCAACGGGATCCGCCGCCTTGATCGCCCTACCAGCAGACGGGCCCGATGGTGGCGCAGCAACGTCTCGATCTGCTCGCGCCAGTAACGGCCAAACAGGTCCGGCCGCGTCAGCGTCGCCCCATAGATTCCGGCATCCAACGGCGCCGGTCCGGCCGCCTCGTCTTCCACCTCGACACCGAGGAACGGATAGACCGCCGCCTCGGTCGAGCCTGCCTCCTCGCCACGCCCGATCCGCTCGCAGGCAACACGAAGCGCCGCGACACTGTCCCGATACAGCTCGTCGATCCGCGAGACCGCGTCGATGGCGCCGTCGCACGCGCGCAGCCCAGTCGCCGCGCGCTCAAGAATTCCGGCCATCCTAAGCCTCGACCATGCCGCTTTCGATCAGTGAAGCCCTGATCAACGCAGTCACCGCGCTCACCTTGTAGGGCTTCTTGATGAACTTCGCACCAAACGGCAGCTGCTTGCCGATCGTCTCCTCGCTGTAGCCTGAGGCGAACACCACCGGCATCCCCGGCCTCATCTTCCAAATCTCCCCCGCCAGCGCCACGCCGCTCTGTCCGGGCATGACGATATCGGTGAACACCAGCGCCACCTGCGGCGCATCCGCGAGAGCCGTGAGCGCGGACGGACCGTCTATCGCGCTGATCACCTCAAACCCGCTCTCGCGCAGGCAGCTCGTGGCGATCTCCAGCACCGCCGGCTCGTCCTCCACCACCAGCAGCGTCTCGCCGCCGTTGGTGGCCGTCCGCCCGCCGAGGCTCGCCGCGCCAACGCTCACGCTGCCCGCCCGCGCCGTTCGCGGCAGCAGGATCTCGACCGACGTCCCGCGTCCGGGCCGGCTGTCGATCCGCATCGCCCCGTCCGACTGGCAGACGAACCCGTACGTCTGCGACAGCCCCAGTCCGCTCCCCTTGCCGACCGCCTTGGTGGTGAAGAACGGCTCGAGCGCCCGGCGACGCACCTCCTCGCTCATCCCGACCCCGTTATCTCCGACCGAAACGCGTACATACTCGCCCGGCGCCACCGTCTCGCCGCCCCCGTTGCGCCAGTCATCGCCTGGACCGACGACGAAGTCCGTCACCGCGATCCGTATCTCGCCCTGCTCACTCGACCCGGCCTCCATCGTCCGGTCCCCGATCGCCTCCGCCGCATTGATGACCAGATTGACGACGCACGTTTCCAACTGGTTGCGGTCGGCCAGACAGAGCCAGCCCAAGCCGCCATTCTCGATCCGAAGCTCGATCTGCTCACCGGCCAACCGCGACAGCAACGCCTGCATGCCGACGATCGCCGCACGCGCGTCGATCGCCAGTGGATCGAGCCGCTGTTTGCGCGAGAATGCCAGCAACTGTCCGATCAGTCCGTCCGCACGCTGCGAGGCGAGCGTCGCCTGGCCGAGCAGATGCAGACCGTGCGGATCCGCCCCCAACCGCTCACGCAGCCGGTCGAGGTTGCCGCCGATCACGGTCAACATGTTGTTGAAGTCGTGCGCGATGCCTCCCGTCAGCTTGCCGATCGCCTCCATCTTCTGCGACTGACGCAACCGCTCCTCGCTCTCCCGCAGCGCCGCTTCCACTTGCCGGCGCGCCGTGACATCCGTCACCACCGTCAGCACGGTGTCCTGCGCGCTGGTCTGCCCACGCTCGACGCGCGCCGACAGCAGCACGTCCAGAACCGTCCCGTCGGCGGTCACGAACTGGCTCTCCAGATCACGCACGCCTCCTGTCCTCAGCGTCTCGCCAAGCGCATCGCGGCGGCGAGCCCGCTCGGCGGCCGGAATGAAGTCGGCGATATCGCGACCGCTCATCTGCGAACGCGTCAAGCCGAGCAGCTCCGCCATCGTCTCGCTCGCCTCGTTCAGCCGCCCGCTCGCGTCGAGGGAATAGAGAGCTGTCGGCAGCTTGACGAACATGCGGCGGAGCCTCGCCTCGCTGTCGCGCAACGCCTTCGGCGACGGCAGCGCCAACACGAGTGGGATCAGCCGCCAGATGACGAAGGTCGCTGCCAGCGAGGCGACGGCGGTCACCGCCTTGACCAGACCCTCGAGTGCATAGAGCGGTCGCCACAACGTCACGATCGACATCACGTGCGTCACCCCGCACGACAGAATGAACGCCGCGAACAGCAGATAGACCCAGCCGAACGCCAGATCCCCCCGCCGGCGAACCAGAATCGCAAGCGCCACCGGAATGGTGAAGTAGGCGATTGCGATCAGGCCATCCGACACCGCGTGCAACCAGATCAAGCCGGGCTGCCAGAGAAGACAGAACCCGTGCGGCGTCAAACCCGACGGATCGAAGAGACTGCTCAGATCCACCCCCAGCTCCGAACGTCACGAAGGCGTAATGCTTCTGACGTAATGGTCTGCAAGGCGTTTGTCTACCGTATCAATTCGTAGCTCATGATCATGTCGTACTCGATCGGATCGCCCGGCACGTCCGGCGGCGGTGCCGGCAGGTGCGCGCCGCGAAACAACCCCACCCAGGCATCGTCGAGATCGTCGTCGCCTGAACCATAGATCAAATGCACGCTCAGCACCCGGCCATTGCGATCCCAGGCGACGTGGATCCCGACGTCGCCGTCATGGCCCCGATCAGCCGCTGACTGCGGATAGTATTTGTGCCGGTTGACCCAGTCGTCGAGCATCTCCCGGTAGTCGCTGGTCATGCCGTGGCCGCCATGCATCGAGAACGGCATCGCCAGCCGCCCGCCCCGCACCATCGGCCCGATCGAAAGGCTGACCTGACTGCCCGACCCGCCCCGGCCGCGCCGCTCGATTGCCGGCGTCTCCTGCGTGTCCGCCGGCGCGAGCGACAGGTTGGTCAGGTTGGCGAACGGGTTCGCTGAACGCCGCTCCCGCCGCACCTCCTCCCTGCGGTGTTCGGGAGCCCGCGCCGCTTCCTGCCGCTGGCGTTCCGGCGCCGCAGGGGAAGGCGGCGGCGGCGCCCGTGGCACGGCCTGCGACACGGGAGCAGGCGAGGGAGGCGGCGCCAGCGGCTCCGGCGCAGGAGCCGCCGCAGGCGGTGGCGCCGACCCCTGCTCGGCCTGCGGCACCGAATGCCCCTGCAGGCCGGCGCTTCCATTATGGCCGAACACCATTTCCACGCTCGGCGGCTCGGTCGTCGGCGCGGTGCCCGACGGCTTGGCCACCAGCAGCATCGCCAGTAGCAGGAGGTGCAGCGCTCCGGAGCCGACGAGAGCACCCTCAAGACGCGACCGCCGCCGCCGGCGGCGCACCAGCGGTGGCGCCGATGCGGGCAGGGAGCCGCGACCGGCGGCGTCCGCCGGCTCCGGCCGGCCCGCACGCAGCGAAACCCGCAGCGTCCTGTCAACGGCAAGATCGATGGTCGCACGCCTCTCCCGAAGCCTCGCCGATAACTCCCAAGTGCCCGCTTGCCAAGCCGACCCGGCTCTGTTGCGCTCCGTCGATGGCTCTTCCGCCGTTCCGGCCACGCGACGCCGCCAGCCGCCATCTCGCCACCGACCCGGATTTCGCCGCCCTCATCGGCCGCGTCGGCCGTTGCCGCCTCTCGCCCGACCGCACCCGTTCGCCCTACGAGGCGCTGGTGCGCGCCATCGCCCACCAGCAGGTACACGGCCGCGCCGCCGAGGCCATCCTCGGCCGCCTGATGGCGCACTGTCCGCCGCCCTTTCCGCCGGCCGCCCACATTCTCCGGCTGCCCGACGAGGCCTTTCGCACCGCCGGCTTCTCCGCCGGAAAGACCGCCTCGATCCGCGACATCGCGCTGCACGCCGCCCGCGGCCTCGTGCCGAGCCGCGCCGCCGCCGCCCGACTGCCCGACCAGCATCTGATCGAACGCCTGGTCGCCATCCGGGGCGTCGGACGCTGGACGGTGGAGATGCTGCTGATCTTCACCCTCGGACGTCCTGACGTGCTGCCGGTCGACGATTTCGGCGTGCGCGAAGGCTATCGCCGCCTCAAGCAGCTCGCCGTGCAACCCAAGCCCAAGGAGCTCGCCATCCTCGGTCTCGCCTGGGCCCCCTACCGCAGCACCGCCGCCTGGTATCTCTGGCGCGCCGCCGAGGAGGGCCGCAACGTCAAGCCCAGCGCCGTCACCGCCTGATCGCGTCCTCCGCCGCGACGAACTCCCGCACGATCGCCGCGAACTCGTCCGGCCTGTCCACATGCAGCCAATGGCCGGCCTGCCCCAACACGGCCAGACGCGCCCGCGGAAACAGCCTCAGAATCGCCGGCATGTGATCCTCCGTGAGGTAGTCCGAGCGCTCGCCGCGCACGAACAGCGCCGGCCCGTCGAACCGCGCGCCCTCCCATTCCGGCCAGCCCTCGGCCCCATCGATGGAAGCTGCGATCTCGTCGAGACCGATCCGCCAGAACGGCCGCTCCCCGGTCACCAGGTTCTGCAACAGCAGCGCCCGCACCGCCGGCTCCGCGACCGAAGGGGCGAGTGCCGCGTCCGCCGTCGCCCGCGTCAGGCCCGGCGCCAGTTCGAGCGCCTGCAGCGCACGCGCATACCGCAGATGCCCGTGCCGGTAGCCGACCGGCGCGATGTCGGCCACCAGCAGCCGCGACACGCTGCCGGAACACCCGAGCGCCGCTGCCATCGCCACCTTCCCGCCCAGCGAATGCCCGACCAGCACTGCGGCACCCACCCCGAGGCCGCTGATCGTCTCCACGACATCGCGCCCCATCGCCCGCAGGTCGAGCGGCCCGGCCGGGCTCGATCCGTGACTGCGAAGATCGAGAGCCAACGTCCGCCGCTCTCGTGCCAGCACCCGCTGCAGCCGCCCCAGATTGCGCGCCTGCCCGAACAGCCCGTGCAGCAGCACCACCGGCTCGCCCGGCGCCTCCGCGGGACCAGCCTCGATGGCGTGCAGCCTCACCGCGTGGTCGTCAGCACGATCTTTCCGATATGCGACCCGCGCTCCATCAGCGCATGGGCCTCCGCCGCCTGCTCCATCGGAAACACGGCCTCGATGACCGGCCGCACCTGCCCTGCGTCGAGCAGCGGCCACACCTCCCGCCGAAGATCCGCAGCGATCTCGGCCTTTTCGGCCGCCGAACGCGGACGCAGCGTCGAGCCCATCACCCGCAGCCGCCTCAGCATGATCGGGCGCAGATCGACCTGTTCGGCCAGGTAGCCATTTGAGACCGCGATGATCGACAGCCGCCCATCCTTCGCCAGGCTCGCAAGATTGCGCGCGAAATACGGACCGCCGACCATGTCGAGCACGACGTCGACACCCCGCCCGCCGGTAAACTCCCGCACGCTGCCAAAAAAGTCCGTCTCCCGGTAGTTGATCGCGGCGTCTGCGCCGAGCCGCACGCAGGCCTCGCACTTCTCCCGGCTTCCGGCCGTCGTCAGCACACGCGCCCCGCGCGCCTTGGCGACCTGGATCGCCGTCACCCCGATTCCGCTCGACCCGCCATGCACCAGCAGCGTCTCGCCGGCCCTCAGCGCAGCCCCGGCCCGCCCGAGTGGCGCAAACACGTTCGCCCACACCGTAAACTGGTTCTCGGGCAGTGCCGCCGCCTGCACCGCATCGAACCCGTCGGGCACCGGCAGACACTGTCCGGCGGGTGCCAGGCAGTACTCGGCATACCCACCGCCATTGACCAGCGCCGTCACCCGCTCGCCCACCGTCAGCCCGGCGACGCCTTCGCCGCAGGCGACGATCGCGCCCGCCACCTCCAGACCGAGCCTCGGATCAGCGTCCGGTGGCGGCGGATACATCCCGGCCCGCTGCATCAGGTCCGGACGATTGATCCCCGCCGCCTCGACCCTGATCAGGACCGACCCAGGCCCGGGCGAGGGAACCGGTGCCTCACCGACATGCAGCCGCTCCGGCCCCCCTGGGGCATCGAGCTGCACGACACGCATCGAGGATTGTTCTGTCATGCAGCACGCAACCCGCAGCCGCCGCGCCGGTTCTCCAACCAAATCGCGAAAGCATGCGACGGTGTTTCACCTCCAGGTTCCGCATCCCGTTCCGCCACAGCCGCCGACGCCACCGCCGATCCCCAACGATCCCGATGAGGAGCTGCCGCTCGACGATCCGCCGCGCCCGGTTCCGGTTCCACCGTCGGACGACCCGCCGCCGCTCCGTGTCGCCTATTGACCGGCGA
Organism: uncultured Acetobacteraceae bacterium; assembly: GCA_964246925.1. Taxonomy (GTDB): domain Bacteria; phylum Pseudomonadota; class Alphaproteobacteria; order Acetobacterales; family Acetobacteraceae; genus CAXTPV01. The sequence continues at coordinate 9,458 of CAXTSH010000104.1, forward strand.
CATCACTTCCTTATCGGACCTTTAATCGCTTCCGACTAGACTTCGCCCGTGACCGACAGCAACTCCGCCGGGCGCCGATCGCCGCATGATTGAACCGGTAGGCCTCGACGCCGCGCCGCGCTCGACCGACCTCAAGCGCCTCCTGCGTGCACGCGGCAGGCGCGCGTTGCGTCTGTTCGACGCCTGGGTGCTGCACGCCCCGCAGACCGTTCGCGCTCTGGTCCGCACCGACGAGCTCTGGCTCGTCCTGGTCGCGGCCGCCGTCGGCGTCCTCTCCGGCATCACCGTCGTCGCCATGAACGACCTGTCGATGCTGATGCACCGCCAGCTCTTCGCGCTCCACACCGACGGGCGCCTGTCCGGCCTCGCCAGCCTCGAGCCGATGCGCGCCGTCTGCGTCCCGGCACTCGGCGGCCTCGCCCTCGGCCTCGCTGGCCTCCTCATCGCCCGCTTCCGCCCGCGCCGCCCGGTCGACCCGATCGAGGCCAACGCTCTCTACGGCGGCCAGCTCTCGCTCATCGACAGCCTCGTCGTCATGGCCCAGACCATCTTCTCCAACGGCGTCGGCGCCTCCGTCGGCCTCGAGGCCGGCTACACCCAGGCCGGCAGCGCCTTCGGCTCCAAGCTCGGCCGCTCACTGCGCGTGCGTCGCGCCGACCTCCGCCTGCTCGTCGGCTGCGGCGCCGCCGGCGCCATTGCCAGCGCCTTCGACGCCCCGCTCACCGGCGCCTTCTACGCCTTCGAGCTCGTCATCGGCACCTATACGCTCGCCTCCCTCGCCCCCGTCGCCGTCGCCTCCGTCGTCTCCGTCCTCGTCTCCCGCGTTCTCGGCGGCAACGTGGCACCCTCGCTCGACATCGCCATCCCCGACCACATCGCCGCCATCGACTACCTGCCGATCGCCGCCCTCGGCATGGTCGCCGCCCTCGTCGGCATCGCGGTCATGCGCACCGTGACCCTGACCGAGACCATCTTCCGCCGCAGCCGCGTTCCCGGCTGGCTACGCCCCGCCATCGGCGGCCTCGCCGTCGGCGGCCTCGCCCTCATCAGCCCGGCCGTCCTCTCCTCAGGCCACTCGGCGATGCGCATCGGCCTGACCGGCACCTGGAGCCTCTCGCACCTGGTGCTCCTGCTGGTGCTCAAATCCTTCGCCTCCGCTATCTCCATCGGCTCCGGCTTTCGCGGCGGCCTGTTCTTCGCCTCCCTGTTTCTCGGCGTTCTCACCGGCAGCATCTTTGGCGACCTGCTCTCGCTCACCGCCGGCGTCACCTCGCTGCCGCCCGTCGTCTGCGCCCTGGTCGGCATGAGCGCGCTCGCGGTCGCCGTCATCGGCGGCCCGCTCACCATGTCCTTCCTCGCGTTGGAGACCACCAGCAGCCTGCCGCTCACCATCGCGGTCATCGTCGCCGCCGTCGTCTCCTCGCTGACCGTCCGCCGCACCTTCGGCTACTCGTTCGCCACCTGGCGCTTCCACCTGCGCGGCGAGGCGATCC
>CAXTSH010000105.1:0-10892 GCA_964246925.1 uncultured Acetobacteraceae bacterium
TCAGCGAATCAGATCAAGACCCGCGCCGCTATGAGTTTTTCGAGGTGTCCAGTTGCTCTAGGACTGCTCGCGAGGCTTCACATGCCTCTTTCGTATAAAATGCTGTGGAGATGCCCCCGGGACTGCCGGTGTTGTAAGTCCCGCCAGTCCTTACAATCGCGAGGAGAACCCAAGGCGGTTGAGAGTTGTTGCCGGTTTCTGGCGATATCGGGGCTGCTTGGCCATGATGCATAGAAAGTGATCCGATCAAAATCACCGTCGCTGTCAACATCGTCCTAAAACTACGAGTGGTCATTGAGTATCTCCTCAGGTCTCGTGATTGCCGATGGCATCATTCATAAGCGCGTCCGAAGAACTTCGCGCGACCGAGCGAGGCGGCATATTCCTCGTCTTGCCCAGCAAGGCCTCTCAAAGAGCAACTCGCCGTTCCGCGAAGCCAGTGCTTCTCATCCGTCGAGTCTCTGCGACGAGCCGCGTCTTTCCAGCCATCCGGCTGTGAGATCACCGGCGGGGAGGTCGGCAACTAAGCACGACGGGCTGGTGTAGCCCCTTCGGTATTCGCAATGGGTGATTGTCACGCGTCACGGCCACGAATTCGACCTCTGGCGTCAGAACCTCCCCGAGTCCTCCGACGATCTTCCGGCGATAGCTCGATGGAGTGATCCTCGCGCGGTGGACAGATAAGGCTATCGGGTCTGACCGAGCTGGCTGTGCCACGAGGGGGAACCGTGGCACGCTATCGCATAAACCCAAGCCACCTCATAAGCCCTCGCGCTCGACGTCCGCACCACAACGTTCGCGATCGCCGCGCCCGTGCAGCCGTCACCTTCCTGGGGTGTCGTTGATGCCTGCGCCGTAGGCGCGTGAGTAGCTCGCCGCCCGCTCGGCCGATCTGCTGGCGGTCGGCTGCTTCCGCGTCGTATTCAGCGTACCTGCCAAGCGTGCCTACATCGCGCTGCAGAAGAAGGCGGCGATCTACGATCTGCTGTTCCGAGCAGCGTCGCAGGCGACGCTGACCATCGCCGCCGATCCGCGTCATCTCGGCCCGCGCATTGGCATCACCGCCCTGCTCCACACCTGGGGCTCGGCCCTGACGCACCATCCGCACGTCCAAATGATCGTGTCCGGCGGTGGCATCGCCCTCGACGGTCAACGCTGGATTTCGGAGCGGCCTGTGAACGATGCATCTACTCAACCAACTGTTTCACCGATCTCTCCAATGCCGCCTCATACTCGCGCGGTCCCGCTAACCCTTCCGCTGCCGCAATCGGATTTTGCGTCGCACAAAGAGACGACCGCGTCTGGAACGCGAGGTCGCCGTTCGGAGCGCGTTGACAGCCCTTTTTCCCGGGCGCAGGTTGAATTCAAGCAAGGGAACTAGAGTTCCAAGTAATGAACAATCCCGGCCAGACATCCGGCTTAAAGGTACCGGCGCTCGGCAAATGCGTCGCATTGCTCGAAGCGGTCGCGCGCGAACCCGGGCTCGGCTTCACCGGCATTCAGGGACGGCTCGGCATGCCGAAAAGCTCGACCCACCACCTGATCTCGACGATGTGCGAGCTCGGCCTGATCAAGCGGCGTTCGGTCGGCGGCTACGCGCTTGGCCTCAAGATCCTTGAACTCGCAGGTGTCGCCAACGAGAACAACGATCTCCAGCGTGACGCCATGCCGCTGCTGCGCGACTTCGCCCGCGACATTCAGCTCACCTGCCATCTCGGCGTGCTCGAAGGCAGCGAGGCGGTCTATCTCGCCCGCGCCGAGGGCGCGCGCGATATCGTCGTCAAGTCCCATGTCGGCCAGCGCTTCGCCGTCAACTACAGCGCGCTCGGCAAGAGCCTTGTCGCGTGGCTCGCGCCCGAGGCGCTCGACGCCGTCGTCGCCCGGCTCGCCTTTGAGCGGCGCATGCCTAAGACGGTGACGAACGTGGCCGAGTTCGGGGTCCAACTGGCCCAGGTGCGGTCGCGCGGCTGGGCGCTCGACGACGAGGAGCAGGCGCCCAACTGCCGCTGCGTCGCGGCACCCATCCGCGACCGCGACGGCACCGTCGTGGCCGCGATCAGCGCCGTCGGCACGCTCGAACAGGTTCATGACGGGCGGCTGGCGACGCTCTCGTCGCAGGTCATCGCTGCCGCCGGCGCTATTTCGGAGGTCGCCTACGGCACGGCCGCACCCGCCGCACAACCGCCGCGCTCGCGCGCCGCAGCCAGCAAAGGAAAGCGGATTTGAACATCGGCTTCATCGGTCTGGGCGTCATGGGTCGCCCGATGGCGGAGAACCTGATCCGCGCCGGGCATCGCGTCGCGCTGGCCAGCCGCTCGGGCGTGCCGGTCGGCATGGCGGACGGCGACGTCGTGCGCTGCGCCACGCCCGCCGAGGCGGCCGTGGAGGCCGACATCATCATCACCATGGTGCCGGACACGCCCGACGTCGAGCGCGTCCTGTTCGGCCCGGCGGGTGTGTCCGAAACCGCGCGTTCCGGCTCGATCGTTGTCGACATGAGCTCGATTTCGCCGCTCGCCACCAAGGACTTCGCCGCCCGCCTGGCCGCGCGTGGGGTCGGCTGTCTCGATGCGCCCGTCTCGGGCGGCGAGGTCGGTGCGAAGGGCGCGACGCTGACCATCATGGTCGGCGGCCCCGTTGATCTCTTCGAGCGCGCTCGCCCAGTTTTTGACCTGATGGGCCGCAACATCAATCGTGTGGGCGACCATGGCGCCGGGCAGACCACCAAGGTCGCCAACCAGATCATCGTCGCGCTGACCATCGAAGCGGTCTCGGAGGCGCTTGTGTTCGCGTCGCGCGCCGGCGCCGACCCCGCGCGCGTGCGCGAGGCGCTGCTCGGCGGCTTCGCCAATTCCCGCGTTCTGGAAGTCCACGGCGAGCGCATGATCAAACGCAATTTCGCGCCCGGCTTTCGCGTCGAGCTGCACCAGAAAGACCTCAACCTGGCGCTCGAGAATGCGCGCTCGCTCGGCGTGGCGTTGCCGGCGACGGCGCTCGCACGCTCCCTGTTCAGCGCCTGCGAGGCCCATGGGGGCGCGCGCGACGACCATTCGTCGATGGTGCGCGCCCTCGAGCTGCTCGCCGGCCACGAGCTCGGCACCAACGCAGGCGGACACTGAGGCAATGCCGAACGACACCGCGACGCTCGATCGCGACACTGCCCACCGCATCGTCGAGGACGCGGTCCGGCAGGCCGGCGCACTCGGAAGTCCGGTCTGTGTGGCGGTCACGGACGAGCGCGGCGCGCTCGTCGCCTTCTCCCGCATGGACGGCGCGCCGGTGCGCAGCGTCAGGCTGTCGGAGGCCAAGGCCTACAGCGCCGCCCGCCTCGGCGTCTCGACGACCGCCTTTCACGAGCGGCTCGGGCGTGACGGCATGCCGGCGAGCTACTGGGCCGACCCGATGCTGACCGGGCTGCCGGGGGGCGCCGTGATCGTGGGCGCCGGGGGCGCCGCAATCGGCGCTGTCGGCATCAGCGGACTTTCTCCTGCCGACGACCAGCGTGTCGCCGACGCCGCCGCCATCGCCCACCGGACGGGAACCGACCGATGAGACAGAAGATCTACGTCACGCGCGAAATCCCCCGGCAGACGGTCGACGCGCTCGCCGCCGAGCACGACGTCGTCGTCAACGGCGAGGACCGTGCCCTCACCCCCGACGAGCTCCGCCGCAACGTGGCGGGCTGCGCCGCGATCGTCTCGCTGCTCACCGACCGCATCGACGGCACGCTGCTCGACGCGGCTGGCCCTCACTGCCGCATCGTCGCCAATTATGCCGTCGGCACGAACAATTTCGACGTCTCGAGCGCGACCGAGCGCGGCGTCGCGCTGACCAACACGCCCGGCGTGCTCGACGACGCGACCGCGACGCACACGATCGCGCTCATGCTGGCGATGGCGCGGCGGATCCCAGAGGCCGAGCGCTTCCTCCGCGAAGGACGCTGGGACGGCTGGAAGCCGATGTTCTTCGTCGGCGCCGATGTGGACCGTCGCGTGCTCGGCATCGCGGGCGCAGGCCGCATCGGCCGCAACGTCGCCCGCAAGGCGCGCGCCTTCGACATGGAGATCATCTACAGCGACGTCGCCCCCAACGCCGCGATCGAGAACGAGAGTGGTGCGCGTTTCGTGGGCAAGGACGAGCTGCTCGCACGCTCGGACTTCCTCACCCTGCACGTCCCGCTGTTGCCCGACACCCACCACTATATCGGGGCGACCGAGCTCGCGCGGATGAAGCCGACCAGCATCTTGATCAACGCGAGCCGCGGCCCGGTCATCGACGAGAAGGCGCTGGTGGACGCGTTGCGTGAGCGCCGCATCTGGGGTGCGGCCCTCGACGTCTTCGAGGACGAGCCGACGCTCGCCCCCGGCCTCGTCGACTTGCCCAACGTCGTGGTCGTGCCGCACATCGCGTCGGCGACCGAGCAGACCAGGCTGGCCATGGGCGAGATCGTTTCGCGCAACGTGCTGGCGGTGCTCGCGGGCAGCACGCCTGATTGCTGCATCAATCCCGAGGCGTTGTCGCGTCGCGGCGTCGCCCAGGCGGCCCGGGCGTAGACGGCGGAGCAGGGGGGGAGCCGGCGTCTTGGTCGTCCGCGAAGCGCTTCTTGCGATGTGGGACGCGGCCGTCGCAGCCGCCTTGCCGGACGGCAGGTTTGCCGAGGTGCTACCCACTCGTCCGGCCGGCCGCACGCTGGTTCTCGGCGCCGGCAAGGCGTCGGCCAGGATGGCCGCCGCCTTCGAGGATGCCTGGGGACCCTGCGAAGGTCTGGTCGTGACGCGCTACGGGCACGGCTACCCGACGCGCTTGGTGGAGGTGGCAGAGGCCGGCCACCCCGTGCCGGACGAGGCGGGTGTGGCGGCCACGCGCAGGGTGGTCGACTTGGCCCGCGCGGCGGGCCCGGACGACCTCGTCGTCTTCCTGATCTCCGGCGGCGCCTCCGCCCTCCTCGTCGGGCCGCTTGAGGGTCTCTCGCTGGCTGACAAGCAGCATCTCAACCGCGACCTGCTCCGCTCCGGCATGCCGATCGGCGCGATGAACGAGGTCCGCCGCTGCCTCTCGACCGTCAAGGGCGGCAAGCTCGCGGCGCTCGCGGCTCCCGCCCGGACAATCACCTACGTGATCTCCGACGTGCCGGGCGACAGCCCGGAGGTCGTCGGCTCCGGCCCGACCGTCCCGGCGGCGGCGAACCCCCAGCGGGCGCTGGCGCTGCTGCGTCGCTACGAGGTCGCGATCCCACCGCCGCTCGCGGCCGCGATCGAGCGGGCCGACGCCATACAAGCCGCGGCCGCCGCATCCGGCGCGATCCATCTTCTCGCAACCCCCATGATGGCGCTACGGGCGGCCGCCGACGAGGCGCGCCGGCACGGCCTTCGGCCGGTTATTTTGGGCGACGCGCTCGAGGGCGAAGCGCGCGAACTCGGGACGGTGCTCGGCGGGATCGCCCGTTCGGTGGCCCTGCACGGATGCCCGGTGCCGCCACCCTGCGTGCTGCTGTCGGGCGGCGAGGCGACGGTGACGATCCGCGGACGCGGCCGCGGCGGACGCAATACGGAGTTTCTTCTCGGCCTGCTCGGCGTGCTCGACGGCATGGAAGAGCGCGTCGCCGCGATCAGCTGCGACACGGACGGCATCGACGGCACAGAGGACAATGCAGGCGGCCTGTTCGACGAGGATACGACGCGCCGCGCGGCCGAGCTCGAGCCGCAGGGCTTCCTGTCGCGCAACGACGCCTACAGCTTCTTCGCCGTGACCGACGACCTCGTCGTCAGCGGCCCGACGCACACCAACGTCAACGACTTCCGGGCGATCCTCGTCCGATCGTCCGCAGGCACATAGAGGAGGGTTCAAAGACAGCGGAAAAGCCACACGGGTCGCGTACGCAGCCGCCGGCGCAGTCGGGCGGCATCGAAACCAACAAACGAAGCCAAGGATGGAAACATGAGCAACACACGCAACGTCAGCAAAAGTCTTCTCGCCGCCGCCGCGATCTGCGGCCTGTCAGGCACGGCCCTCGCCGCCGACGAGCCGACGATCGGCATCGTCGTGCCCACGCTCGACTCCCAGTTCTGGGAACGCGACGTCGCCTTCTCCAAAACCGCCGCCGACCAGCTCGGCATCCATCTCATCGTGCTCAACGCCGACAACAAGCCCGACCAGATGATCCAGGCGGCGCAGGACCTCGTGGCCCGCCACGTCGACGGCATCATCTCCGTTGGCTACTGGTCGACCGCGCCCGCGACGATCAACTTCGGCAAGCGCGCGAACATTCCCGTCATCATCGTCGACACCTACCCGAAATTCTCACCACTCAGCGGTTCCCACACGAACTACATCGCCTTCGTCGGGCCGAGCGACTTTGACTCCGGCTATCACATGGGGAAGGCCCTGCTCGCGGTCGTCAAACCGGGTGCCGACGGGCAGAAGGTCATCGGCGTCGTCAACGGAACCGCCGGCACCTCGGTCGCGATCGATCGACGCAAGGGTTTCCAGAAAGCCGTCGACGAGGACGGCCATGTCCGGATCGTGGGCGAGGTGGACGGCAACTTCGTCCGCGACCAGGCGCAGACCGCCTTCGAATCCCTCTACCAGGGCCATCCCGACATCGCCGGCGTCTGGGCCGCGAACGACCCGACCGCAATGGGCGTGATCTCCGCACTCAAGAGCAAGGGCAAGCAGCCCGGCCGCGACGTCATCGTCGTAGGCATGGACCTCAACCCCGAGAACGTCGAGAAAGTCAAAGATGGCGAGCAGATCTTCGACATCGGCGGGCACTGGGTGCAAGGCGGCATCGCGATGTCGATCATGTACAACTACCTGCACGGACATAAGCTTCCCGCCGACCAAGCCACCATCAAGCTCAAGCTGCTGCCGATGACGCGGGCCGACGTTTCCCGCTTCGAGCGCGACTACCCCGGCGGCCAGCCCCGCTACGACTTCCGCGCGCACTCGATCGTCTACACCAAGAGCGCGCCGCTTAATCCTGCCTTCCAGGTACAATACTCGCAGTGATCGTCCGACCGACCGGTCCCGATGAGGCGGTGGCGTCTCGCGCCACCGCCACTGCCGCTCACCTGGCACGGGAGAGGGTCTCATGACCCTCGTCGCGACTGCTCTGAACAAGCGCTACGGCCCTACCCGCGCGGCGAACGACGTGTCGATCACGCTGCGCACGGGCAGGGTGCATGCCATCGTGGGCGAGAACGGCGCGGGCAAGTCGACCACGCTTCGCATGCTCGGCGGCGCCGTCCGGCCGGACAGCGGCGAGATGACGCTCGACGGCGCGGCCTACGCGCCCGACACGGCCACCGAGGCCGTCGAGCGCGGCGTCGCGCTCGTTCACCAGGAGATCACGGTCAACCGTTCGCTGACCGTCGCCGAGAACATCTTCATCGGCGCGCTCCGCGGTCACGCGCGCCCGCTCGGAATTCTCCGGCGCGACGAGATGGCGCGCAAGGCGCAGGCCGCCCTCGACCGCATCGGCGTCGAGATTCCCGTCTCCATCCCGATCGAGCGCCTAAATCTCGGCCAGCTCAAATGCATCGAGATCGCGCGCGCCATCTCGACCAACCCGAAGACGCTGCTGCTCGATGAGTCGACCGCCTATCTCGACCACCGCGAGGTCGACGCCGTGCTCGCCGTCATGCGCGAGCTTAAGTCGCAGGGCATCACCATCGGCTTTGTCTCCCACCATCTCGACGAGGTCCTCGCCGCCGCCGACGACCTGACCATCCTCAAGGACGGCCATTTCGTCGGATCCTACGGCGCGCGCAGCATCGAGCCCAACGAGATCCACCGGCTGATGGTCGGCCGAGACGTGCTCGACGGCACCTATCCGCCGCGTTCGCCGCCGCCGCCGGCCGCCGCCGCTGCGCCGCCCGCGCTGCGCGCGACAGGGGTCGCGGTCGGCCGCGAGCTCGCCGGGATCACCTTTGAACTCCGCCGCGGCGAGATCCTCGGCCTGGCCGGCCTGAAGGGTGCCGGCGCCGAGGCGTTGTTCGCCGGCATCATCGGCGACGCAAAACTTCGCGCCGGCCAGCTGGAGATCGACGGCGAGGAGTATCACCCGAGCACGCCGCGCGCGGCCTGGCAGCACGGCATTGCCCACCTTCCTGGCGACCGCGGCAACGAGGGGCTGATCACCGCCTTCAGCGTGCTCGACAACCTTGTCATGGCGCGCCCGCCCGCGAGCGGTCCCTTTTTCAGCAATGGCCGCGCCCGCGCGATCTCCGACGATCTGATCAGGCTGATCGGCATTCGCACGTCCAGCGCCGCCGCGCCCTGCCGCTCGCTGTCAGGCGGCAACATGCAGAAAGTCGTGCTCGGGAAGTGCCTCGCCGTCGCACCCGGACTTCTCCTCCTGAACAATCCAACGCGAGGTGTGGACGTCGGCGCGCGCGAGGAGATCTATCGGCTGATCCGCCGCAAGGCCTCCGAGGGCCTTGCCATCCTTCTGTCCTCGGAGGACATGCCCGAGCTGATCGGCATGTCCGACCGCCTCGTGGTGCTGCGCCAGGGCGTCGCCGTCCGCGAGTTCGACCGGCTCGACGACGTCGCCGAGCATGACATCGTGCAATACATGACCTGAGGCAGGACGATGAATCACGCCACCACCGGGCTCACCCGCGGCTGGAAGCCGTTCTCCCGCGAGGGCATGTCGACTATCCCGCGCATCGAGCTGCTGCGACGCGGCTTCCCACTCATCTTCCTTATCATCCTCATCGCCGTGTTCACGGTCATGTCGCCGCGCTTCCTGTCGCTCGAGAACCTCTCGACGGTGCTGGAGCAGGGCACGGTGCTGCTCGTCACCTCGCTCGGCATGACCTTCATCATCATGGCCGGCTCGATCGACATCTCGGTGGGTTCGATCGTCGCCATCTCGGCACTGGTGGCGGCTATGAGCGCCGACCGGTTCGGCGCATGGGCGATCATCCCCGCCGTCGCGGTCGGCGCCGCCTGCGGCTCGATCAATGGCTTCCTGCTCGCGGTCGGCAAGGTGCCGTCCTTCATCGCGACCATGGGAACCATGGTCGTCTACCGCGGCATCGTGCTGTTCTCCACGCGCGGCGCCCCGGTTTCGATCGACGACGATGGCTTCCTCAACACTTATTCCGGCATCACCGCCGGCATTCCGCACGAGGTGATCATCGGTCTCGTTCTCGCGGCCGTTGCCTGGGGGATCATTAACTCCACCGTGTTCGGACGCGAGGTCCGCGCCATCGGCGGCGGCGAGCGCGTGTCTATCCTGACCGGCATCCCAGTGACTCGCGTGAAGGTCCTTATGTATGTCCTGCTCGGCGCGCTGTGCGGTGTCGCGGGCCTGCTGCAGGGCGCGCGCACGATGGCGGCCACGTCCCAGCTCGGCCTCGGCCTGGAGCTCGACGTCATCGCCTCCGTCGTGGTCGGCGGCACCCCGCTCACCGGCGGCCTCGGCAGCATCCCGAGCACCATGCTCGGCGTACTCATCATCACGCTGCTGTCGAGCGGCATGAACATGGGCGGCGTCGACCCGTATCTGCAGAACATCATTAAAGGTGCCGTTCTGGTCACCGCCGTCTTCATCACAATCGATCGCAAGAAGATCGGCATCATCAAGTAGAACCGCCAACAGCGAAAGGCAGCAACCTGATGGACTACCGCCTCCTCGGCCGCTCCGGCCTGAAGGTTTCCACCGTCACCCTGGGCACCATGACGTTCGGCGGCAAGGGCAAGTTCGCGTTCGTCGGCAACACCGACCAGGAGGGCGCGCAGCGGATCGTCGACATAGCGCTCGACGCCGGCGTAAACCTCCTCGACACGTCCAACCAGTATTCGCTCGGCAAGAGCGAGGAGATGGTCGGCGAGACGATCCGGGGGCGGCGCGGCAGCGTCCTCCTCGCCACCAAGGCCCGCTACCCGATGGGGCGCGGACCCAACGACCAGGGGCTGACGCGCCACCACCTGATCCGCGCCTGCGAGGACAGCCTCCGCCGGCTCGGCACCGATTACATCGACCTCTACCAGGTTCACGGCTGGGATGGCCAAACGCCGCTCGAGGAGACGATGGCGGCACTCGACAGCCTCGTCAGCTCCGGCAAGGTCCGCTACGTCGGCTCGTCGAACTATTCCGGCTGGCACCTGATGAAGGCGCTGTGGGTGGCCGAGCGCGCCGGCACCACGCGCTTCGTCAGCCAGCAGATCCACTACACGCTCGAAGCGCGCGAGGCGGAGTACGAGCTGGTTCCGATCGCTCTCGACCAGGGCGTCGGCATCCTGGTCTGGAGTCCGCTCGCCGGCGGCCTACTGTCCGGCCAATACCGCCGGGGCCACGCGAGCCCGGAGGACGGCCGCGACTTCGCGGGCTGGAAGGAGCCGCCGGTGCACGACGAGAACCGGCTCTACGACATCATCGAGGAGCTGGTCGCGATTGGCGCTGAGCACGACGCGACCGCCGCCGAAGTCGCGCTCGCCTGGCTGCTGCACCGCCCCGGCGTCTCGTCCGTGGTGATTGGCGCGAATACGGAGGCCCAGCTTCACACCAACCTCAAAGCCGCTGACCTCAAGCTGACGGAATCCGACATGGCGCGGCTGGACGCCGTCAGCCGCCTCAAGATGCTTTACCCATACTGGCACCAGGCGCTGACCGCCGGCGATCGGCTCGGCGAGACGGATCTCGTACTGCTCCGCCAGCATCTGCCCGAAGTCAGCATGGGCTGACCGCCGGCCGGTCGATCGGACGACCGACGGCGCCGTCAGGCGGGTCGGGGGCGGCCACATCCCGCTCGTCCGCGTAGGCCACCAGCGGCGTATTCTGCCGCGCGACGTCGTCCACGGCTCAGACGGGCACTTGTGGGAGGAGGAGCCTGAGGCGTCGGCGTCCTCGCCGACGGCTGTCGGACTGCACGAAAGTGCACCTG
>CAXTSH010000106.1:0-10686 GCA_964246925.1 uncultured Acetobacteraceae bacterium
AGCAGGATCCGTTCTACAACCCGCAGTTCGCCCTGGACCGACAGCCGTTCTTCGATTTGGTGACGCCCGGCACCAATTCCGATCGCTACAAGCCGCATGTTGAGGTTCCCGACGGTATCGACGAGGCGCCCGCCGCACCGGTGATGGAAGGCGACTGGGGGAAGCGGGCGAGAACGCAGAAGCGGCGGGCGCGGGCGGGATAGGCGGGTCTGTTGTCAGCCTCGCGGGTGAAGTCCGGCGGCGCGAATGACCAGGACGGCAAGCAGGACCAGCACGACGACCATCGACAGAATCCAGCGTAACACCAGGTAGCCGCGGGAGATCAAGCCTGCACGATCGGCGCGTTGCTCTATGGCGATGACGCCCAGAAATCCGGCCACCAGAATGGCGAGCGCGATCTCGGCCTGATCCTCCAGGAAAACGAGCAGCGCCACCCAGCCGATCAGGGACGGCAGGACGCCGAACGTCAGACGTGCTCGGTCGGCAAGACCGACCTCGTCCCCCAACACCAGGCCCCAATGTACTGCCCCAAGAAATGACAGGATGACGGCGCCGTAGGTGATCAACGCCGCGAGCAATCGGGCGGCGCTGAGCGGCTGCTGGACCCAGACGGCGCCAAACCCGCAGGCAAGGAACGGAACCAGTCCACCGAGACCGAGCAGGGCTGCGAGGATCGGCAGGCGTCGTTTTGATACAAGGTCAACCATCGGCGCGAGGTCGTCTGCCTTGGCTGGCACCGCAGCGCACATCGAAGAGCGGGTCTGGATTGTGACCGAGCCGCCAACCGGTGTTTGTGGAGAGCTCCACCGGGTTTCTAATGTCACCCGGGCGGCCTGCGCGACGCCAGATCGGATCGAACAGCATCGACAATTTCTCGATCCGTGCCGGATTGCCTGCTTTGGCCAAGACTGCGATGACATTGTCGCCGAAGTCGCCGGCATTCGACATGTGGATCGCTCCGGCTGAGCTGTCTCACGGCACGCAGTTTGGTTGCGGGGACAGGCAACCACCGAGAGTTGACATTGCTTGTAGTCCTTTGCTGACCGGAGGTCCACCGGCAGGCCTGAGTGCCTGCTTCGCCACGATCAAACAATGAAAACAGTCCTTTGCGCTTCGGAGCGGAGCCGATGAGTGGCTGTTTACCTCGTCGTAGGCCGGCGCATGAAGGGGGAGCCGGTCGCTTTCTAGGGGGGGACAGCGGTTGGGCGATAGGCAGCGTCGCGCTTGTGGGCAGTCACGTGGCTGGGGCGTAGGCGGTGTTCCGCCAGGCCGTGATCAAGGCCAACTGCTCGGCCGGGTTCGATCCCGCCTGCTTCACTTGGTCGACGGCGGGTACATCCCCTTTGGTTCGCGTCGCGTCTCGCCAGCGGCTCGGACCGTAAGCCCCGCTACCGCATTCGAGCCCTTGACTCAACACTCGCCTAGTCAGGCGGTTGCGATTCGATCAGCCATGCCCGAAAGCAGACACTTGGAAAGCCAGTGTGTTGGCAGCTACGCGCCTAATCTCGGACCTTCATGCGTCTCGCCCCGTCCACCCGATTGCGGACATCAGCGACGGCCTGTCTGCTGACGCAAGAACACGGCGGCCATGGCTTACCACTCCAGTACGCGACCACTTTAACCCTGTGATTGGAGGCGGGACGGCATCACGCTTAATGAAGTCGAGCGCATCAGAGTCTGGGTTTGGTGTCGAGCTCGGCGATCCGAGGCGACGGCCCTGCACGCCTGATAGCCGGAGTCGGTGGTGAGCAGAGGCCGCTCAAACGGACAATCGGCCGCGGCATCGGGTAGCTCACCCGAGCCCTCCTGCTCCAGGCCAGTGCTTACGCCATCTCTCATGCAGCCGCGTGCCGAGCAGGACGGCAATTCCGGCTCGCGCAAGTAGAGCTTCTCAAACGAGAAACATCAAAAGCCGGCCGCAATCCGACGCTCGGACCATAGTATCGACCTAATCGACCCACCCGATCAGTGGGTATGGTCGGCTTCTCATCTTCGATCGGTCGAAGTGATCGAACTGAACGGAACTAACAGTTGGTCGTCGTCGCGGGCGAGGCCGAAATCTGGCCGGCATCTGAGGAGAACGTTCATGACCAATCAGACCGGTCGCCGCCAAGCCCTATTCGGTCTCGGAGCTGCCGTTGCAGGAGGGGTGATACTCGCGCCCGGGCGGGCGCAAGCTGTCGGCATGGAGCGACTCCCAACTGGTGCGACCACGCTCGCCGACCTCGGACGTCGTCTAGCGAAGACGGCGCGCCGACGCGACTACAAGACTGTCCCGATGATCCTTGACAGCGAGGATTTCTGGGACTCGGAGGCTCTCCGCGATGTGATCGCCTACAGCGCCAAGCCGAAACAGGTATGGGACAACACCGAGATTGAAAGCCCCTGGCTCAATCTCATGCGGAATTCGATCAACTCCCAGGTCTTCTCCCTCAAGCATCCAGACTTCCTCGCCGTCTCCGCGACTCATGGCTCAGCGCATCTCGCTCTCTACGACCAGGCGATTTGGGACAAATACAAGCTCGCCGCCATGGCGGGCCACGGGATCGAGATGAACGGCTTCGTCAAGCCAAGCGACGAAGTGGCTTCGGAGGCCGACCACGAGAACCCGAAGAGCCTGTTCGGCGGTCCGCAGGGCAACACCATTCCGATCCTGCAGTCGCGCGGCGTCGTTTTCCTCGCATGCCACAATGCAATTTGGGAGCAGACGGGCAAGCTGATCGGCGAAGGCGTCAACCCGGACAAGCTCTCACACGAGGCGATGACCGCCGAACTGACCAATCACCTTGTCGACGGTGTCGTGCTGACGCCCGGGATCGTCGGGACTTTGCCGGAGCTGCAGCTGGCCGGCTTCGCCTACGCGAAGTGAGGGCCAGATGACGCAAACCCGAATACTGCGTGCCGCCCTGTTCAGCGCGGCGACAGTTCTCGCGACCGCCGGCATCGTCCGCGCAGCGAGTGCCGGATGGAACGGCCGCGCCGAGGCGCCACGATACAAGGAAGACGTGTTCCCGCCCTGGCAGCACGGCGCGAACAACGACGCGACGAACCGCGGCTTCGAGTTCACCGTGCCTGAGGTCGATGACCTCGCCGACTTCCACGGCGACATCACCGATCCTAAGCTCGTGCTCTACGTCGGCGGCAACTACTTCTTTGCGATGGCGTCGCTCGTCGCCGAGTTCGAGCGCGAGCATCCCGAATACAAGGGCCGTCTTTACTGGGAGACCATCCCGCCCGGGCTGCTCGTCAAGCAGATGAAGGCCGGCGGCACGATTACGTCGGGGAACATGACCTGGACGGCCAAGCCGGACGCCTACTTTGCCGGCTTCAAGAAGGTCGAGGCGCTCGTCGCGGATGGAACGCTTGAAGCCCCTGCCGTTCCCTACGTGACGAACACGTTGACCATCATGGTGCCGTCAGCCAATCCGGGCCATGTCGCGGGACTTGCCGATCTCGGCCGCAAGGACGTCCGGCTCGCGATGCCTAACCCGGCCTTCGAGGGGATCGCGCGTCAGATCGACGCCTCGCTCCGCAAGGCCGGCGGTCCGTCGCTCGCAGACGCGGTTTACAAAACCAAGGTCGCTGACGGCACCACCGTGCTGACGCATATCCACCATCGTCAAACGCCGCTGTTCCTGATGCAGGGGCTCGTAGATGCCGGGGTCACCTGGAAGTCCGAGGCGATCTTCCAGGAGCAGGCGGGCCATCCGATCACCCACGTCGACATTCCGGCCGACCAGAACAGCACCGCGATTTATGGCGGCGCCGTCGTGCGGGGCGCTCCCCATGTCGCCGCCGCGCGTCTCTGGCTGACGTTCATCCGCTCGGAACCGGCGCTGACGATCTTCGAGCACTTCGGCTTCAAGCCCTACCAGGGGCAACCCGGCTGACGCGGTCAGTCCGAGCAAAGGAAAAATCCGATGAGCACGACCACCAGTTCGGCCTACGCGCCGGAAACCGCGCGAAGGCACCCAGCTGTCTTCCCGGCCAGCCTCGGGGAAGGAGCTCGCGCCTGGCGGATCGCCGCGATCGCTCTCCTGTCCATCCGTTTCATCCAGGGCTTCATCTACTGGGGCGGCGGCTCGCGTCGTTTCATTTACGCGCCGTCGAAGCTCGACGCCTGGGGCGGCCATAGCTGGATGGCGAACAAGTTCCAGACTGCCATGCCGGGTGCGCTGCTCGGCACCGACCACGTGATCGACTTCATGCTCCGGCACTTCTGGGTGCTCTACGCGGGCGTGATCCTGTTCAGCGCCGCCGAGCTGATCGCGGGGGCGATGCTGATCGCCGGCCTGTTCACGCGCGCGGCGGCGCTGGTCTCGATGGGTTTCTCGGTTGCGCTGATGCTGATGTTCGGTTGGCAAGGCGCCACGTGCATCGACGAATGGACAATGGCGGCGGCAAATCTCGCGATGGGGACCACGCTGCTGCTCGCTGGTAGTGGCGCCTACTCCCTCGACAACGCACTGCTTCGCCGAACACCGTCGCTCGGCGATCGGGCCTGGTTCCGCTGGATCGGCGGTGCGCTACCGCTGCCGCAGACGGACAACGGCTTCCGCAACCTTGCGCTGGCGCTGTTCGCCTTCGTCGCCGTCTTCGACGTCAGCACCTACAGCTACTATCGCGGCTCGGTCGTGACACCGTTCCACGGCGGCCCGATCAGCCCGACGAAGCATCATCTCACGCTCGACCATGCGACGTTGATGCAGGACGGGTCCGTGCGCTTCCATGTCTATCTCGACGGTGGAACACCCGAAGCGCCCGCCCACATCATGCAGGCCGAACTGCTTGGACCGAACAAGCAGGTCCTGGAGAGCTGGGACACGAAGACGCTGACCGCGCTTCCTCAAGGCGCGATCCGCAATGACTATGCCTACAACAAGTTTAAGGCCGGCCCTTACGGCTTGGTCGCCACCATGGGCGCGAAGGCGACGGTGGATCTTCCCAAGGCGGCTTCGACGGTCCTGCCGAACGGACCTACGACGCTTCACCTGACGGACGTGAACGGACGCCGCTTCACGGCGGCCGTACGCCCGCAGGGCTGAGTTCGAGCCACAGGGGCGGCAGTCTTCCCGTCCGGCCGCCCCTTCCCCAGAATCGCAACGACACAAGCCTCTTTCGCGAGTTCTCTGATGAGCATCCATCGTTCAGCCACGCGGCCGATCAGCGACGACCCGCGTGTCGGCGAGATCGTGCTGTTCTGGAGCACCGCCGGCATGACGGGCTCGTTCGACAAGGACCCGGCCTTTGACGCTGACTTCGCCGGCCGCTTCATGGACGCCCATCTCAAGGCGGCGCGACGTCATCTCGACGCCTGGGCTGACAGAGCGACCGGCGCGCTCGCCCTTCTCGTCCTGCTGGACCAGTTCCCGCGCAACGCCTTCCGTGGCACCGCGCGCGCGTTCGCGACCGACGCACTCGCTCTCGCTTTCGCCAGACGCTTCATGCGCGATGGGCTCGATCAAGGCATGCCGGCCGACCTCCGCATGTTCTTCTATCTGCCGTTCACCCATTCGGAGAACGTCGCCGATCAGGAGATCTCCCTTCGCGAGCGGCGCGCACTGGGGCCGACCCGCGAGCGAAAAGCCGCCGAGCATCTCGCGATCATCCGGCGCTTTGGACGCTTCCCGCACCGCAACGCCGCGCTGGGTCGCGAGACGACATCGGACGAGGCCGCCTATTTGCTTGGCGGCGGGTTCGAAGGATGACGACGCAGGTCTCGTTTCGCCGATGCTGTTCGACGTGACGGGAGCGGCGCTTGCGTCGGTCTTGCTGTCAGGCGGCCTGGTGGGCCTGGTGCTCGGCCTTGTCGGGGGCGGAGGCTCGATGCTGGCGACACCGCTACTTCTTTACGCGGTCGGTCTCGCGCCGCACCGGGCGATTGGCACCGGCGCCGTTGCCGTATCGGCCTGCGCGTTCGTTAATCTCGGCCTACACGCGCGCGCCGGGCATGTGCGATGGCGGCTAGGGGCGCTTTTCGCAACGATCGGCGTCGCGGGTGCGGCCGGAGGCGCCGACCTCGGCAAGCAGGTCGATGGGCGGGGTCTCCTGATCCTGTTCGCGCTCCTGATGGTCGTTGTTGGCATGATGATGCTGCGCGCGGGGTCTCTCCAAGTAGAAAGCACGGCCGATGGCAGACGTAATGCCGACAATGAAATCGCGTTGATGGCAGCGTCCGCGCTCGGGACCGGAATGCTGTCCGGTTTCTTCGGTGTCGGCGGAGGTTTCCTGATCGTACCGGCCCTCCTGTTCTCGACCGGGATGCCGACCATCGAAGCGATCGGCTCGTCGCTGCTCGCGGTTGGTATGTTCGGCTTGACTACGTCGGTCAGCTACGCGCTTTCGAGTCTGGTGGACTGGAAGGTCGCGGCCGAGCTCGTCGCGGGCGGTTTTCTTGGCGCCGTGATCGGACAGATGATCGCGAGTCGGCTTGCCACATCGCGAACCGCGCTGAACAGCCTACTTAGCGTTCTCCTCTTCCTCGTTGCGGCTTACATGTTGGTTCGTAGTGTCAGCGGCCCGGCGTAATCGTTACGTGCTGTCTATTGCGCGGTCCGGCGGCCTCATGCCACGCGCGCCGGCGTGTTCGCGCGCGCGAGGTCGGACGCGGTGACGATTGCCGATGTCGTATCGAGGACACGGGCGGCGACACCGCCTGGGCGCCCTCCGGTCGAGATGGTCCCGACCTCGACGCCGCGATCGTCGGTCACGACGAGCCGCGCGTCACCCCCACGAGCCAGCAGGCGTGCGAGCACCTCGACGACGCCGGCCGAGGCCGGGAGATCTCCGTCGGACTTCGCGCCGTCCAGGGCAGTGCGGCGCGCGGCGTGGATCCGACCCGAGTAGATCGAGCGCGGTTCGAGCGCGCGCGCGGTCAGCACCGCCCCACCGGCGGCCAGCAGAACAGGGAGGAGCAGCGCGTCGGCGGGATGGACAAGCTCGAGCAGCAGCACGATCGCGGAGACCGGACCGAGCGTCGTGCCGGCCAGGATGGCGCCCGCGCCGATGACGGCACATGCACCGACCGGGATCCCGGGCAACACCGAGGTCCAGGCCCGCCCAAGCAAGGCCCCCACCAGGGAGCCGAACGCCAGCGTCGGCGTGAACAATCCGCCAGGTGCGCCGCTGCCAAGGCAGAGCGCCGTGGCGACCGGCTTGAGAAGAACAAGGGCACACAGGCCGGGCACCGCGAGCCGGTCGAGAAACGCGAGCTGCACGACGTCCTTGCCGTTTCCGAGAACGCCCGGATCAGTGATCCCCAGAACGCCCACGACGCCGAACGCCGCGATCGGCGCCGCGATCGCCCATGCGCCGCCGGGCTTGCTTGTATCGGCCCAACAGATCAGGCGCGTGTAGCCGACCGAGGCGAGGCCACCAACGGGGCCGGCGAGCAGCGACCAGGCGACCAGCCCGACCGACGGATCGTAGGTCGGGGTATCGTACGTCGCGCGGACCGGTAGCAGCGTCCAGGAGGACGCCGTCGCGAGCGCGGACGCCAGGAGAGCGGGCACGGCGAGCGGCAGGGACAAGGTTCCGAGCAGCACCTCCAGCCCGAATAGCGCCCCCCCGAGCGGCACGTTGTAGACCGCGCCCATGCCGGCACCCGCACCGCACGCGACGAGAAGCCGTCGCTCCGACGGCGTCAGCCGGGCCCGCAATCCCGTCATGCTGCCGAGCAGGGCGCCGACCTGTTTCGGGGCCGCTTCGCGCCCGAGCGAGGCGCCCAGTCCGACCAACACGATAGACAGGATAGATCGAGCCATCACGGTCGCCGGCGACAGCCGACCCGCGTGGAACCAAATCGCCACCGTGAGTTCGCCCGCGTGGTGGCCGCCGCGCCTCTTCAGCAGGAAGGCGGCCACCCCCGCGAGCGCTCCGGCTCCGATCATGACGACGATACGCCGGGCGGGGGACACGGCGGACACCGCATCAAGAAACGTCCCCGACTGGTAGCGGTAGGCGAGGTGCTGGACGAGACGGAGCAGGCGCATCAGGAGGCCGGCGCCGATGCCTGTGCCGAGACCGGTCACGACCAGCGCCGGCCAGAACCAGGCCGAGAAGCCCGTGCGGCCACCGGCCGTCAGCACGTTGGGCTGCGGCGAAAGATCATCCATGTCGGGCGCCTGGCGAGTGCATCGTCGTCCGGCTCTCAGGCGACGGAGACGGGAACGCGATGCCAGGCGGCACTGAGATAGCCCTTGAAGTTCCAGGTGTCGTCCGGCTGCGAGGGCTGGGTCTGGCCCGCCGAATCCCAGGCACGGACAACAAGCTCGCGGTCACCGATGGCGAGGTCGAGTGTCGCCTCCCAGAAAGTCCAGCTCCACGGCGCGTCTTCGCGATACTCGAGGGCCGCTTGCCGCCAGGTGCGGCCGCCGTCCGATGACACGTCGACCCGGGTGATCCGGCGCGCGGTCGCGGTCGCGTAGCCGCGGACCCGGGCCGGCCCGGGCGCGAGCTTTGCGTGCATCTGTGGCTCGCAAATGGCTGAGTTGAGCGGCATGTCATTGATCACGAGGCCCGTAGTCCAGTCGACGGTCTCGGCCGTGACGCCGGGCGGCACAAGCTTGTAGTCGCGTTCCTGCATGTGATTGTCGGACGGTGCGTCCTGGACCGTGATCGCGGTCAGCCATTTCGCGGAGCGCACCCCGGCGAAGCCCGGCACCACGGCGCGTAGTGGGAAACCGTGCTCGGGCGCGAGCGCCTCGCCGTTCATCGCCCAGGCGATCAGCACTTCCGGCGACATTGCTTTCGCCATCGGGATCGAAACGCCGAAGTTGAAGCGGCCCTCCTCCGGCATCTCCACCTCGTCAGCAGATGCGAAGGCGACGTGGAGTGACGGATCCACCGAGGCGCCGGCCGCGCGCAGCAGTTCCGCCAGCGGCGCGCCAGTCCATTCGGCATTGCCGATCGCACCCGGCGCCCATGGGTCTCCAGACGTCGGTCGAACTGGTTGCATGTCGGCACGCCGGTTGCCGGCGCACTGCATGACCGCCGGCACGGTCGCGCGCGGGAAACGCTCGCGCAGGTCCCGCATTCCGAGATCGAGAGGCTTTGAGACCCGGCCTTGGATCGAAAGCCTGTGGCGCGTCTCATCGAGGCACGGTGTATTGCCGTGACTTCGTACGTAGAAGTGCGGTGCGTCCGTGGTGAACGAGGCGCACAGGCGGTCGAGCGGCGGCTCGGCATTATACGGGTTCGTCGAGTGGACGATCATGTCGAACTTAGACCGGAACGGATTCAGCATGGGATGGCGGTCCTTTCATACTTCGAGGCCAGACGTGGCGACCCCGACTTCCTTTCGGCGCGGATGCGTGCCGACGCTCTTCGTGCACAACGTGGTGATACGGGTCCGGTTAGCCGGTCCGGAGAGGCGGCGGGATGACGCTTGAGCAGCTCCGCGTGTTCGTTGCCGTCGCGGAGCGCCAGCACGTGACGCGCGCCGCGGAAGCCCTGCACCTCACCCAGTCGGCGGTGAGCAGCGCCGTGCACGCGCTCGAGGAGAGCTTCGGGGTCAAGCTGTTCCATCGCGTCGGGCGCGGGATCGAGCTCAGCGAAGCCGGCCGCGAGTTCCTCGGCGAGGCGCTTGGCGTCCTGGCCCGGGCCGACGGTGCGCTGCTCCGCCTCGCGGAGCTCGGCGGATTGCGACGCGGCACGCTTCGCATCCATGCGAGCCAAACCATCTCGAATTACTGGCTGCCGCGCCACCTCATGGCCTTCCGACGAGCTCACCCGCAGATCGAACTGGTCGTGCAGATCGGCAACACGACCGAGGTCGCCCACGCCGTGCGCGACGGCACGGCGGAGATCGGCCTGATCGAGGGGGTGATCGACCATCCGGGTCTCGTCGAGCGGGAGGTGGCTCGCGACCAGCTCCTGGTCGTGGTCGCGCCTGACCATCCATGGGCGGCCCGGACAAGCGGCCTCGTGCCGTCCGACCTCGCCGGATCTCAGTGGGTCATGCGCGAGCCCGGATCGGGAACGCGCTCCGAGTTCGAGGCAGCGATCGCCGCGGCGGGGCTCGACCCGACGACGCTGACGGTCGCGCTCGAGCTGCCGTCCAACGAGGCCGTTCGCGGAGCGGTGGAAGCTGGCGATGCAGCGACGGCGATCTCGGCGTCGGTCGCCGCTCCCTCGATTGAGGCTGGGCTGCTCGTGGCCGTGCCGTTCGACCTTCCGAGCCGTGCCTTCCGATGCCTGCTTCATGTCGAACGGACGCCCAGCCGGAGCGCTGAAGCGTTCCTTGCTGGCATTACCCGACCGGAGCTCAGTCGAACTGGAGCGGCTCCGGCGGCAGGCCGTTGATAAGCGTATCCCGGTTCCGCAAGAGGCTGGTCGGGACGTCGAAGCGCTCACCATTCGCGTAATGTACCGTGGACCGGAGCGGATGAACGACGACAGGCGTAACCGATGTGATCGCGGGCCCATTGGTGACCGGAAGCGCCGCAGGCGCGGCGAACGCGACGATGGGTGCAAAGCCGACGAAGACTGCAGTGGCCGCGAAAAAAACTCTGTTCATGGTCTCAACTTTCAGGGTGTCTTGACTCCTGAAAGATCGGCTTTCCGAGCCTGCCGGACCAACGCAACGTCCGTGTTGAACTGATCGGTCCAGCCGATCGGATCAGCAGAGGCGTTGGTGCAGCGAGGCGGCGTAGCGTGACGCCGCAGCCCAGCTACTCCGCCCGGATG
>CAXTSH010000107.1:0-5377 GCA_964246925.1 uncultured Acetobacteraceae bacterium
CCCCCAGACCCGCCTGACTTAAGGGTTGCGGGTCCGGGGGCGCCGCCCCCGGCGGGGTCTGGGGTCATGTCGGAGACATGCTCACCCATGATGCCCCAATCTTGCTTGCGCGCGACACCGCTCGCGCGCCGGGAGGCGCGGCGGCAGGGAGTGGATCTGGCGACAGTGGGCGGATCCGGGCCGAGGGGCCGGATCGTGAGCGGCGATCTGCGTGGGGTGGAGACACCGGGCGTCCATCGACAGTGGTTCGGCACGGCGGAGGGGACGCCGATCGTGTTCCTGCACGGGTTCGGGGCCGATCTCTCGAGTTGGCGCGCGGTGCTGGCGCCGCTCGAGGCGAGCCATCGGCTGCTGGCGATCGACCTGCCCGGGCACGGACGATCGCTGGTTCCTGCGCAGGTTGGCTTCGAGGCGCTGGTCGATGCGGTGCAGTCGGTGCTGGACGAGGAGGGTCTGTCGCGGGTTCATCTGGTCGGGCATTCGCTTGGCGGCGCGGTGGCGCTGGCATTGGCCGAGGCGGGAACACTCGACCTGCGGTCGCTGTGCCTGCTGGCGCCGGCGGGGCTCGGGCCGGAGATCGACGGCGATTTTCTGCGCGGGTTTACGCGCGCCGAGCAGGAGGCGAGCCTGGCACCTTGGCTGCGCCGCCTGTTCTCGGACCCTGGCCAGGTGACGCCGGCTTACGTCCGCGGGGTGCTGCGGGCACGGGGCGAGGCGCTGCGGGAACATCAGCGGGCGCTCGTTGACCGGGTGTTTCCGGATGGCACCCAGGCGTGTTCGCTGCGGGGTGTGCTCGGGCAGCTTGCGGTGCCGACCAAGGTGATCTGGGGGAGCGAGGATCGCATCATCCCGGTCCGTCATGGTCATGGGCTGCCGGGGCGGGTGGCGCTGCATGTCGTCGCCTGCGGGCATCAGCCGCACATCGAAGCGGCAGCCCTGGTGGCGTCGCTGGTGGCGGAGGCGGTCCGGGCAGGGGGTTAGAGGCCGTAATGGGCTTTGATCGCCGCGGGGATGACGGCCAGGTCGGCCCCGAGCAGGACCGCGACCAGGAGGGTTGCGAGTCGCGTCGGCCAGAGCGCGTGTCCGGGTCGGAGCAGCAGGATCGTCATCAGCGCGACCGGCAGGACATAGCGGCCCTGGACGCCGACGACGATCGGTGAACCCGCTGGCGACCAGGTGAGGTAGAGGGCGGCGAAGATGGACACGGTAACGGCTAGGAGAACGGTTGCGACGGCGGCGCGCGGTGGCGAGACGCGGGCGCGGCCGGCGACGATCGCGAGGATGGTCACGGCAACGAGGATGACGACCACGCCGCGGTAGAAGGCGAACGGCAGGCCGACATCGAGCCAGTTCAGGATGCCGATGAATTGTTGCACGTAGAGCCGGCCGTCGGTGAGTAGGGTTCTCAGGGCGATCCTCGGGATCGCGAGCGGGTGCGAGCGGAGGAATGCCATCTGGGCGCCGCCCAGAACCGTGCCTCCGGCATGGGTCTGCGCCAGCAATGGGCCGGCGCCGAACCGAAGCCAGGCGAGGGCGATGACGGCGCCGACGATGCTCGCGGCGAGGGCGCGCCTGCGGTCCGGCCCCCGTGCTGCGACGGCAAGCGGCAGGGCTGAGAACAGCACGTAGGGCGCGCGCGCCGCACCGATGGCGCCGGTGGCCAATCCGAGCCCCAGCCAGGCGGCCCACGACGCGCGATGCTCGATCCGGCGCGACAGGAACGAGGCGATCAGAGCTGCGACGGCGATGACGAGAGCGTCCTGGCCGCAGGAGGCGAACAGCGCGAGCGTCATCGGCAGGGACAGGATGGCCGCCATCAGGGGCGCTCCGGCGGAGGCGGTCGCGATCGCGACGGCGGAGACGGCGAAGGCGGACGCGACGCTCGCCAGGCGTGCGAGCGTCAGGCAGTCGAGCACGTGCAGCCCGGCGGCGCGGCCGAGATCGATGGCGACCGCCTGCGGGATGTAGAACCAGGGCGGGTAGATCGCGGTGTTGAGGAACATCGTACGCCGGTGCCTGCCGGACCATTTCTGCGCTTCGGCGATGCGTAGCTGTGCGGCGTCGAGGCCTGCGTGCGAGCGGAACTGGAGGTAGACGAAGGAGGGGACCAGGTCGTGCAGCGACGGGGGAAGCTTGCCGCCGATCTGGTCGCCGACGAAACGGGTGGCGATGAAGCCGCCCTGGCCGACCTGGACCGCGCGTAGGAAGTGTGCGCCCTCGTCGGGTCCCTGGAAGGGCGGATTGATCAGCGCGAGGATGATCGAGGTCGGCAGGCCGAGCGAGAGGAAGAGGAGTGCCATCGCGTGGCCGGTTGCGGTCGGCTTGATGGTGGGGCCGATCGGGGGCACGGCGCGCGACAGGAGAAGCCAGAGGAGGCCGAGAGCGGCCGCGGCGCAGGCGGCGGTCAGGAACGGTGGGCGGTAGGAAAACCTGATCAGCGAGCGGCCGGATGGCAGGGCGACCGATTGGAACAGTCCGGACCGCTCGAGCGTGACCGGGTGGCCGTTGATC
Organism: uncultured Acetobacteraceae bacterium; assembly: GCA_964246925.1. Taxonomy (GTDB): domain Bacteria; phylum Pseudomonadota; class Alphaproteobacteria; order Acetobacterales; family Acetobacteraceae; genus CAXTPV01. The sequence continues at coordinate 2,512 of CAXTSH010000107.1, forward strand.
GTGGCATGCCATCCGGGGAAGGAGAGCTCGCGGCGGATCAGACGGTCCGGCGCGTCGCAGGCGGCCATCAGCCTCTGGCGATCGACGGCGGTCAGGTGGCAGCGCCCGGATGCTGCAAGGCTGTCGTAGGCAGCGGCGTTGAGTTCGAAGATGTCGATGAGCGGGTCGGCGAAGACGCGCAGCGGCGCCGGTCCGGGCGGCTTGAAGCGGAAGACGAAAAGCGGCGCGGGGGGACCGGTCGGGGCCGGCCAGCGATAGATGGCGACGCCGGCCGTGCCGCCCTGATGAGTGAGCGTCACGGTGAGCGTGGCGTTCGCAGCGATGGGGAGCGGCCGGCCGAAACGCAGGGAGAGAACGGCGTTGTCGGGGACGGCGCGCAGGTCGCGCCGTCCGTGGCGGCAGACGCCGTTGCTGCAGAGGGTGAGGGCGAGCGATCCGTCCGAACGTCCGGCATAGGTGCCGATGACCACGCCGGCCTCGGTCATCTGGGTGCCGAGGAGTGCGGGCGGGGGTGCGACCACGATAGACATGGAGGCGCCGGGATCGAGCGGGACCGGGCGCGGGTCGTGCAGGAGGAGGAACGTGCCGGCGGTCTCCGTGAACGGGTCGACGCCGTGCGGGGCGAGAACGTAGCGGACACCCCATCCGGCGAGCACGCCGGCGGCCGCCGAGGCGGAGAGGTCCGGGTGGAGGGCCTGCCTGATCGCGTCGTCACCTTGCAGGCTCATCGGGATGAGTGAGCGACCGAAGAACTCGACGCCGTTCATCGACGGGCTGAGACGGGCGTGGAGGTCGTCGACCCAGTCCCGCGGCACGGGCAGGGCGTTGTGGTTGACCGAGGCGAGACGTTCGTAGGCGCCGTAGTTCGGTCCGAAGACGGCGATGCCGTAGAAACGTTGCAGGCCGAGATGGGTGCGGAGGAAGGCGATGGGGCTTTCATCGAGCTTGGCTGCCCGTGTGGCCGAGAGAAGCGGCACGGCGAAGTTGGCGATGGCTCCGAAGGCGACGACGAGGGAGAGAGCCCGGACGCGGCGTTGGGTGGGCCGGCCTGCCAGGAGGAAACCGGCGGCCACCGCGACCGCGATGGTCATGCCGGCGAGAGGTGCCGCGATCAGCCGGTAGTGCGGGGCAAGCTGCAGAAGGCGGAGGATCTCGGGTCTGGCGAACCAGAGCGAGGCGGCGAGGAGAGAGAGGGCGGTGGCGAGGGCGGCGGTGGCGCGCACGCGATCCGCCTGGGGCCGGCGGATCCAGTCGTCGAGCGCGAGGGCGGCGAGGAGAAGGACGGAAAACTCCCAACTGGGCGCGATGTAGACCGGGAACAGCGTCTGGCGGACGAACGGGATGAGGTTCCACAGCGAGACCGCGGGCGGGAAGCCGGCGGCCTTGGCGAAGCTCGCGAGCAGCCAGGCCGCCAGCGCCAAGCGTAGCGGGTCGCGGCTGCGGCCGAGCAGCGCGAAGACGGCGAGAACGACGAGAGGGAGGCCTACATAGCCGCCGGCGTCCCACCAGTAGGCCTGCCCGGCGCCGGTCGCGATGTGGCCGAACAGGATGGTGCCGAAGATGTAGGGCAGCATGAGCATGGCCGGGCTGCCGGGCAGGAGATGCTGCGATCCGTCATCGGCGTGGGTGCTGAGGTAGGCGTGCGGGAGGTAATCGAGGAAAGGGATTGCGGCGGGTGCGGCGAGCAGCAGCCCGCACAGGCTGCCTGAGGCCAGCGAGATGGCGAAGCGGGTCCGGTCGGCGCGGTTCCCGAACGTGAGGAGGCGGGCGGAGGCGAAGATGGCGCCCAGCAGCGCGTCGAGAAAGGCCGTCTCCGGAAAGCCCGCATAGATCGACATGGCTATGGCGACGGCGACGAGGGCCCAGCCGCCGCGCCTGCGGTCGCGCACGGCGAGGCGGCAGCGTTCGATGCCGAGCAGCAGGAGCGGCAGGAAGGCGACCGGCATGATCGGGGCGTGCGCATACCAGGCGAAGGTGCCGTTGAACTCGGCGAAGATCGCGACGAGGAGGGCGGCGGAGGCGGCGATGCCGAGCGTGCGCAGCAGGGCGAGCGTGAAGAGGCCGGTCAGCACCTCCATCGCGATCTTGAGCACGAGGACGCCGTTGGGCAGGTGGAGCAGGAGCACGAAGGGCAGGAACAGGGCGGAAGGCTGCATCTCGGCGGCGAGCGGCATGCCGACGCCGCTGTAGGGGTTCCACCAGGGCACGATGCCGTGCAGCCAGTCGTCGGCGGCGAGGTGGCCGAGGGCCTCGGTGGTGACGCCGGCATTGCCGTCGATCCATCCGGGGTTGCCGGGGACGAGCTGGTGGAGCGGCGGCGCCAGGCCGGACCACCAGAGGATCGGGTCGGCACTCAGCCACGGTGTGAGCACCGGCAGGTGCACGGCGATCGGCAGCAGGAGGAGGAGAAGGGTGTGCGTCCACGGATGCGACGGCGTGGGGCGCGTCAGGGGAAGAGCGGGAGCGTGGTGACCCCGGCGCCCGGGCAGGTCACGTCGAGCTGCGGGAGGGCCTGCTCTTTCGTCGTCGCTCGCCGGCCGTGCCTCGCTTGCGGCCAGAACCTGTCCTCCGCAGTCAGGTGGCCGTGCGCGGCACGCCTTGGCGCGTGTCCGGGGTGGCTTGGGGCATCATGTCTCACGGTCGGAGGTCGACCGCGATCAGCCGATTATATGAAAAGCCGGTTAGTGGCAACGAAGTCAGTAGAGCTCAGCGGCACGATACGGTGGCCCCTGGTCCGCGACCAAAGAGGCATTCGCGTGCCGAGCGAGGCACGAGCAAGATGATCGTTTTTTGCGTCGTCTCGATAACGGCAGACAAAGTAACGATCGGGGTCTCGAGGTCCCTGTCCGAAGCGCCAACCCTCGCT